>JBDSRF010000261.1:0-17059 GCA_039929445.1 Arachnia sp. | reverse complement strand
GACCGGGACTGACCTCCCGGGCCCCGGCACGGCCCCATTCACGAGGCTGAGGAGGCATCCACATGTCCACCAGTACGCTGGGGCCTGACATGCACCCCGCATCCCGCACCGGAGCCTGGCCCGCCCTGCTCGCCGGCCTCGCGATTCTGTTCGCGCTGATGATGGTCCCGTCGGTGGCCCACGCCGACGACGTCACCGAACCCCCACCGTCCTCACCCGGCGCCAACGCCGTGGGGGCCTGCCTGCTGGCCGACCAGGTGTGGCTGCTCGTGGTCGACGTCGACGGCACGATCCTGGCCAACCAGTGCGTCGGCACCCCCGCCTCCGGCGAGGAGGCCCTGGCCCGCGGCGGCATGCAGATCCGCTTCTCGGGCGGCCGCCTCATCTGCTCCCTGTCGGGGCACCCCGAACAGTGCCCGGCCACGTTCACTGGCTCGTACTGGAACTACAACTTCGGCGCGGCGGGCACCTCCTACGCGTTCTCCCAGCAGGGGGCCGCCACCCGGCGTCCCGTGCCGGGCGACATTGAGGCGTGGTGCTACAACGCCGCCGACGAGAAATCCTGCACCCCGCCCCTGCTGACGATCCTCTCCGATGGACAGCAGGTACTGGTTCCCGGAACGGTCGCGGCCGACTACATCGACCCGCCTGTCACAGGCAACAAGGCCGTCGCGCTCCCCACCACCACGCCGTGGGCGCTCATCGGCACAGGCGCCGTCATCCTCGTGGCCGTCCTCGTCCTCCTGTGGTGGCGTCGGCGGAGCGGCCCGGCGAACTCTCAGGTGGGCGGACGGTGACATGCCCCGGCTGATCACCCGCGTCGCCCCGCTGGAAAGGCCAACAGCAACCCGGTCAGCGCCCGTGCTCCGCGCAACCCACCCGTGGGCATGGTGGGTGTGGGCACTCTGCGCGGGCATCACCGCAAGCCTCACCCTGAACCCACTGGTGCTGGTCCTCATTGCGGCCGCCCTGGTCGCCGTGGTGCTGGCCCGGCGCGGCGACGGGGTGTGGGCACGATCGCTGAAGTTCTACCTGCTGCTCGGCGCCGTCATCATCGCCGGCCGCGTGCTCGTGCGTGTCTTCATCGGGGGCAGCACCACCGGCACCGTCCTGTTCCGGCTTCCCGAGCTGCAGTTGCCGGTCTGGGCAGCGGGCATCCGGTTGGGTGGTCCCGTGGTGGCCGAGGAACTGGTCTGGGCGGCCACCGACGCTGCTCGTCTCGCCACCATCCTGCTGTGCGTGGGGGCCGCGAACTCGCTGGCGAACCCCCGCACCGCGCTGAAGTCTGTCCCGGCCGCCCTCCACGACATCTCCGTGGCCGTCGTCATCACCCTGACGGTGCTGCCGCAACTCATCGCCTCCGCCCACCGCGTCAGGCGCGGACGCCGGCTCCGCGGCAACGCCACGCGCGGTCTCCGCGGGCTCGGCGCCACGCTCGTCCCCGTGGTCGAGGACGCCGTCGAGGGCTCCATGACTCTGGCCTCCTCCATGGAGGCGCGCGGCTACGGCCGCACACGGGGACAGCAGAAGGTGCCGGTCCACACCACGCTCGCCCTCTTCGCGGCGCTGGTGTGCCTGCTCCTGGGTGCGTTCGTCGTCCTCGGCGTGCCCGCGTCCCGCGCCACCCTCCTCGGGCTCGCGCCACAGCGCTGGCTGGCCCTGGCGCTGCTGGTGGTGGGCGCCGGGCTGGGGGCCGCAGGGCTCCGCAGCGCCGGGCGACGGCTGTCGGTCACGCGCTACCGCCCCGCCCCGTGGGGCGGGCCGGAGAACCTGGTGTGTGCCTGCGGGGCCCTCACCGTCGCCGTCGGGCTGTGGCTGACCAGCCCGCTCGGGTACCCCGACGCCATGAATCCGCCGCCGCTGGCACTCTCCTGGCCGGAGTTGCCGCTGACCGCACTGCTCCTGCCGCTGCTGCTGGTCCTGCCTGCGGCCCTCACCCCCCGACCCCAGAGAGCCGGTGGCCGCTGATGATCCACTTCCAGAACGTGTCGATCACGCAGCCCGACGCCACGCGCCCCCTCATCTCCGACGCCACGTTCTCCATTCCCGACGGCGACCTGTGCCTCGTCATGGGCCGCACCGGCACGGGCAAGTCGACGCTGCTGGGCGCCATCAACGGCCTGGTGCCGCACACCAGCGGCGCATCACTCTCCGGTGACGTCACGGTCGCCGGCCGATCGACGCGCACGCACCGGCCGCGGGACCTCGCCGACGTCGTCGGCTGGGTGGGGCAGAACCCGCTCGCCGGTTTCGTGACCGACGTGGTGGAGGACGAGGTGGCCTACGGCATGGAGCAGATGGGGCTGTCGCCGTCGGTGATGCGCAAGCGGGTCGAGGAGACCCTTGACCTCATGGGCATCGCCGACCTGCGCCGACGCCCCCTGGTGGAGCTCTCCGGAGGGCAGCAGCAACGGGTCGCCATCGCTGCCGTCCTGGCCGCACAGCCCCGCGTCCTCGTACTGGACGAACCCACCTCCGCCCTCGACCCCACAGCAGCCCAGGACGTCCTGGCCGCCATCGCCACCCTCGTGCACGACGTGGGTCTCACCGTCGTGCTCGCAGAGCACAGGCTCGAGCGGGTGATGCACGAAGCCGACAGCGCCCTGTGGCTGCCGGGCGACGGCCGGGTTGTCTCAGGCCCCGCCGCCGACGTGCTGGCCATGGCGGACACCACTCCCCCGCTCGTCGAGCTCGCCACCGCCTTGGGGTGGCCGGAAGTGCCACTCAGCGTCCGTGCCGCCCGTCGCCGCATCCGCGACCACGGACCGCACTTGGCCCTGGCAGGCGCACCGGAGCTACGCGAGGCCCTGTCCTGGCGCGGCAACGGCAACCCACCCGTCGCCCGGCTCCGCGACCTCCGGGTCAGCTACGGCGACGTCACCGCCGTCGCGGGCGTCGACCTGGACCTGCACGCCGGCACCACGGTCGCGCTCATGGGCCGCAACGGGTCGGGCAAGTCCTCCCTGTTGTGGGCCCTGCAGGGGGCCGTCCCCAGCTCGGGTGAGGTCGTCGTCGAGGGTCGCGACCCCCGCCGGGTGGCCGACGACGAGGCGCGCAGGCTGGTGAGCCTCGTGCCGCAGAGCCCCGCCGATCTGCTGTACCTGGCCGACGTCGATGCCGAGTGCGCGCAGGCCGACCGGGAGTCCGGCGTCGCCGCCGGCACCGCCCGCTCCCTGCTGCTGCGCCTGGGCGCCGACCTCCCCGGTGACCGGAACCCGCGCGACCTCTCCGAGGGGCAGCGGCTCGCCCTCGTGCTGGCCATCCAACTGGCGGCCAGCCCCCGCGTCGTCTGCCTCGACGAGCCCACCCGCGGCCTTGACTACGCCATGAAACACGAACTCACGCGCATCATTGCCTCGCTCACCGCGCAGGGGACGTGCGTGGTCGTGTCCACCCACGACGTGGAGTTCGCCGCGCAGACCGCGGAGCGCACCATCGTGCTGGCCGAGGGCGAGGTGGTGGCCGACGGCACCACCCGGCAGGTGTGCAGTTCCTCCCCCAGTTTCGCGCCGCAGGTCACCAAGGTGTTCCACCCCGCCGACGTCATGACGGTCGCGGAGATCACCGCCGCCCTGGTGTCCACGTGATGTCCGCCCCCGCCATCCCCGTCCGGGCCCGCTCCACGGCGGTGCTGGCCGTCGCGGCGCTCATCGGGTTGGTGGCGTTCGTGTGGCCGCTGTTCGTGGCGCCCGGCGCCGCCCTCGACAACTCGTCGCAGGGCCCGTTGGTGTTCGCCCTTCTGCTCCCGGTGGTGATCGTCATCGTGGTGACGGAGCTGACCTCCGGCAGCATCTCGCCGAAGGCGCTGGCCATGCTGGGGGTGGTGGCGGCGCTGGGCACCCTCACCCGGCCTCTCGGGGCCGGCACCGCGGGCATCGAGCTGATCTTCTTCCTGTTGATCGTCGGTGGGAGGGTGTTCGGGCCAGGCTTCGGGTTCCTCCTCGGCAACACGACGCTCCTGGTGTCTGCCCTCGTGACCGGCGGTGTGGGCCCGTGGCTGCCGTACCAGATGCTGGCCGCGGGCTTCGTCGGGATGGGAGCAGCGCTGCTGCCCAAAGTCGGTGGCCGGCTGGAAATCGTGCTGCTGAGCGCCTGCTGCCTCGTGAGCGCCTTCGCCTACGGCTGGCTCATGGACCTGGCGTTCTGGCCGTTCGCGCTGGGCACCGGGACCGACGCCAGCTTCGTGGCCGGGGCACCGCTGCTGGAGAACGTGCGGCGCTTCGTGGTCTACAACGTGGCCACGTCGATGGGCTGGAACCTGATGCGCGCCGCCGTCAACGTCGTCGCCATGATCCTGATGGGCCCCGCCATGCTGCGGATCCTGCGCCGCGCCGCCCGCCGCGCCCACTTCGTCGACTGACTCAACCCTCCACCACCCGGTTCATCGCTGGCCGGACACGCCTCACGCACTGCCCACCGGGGACTTATACGTCGCGGCGCCCACCCGGCGCGGCATGTCCGGTCAGCCCCGACGACGGCGCCCGGCCCGGCCACCCCGGGGACGCAAACAACCCCCCACGCAATGCGTGGAGGGTTGTGCTGTCGGCCTGGGCCGGATCAGCGCTTGCTGTACTGCGGAGCCTTGCGGGCCTTCTTGAGACCGGCCTTCTTGCGCTCCTTGATGCGGGCGTCGCGGGTCAGCATGCCGGCCTTCTTCAGGGCGGGGCGGCTGGCCTCTTCGTCGACGGAGTTCAGGCAACGGGCAACGCCGAGACGCAGGGCGCCGGCCTGTCCGGTGACTCCGCCACCATGGATGCGGCACATGACGTCGTAGGAGTCGACGACACCGGCGGTGACGAACGGATCCGACACGGTCTGCTGGTGCACCTTGTTGGGGAAGTAGTCCTCCAGCGTGCGGCCGTTGATGGTCCACTTGCCGGAGCCCGGGACGATCCGGACGCGTGCGATGGCTTCCTTGCGACGACCAGTGGCACCGGCGGGTGCAACCATCGCGGGACGGACCTGGCTGCCAGCAGCGGCGGCCGGGTTGGCGTCGGAGCGGTAGGCGATCTCGCGATCCTGCTCGTCGGTGAAGGGCTTGATCTCGGAGGCGGTCTCGTCGACCGTCTCTTCGGTTGGGGTCTCAGTCATCTGTTGGCTCTCTCGACTCACTGTGCGATCTGGGTGATCTCGAACGGCTGCGGCTTCTGCGCAACGTGCGGGTGCTCGGGGCCACCGTAGACCTTGAGCTTGCTGATCATCTGGCGGCTCAACTTGTTCTTCGGCAGCATGCCCCACACTGCGCGCTCGACGGCCTTGCGCGGGTCCTTGTTCAACAGGTCGCCGATGGCGATCGTCTTGAGGCCGCCCGGGCTACCGGAGTGCGAGTAGCGCTTCGAGTCGACGCGCTTGTTACCGCTGAGCGCAATCTTCGACGCGTTCACGACGACGACGAAGTCGCCACCATCCACGTGCGGAGCATACGTGGGCTTGTGCTTGCCACGCAGGAGCGTGGCAACCTGGACGGCGAGGCGACCGAGGATGATGTCTTCAGCATCAATCACAAGCCAGTTCCTGGCGTTCTCGCCGGGCTTTGGGGTGTACGTGGACACGGACGCAGACCAACTTCCCATTCGTTAAAACTCATCTGAAGGCTGCGCTCGACGATCGACTCGTGATGAAGCCACGGCCGCGCGGTGCGCAACAGCTACACATCTTATGTCGCAGCGGCTTGAGGGTCAAAACGAGGTCGACCGACCGCTCCCCGCGCGGACACACCCGGGGTGATCTCGCCCTCGACGCTGAGCCGCAGGGCCGGGTGCTCCCGGGCTCCGGTGCCTGTCAGATCGAATGCAGCGGCCGCTGGTCCGCGCGCAGCGACGAACGGTCCACGATGCGCTTGCCGAACGGGAAACAGGTGACGGGAATCATCTTGAGGTTCACGATCGCATCGAGGATGCCGATGATCGTCAGCGACTGGGCGATGGCGGTGAGCACATGCCCGATGGCGAGCCACCATCCGCAGAGGATGAACCAGAGGACGTTGGCCACCCCGCTGGCCACACCTGCCCCCGGCTTCGCCACGACGGCCTTGCCGTACGGCCAGAACACGTAGCGGGCCATGCGGAACGACGCGATCCCGAAGGGGATGGTGACGATGAAGATGCAGGCCAGGATCCCGGCGAGGAAATACAGTGCCGACAGCCAGATCCCGCCGAAGACGAGCCAGATGATGTTGAGGATGGTGCGCACGGGGGCCTCCCAGGAGTGAACGGACGACTTCCACCAGTGTAGGAGGCGTGCGATTTCGACGACCCTCGATACTCTTGCCCGGTGGATCAGACAGAAGAGCAGGTGCACCGCGACGTCGTCAGCTTCGTGCGGCGCAGCAAGCGCATGAACGACGCCCAGAAGGGTGCGTGGTCACGACATGCCTCCACCTTCGTACTGTCCCTGCCCGTCGGCCACGTCCCCACTTCCGTGGCTGAGGGCGCACATGTGGACTGGGAGGAGATCTTCAACAGGCAGGCGCCCCGCATCGTCGAGATCGGCTCCGGTGTGGGCGACTCCCTGGTCCCCATGGCCGCGGCCCGGCCCGACGTCGACTTCGTGGCGTTCGAGGTGTTCAAGCCCGCCGTGGCCTCCACACTCGGCCGGATCGGTCGCGCCGGGATCACCAACGTGCGGATCGCCATGGTCGACGGCGCACGCGGCCTGGACAAGCTCTTCGACGACGCATCCCTGTCCGAGGTGTGGACGTTCTTCGCCGACCCCTGGCACAAGACCCGCCACCACAAGCGTCGGCTCGTCACCCCCGCCTTCGGCGACGTCGTGGCCTCGAAACTGGTTCCCGGCGGTCTGTGGCGCCTGGCGACCGATTGGGAGGACTACGCCCTCTGGCAGCGCGACGCCCTCGACGCCCATGGTCAGCTGATCAACGCGCACGACGGCTGGGCTCCACGATGGGAGGGGCGCCCCGTCACCAAGTACGAGCAGCGGGGTCTTGACGCCGGGCGCGCCGCACACGACCTGACCTACGAGCGGGTCCGATGACGCGCTGGCGCCTCGACATCGCCTACGACGGCACCGACTTCCGCGGCTGGGCCACCCAGCCGGGGCACCGCACGGTGCAGGAGGTCCTGGAGTTCCACATCACCCGGGTGATGCGACTCTCCCGGCCCGCCAGGCTCGTGGTCGCCGGCCGCACCGACGCGAGCGTTCACGCCCGCGGCCAGGTGTGCCACCTCGACGTGCCCTTCACACCCGGCGACGGCAACCCCTCCCCCGCCGAGCTGCACCGCCTCCTGGGCCGGGTACTCCCCAAGGATGTGGTGGTGACCGCCGTCCGGGAGGCCCCCGCCGGCTTCGACGCCCGTTTCTCCGCCATCTGGCGCCGCTACTGCTACCGGATCATCGACTCCCGGCACATGCCCGACCCCCTGCAGCGCCGCCACGTCGTGGCCGTGCGGCACCCCGTGGACGTGGACGTCCTCAACGCCGCCACCCCCGACCTCATGGGCCTG
The DNA here is from genome assembly GCA_039929445.1 of Arachnia sp. GTDB lineage: Bacteria > Actinomycetota > Actinomycetes > Propionibacteriales > Propionibacteriaceae > Arachnia. Next base: position 9,596 of record JBDSRF010000261.1, on the reverse strand, counting down.
CGCGACTTCGCCGCCTTCTGCAAGCCACGCGACGGCGCCACCACGATCCGGGAGCTCAGCGAGCTGTCCGCCACCCAGCGCCCCGACGGCGTCATCGAGATCCACCTCCTGGCCGACGCCTTCTGCCGCTCCATGGTCCGCTCCGTGGTGGGGGCGCTGATCGCCGTCGGCGGCGGCCGCCGCGATCGCACCTGGCTGGCCGACGTCGCATCCCATCCCCAACGCCACCACCACATCCTCGTCATGCCCGGCCACGGCCTGACGCTGGAGGAGGTGGGCTACCCCACCGACGACGGCCTCGCAGCCCGCGCCGCACTCGCCCGCTCGCGACGGACCCTGGAGGACTCATGAGCCACTACTTCACCAACGACGACAGCCCACTCGTCACCCGCACCATCCGGGCCACCATCTTCGACAACGAACTGGAGCTCGAGACCGCCAACGGTGTCTTCTCGGGCTCCCGCCTCGATCTCGGGACCAGCGTGCTGCTGCGGACCGTCGCGCCCCCCACCTCCGGCCACGTCCTTGATCTGGGCTGCGGGTACGGGCCCATCGCCGTGGGCCTGGCGACCGCCTCCGAGCGCATCACCGTGGACGCCGTCGACGTGAACGAGCGGGCACTGGCGCTGACAGCACGCAACGCCGAGGCGCTGGGCGTGGCCGACCGCGTGAACGCCGTGGCACCCGAGGACGTCGGCGCCGACGTCACCTACGACGAGATCTGGTCCAACCCGCCCATCCGCATAGGCAAGGAGGCGCTGCACGACCTCCTGCTCCAGTGGCTCCCCCGCCTGCGCAGCGATGGCACCGCCTATCTGGTGGTCAGCAAGAACCTCGGCGGCGATTCCCTGGCCAGCTGGTTGACCGAACAGGGGTGGCCCACCACCAAGATGGCGTCAGCCAAGGGGTTCCGCATTCTCACGGTCAGGACCGCTGCACACACACCCGCATAGGATGGGTTGTGGAAGCGCGGTTGACCGCGCACGCACCGACGTCAAGAGGAGAGTCGACTATGACCTACACCCTGCCCGACCTGGATTACGACTACGGAGCACTTGCCCCCCACATCGCTCCGGAGATCATGGAGCTCCACCACAGCAAGCATCACGCCGCCTACGTCAAGGGCGCCAACACGGCCCTTGAGCAGCTGGCGGAGGCCCGCGCCACCGGCAGCCTCGGTCCCGTGAACAAGCTCGAGAAGGACCTGGCCTTCCACCTGGGTGGACACATCAACCACTCGGTGTTCTGGAAGAACATGTCCCCGGACGGCGGTGGCCGCCCCGAGGGTGAGGTCGCATCCGCACTCGAGGAGTTCTTCGGCGGCTTCGAGGCCTTCCAGAAGCACTTCAACGCCGTCGCCAACGGCGTTCAGGGCTCCGGCTGGTCCATGCTCGTCTGGGACACCCTGGGCCAGCGCATGAACATCAACCAGCTGTTCGACCAGCAGGGCAACCTGCCCTCGGGCCAGATCGCGCTGCTGCAGCTCGACATGTGGGAGCACGCGTACTACCTGCAGTACAAGAACGTGAAGGGTGACTACGTCGACGCCTGGTGGAACGTCGTCAACTGGAACGACGTGGCCCAGCGCCTCACCAAGGCTCAGGCCGCGGGCAAGGCCCTCGCCTGACCTGCGATTGACCACGACGCACGGCCCCGGGAGCGATCCCGGGGCCGTGCTCCGTTTCCGGCGGGAACAAAACCCTAACAGTTGAACGTTGAACCATTCATGAGCACTGAGACCACCCGACCCACCACCGAGCGCTGGACCGACCACGTCGAGTTCGGCGTCCACACGTTCGGCGACGTGACCGTCGACGACCACGGCCAGAAGCTGGGGTACGCCGACGTGCTGCGCAACGTCGTGGACGAGGGCGTCCTCGCCGACCAGGTGGGGCTCGACGTCATCGGCATCGGGGAGCACCACCGCCCCGACTACGCCATCTCCGCACCCGACGTGGTGCTGACGGCCATCGCCGCCCGGACCATTGCCATCAAACTCATCTCCGCCGTCACGGTGCTGTCCTCGGACGACCCGGTGCGCGTCTACGAACGGTTCGCCACCCTCGACGCCATCTCCGGTGGCCGCGCCGAGGTGTCACTGGGCAGGGGCTCGTTCATCGAGTCGTTCCCGCTGTTCGGCTTCGAACTGAAGGACTACGAGCAGCTCTACAGCGAGAAGCTGGACCTCTTCAGCCACCTCCGCAGCGAAGGCCCCGTCACGTGGTCCGGCACCACACGCTCGGGGCTCAGCGAGCAGCGCATCTTCCCGACGACGGATCACGAGCACGGCCTGCCCACCTGGGTGGCGGTGGGCGGCACCCCGGAGTCGGTGGTGCGGGCCGCCAAGTACGGCTTCGGTCTGGAACTGGCCATCATCGGCGGGCAGCCTGCCCGGTTCGCCCCCTTCGCTGACCTCTTCCGGGAAGCGTTGGACGAGTTCGGTCAGGATGGGCGTCGGATCGCCATCCACGCCCACGGGTTCATCGCCGACACCGACGACGACGCCAAGGAGCGCTACTGGCCCCACTACGAGGCCAGCATGCGCCAGCTGGGGCTGGAGCGCGGCTGGGCACCCCCGACACGTGCCCGCTTCGAGGCGGAGGTCAGCGACGGTGCCCTGCACGTGGGCTCCCCCGAGACCGTGGCGCGGAAGATCGCCTCCACCATCTCGGCTCTGGGCGCGACCCGCTTCGGCATGAAGTACGGCAACGGCACCCTTCCCCACGCGGACATGATGCGTGCCGTCGAGCTCTACGGCACCGTGGTCAAGCCCATGGTCCTGGACATGTTGTCGAAGTCCTGAAACACCTCGCAGGGTCCCTGGCTATGCCCAGATCCTGCCTCGCGGGGCGGTGTATCGAAGGGCGCCTGACGTGCAAGAAGCACTTCGGCGCGGCTCAGCGCTCGCGGTAGATCCAGCGGGACACGGGGCGACCCGTGAGCCAGGCGCGCCACACGCCGACGGTGACGAAGGGCGTCAGCGCCAGCGCGACCCCCAGCCGGGTGACGCGGCGGTACGGCAGTTCGGCCGTCACCGGCGTGAAGCCGACGTCACCGAGCCTGTTGGCGACGCGGGAGGCGCATGCGTCGTGCTGCCGGCCGTCGACGGTGACCTTCACCCAGGCGTGACCCGCGTACCACCACGGGTGCCGGAAGCCACGCACCCGGGCGGCGTGCACCAGGTGCGCGTCGAAGCCCAGGCCGCGGGCCACGTCGCAGAGCACGGTGTTGTACTGGTGCGACCAGCCCCGTCCGCGGGCAAGTGACACCTCCGGCGACTCCCACATGTGCCACAACGACTCGTGGGTGTACTCCGCCGCAACGGCGCGCATGGCCGCATCCACGAGGTCGCGGCCCTGCAGGCCGGAGTCGCGCAGCGTCCAGACCAGCTCGTCGGCCGCCTGCGGTCCGCCGGTCTTCTCGGACCGCGGAGCGAGGGCCGCGACGGGCACCACCGTCGCCATGGCCGCCATCGCCGCGTTCACCAGTTTGCTCATGATGTTCCCCTCCCCCGGAAACGTTCGACGCCCCGGAGTGATCGGTACGGCACCTCGGTGACGAGGTCCTCGTGCAACGCCAGCATGCGCTGGATCGTGGATCGCCACGTGTACTTCGACGCCGTTGCCCTGGCCCCTGCGCGCAGGCCGGGACCCAGGCGTGGCACGAGGGATTCGACGGCGTCCGCCAGCGACGCGGGGTCCGGTGCACCGCTGGCTCCCGCGGATTCGCCCACCAACTCGCTCGCACCGCCACGGTTGGCGGTGACCACGGGCGTCCCACACGCCAACGCCTCCAGGACCGCCAGCCCGAACGTCTCTGCGGGACACACCGACAGGGAGACATCAGCGGCGGCGAACCGCTTCGCCAGCTCGGCGCGACCGTTCACGAAGCCGTGGAAGAAGACGGGCGCATCGCCTGCGATCCCCTCCAATTCCTTCTGGTCCGGTCCGGTGCCGTACAGGTCCATCCGCACGGCGCGACCACGCCGGTGGAGTTCCGCGGCAGTCGCCACGGCCAACTGCGGGCTCTTCTCGTGCGAGAGCCGTCCCGCGTAGATGAGTTTCAGCACACCGTCATCCGCGGGTGACCCCACGGCGGGGTTGAACGTCAGGAGGTCCACACCGAGCGGCACCAACTCCAGCCGGGCGCCCGTGTCCTCGAACTCGTCGGCCGCGAACTGGCTGGTCACCACCACGGCGTCGAACTCCTTCGCGAGCCGGCGGTTCAGTGCCCCCACTGCGGCCTCGACCCCGAAGGACCTGCGCATCCACATGGCCAGCATGTCGGAGAGTCGCTCGTGGCTGAACATCACCGATCCGACCCCCCGCTTGGCCGCCCAGCGCCCCGCGGGCGACAGCGTCCACTTGTCGGAGACCTCGATGGTGGTGGGCCGGAAGCGATCGAGCACGTCGAGTGCACGCCACGGCGCGGCGATCATGCGGTACTGGGGTGTCAGCTTCGGTGACCGCACGGAGACCACGATGCCGGAGGCGGTCTCCTCCACGTGGTCGCGTCGCCCGGGGACCACCAGGATCCTCTCGTGACCAGCCGCCACGTAGCCCTCACCGAGGGTGTCGATGACCACCTTCATGCCGCCCGACGTGGGGCCGACGAAATTGGCCATCTGCGCAATTCTCACCCACGCATCCTATGCGGGCTCCGGGCGGCTGGCTCAGTCCAGCAGCGTGCGGTCCGAGAGGGTGGCGCCCTTGATCTTGCCGAACTCCTCGAGCAGGTGCTCGGGCGTGGTGTTCTTCTTGGCGGCCTCGTCGACGTCCAGGACGATGCGACCCTCGTGCATCATGATGAGCCGGTTGCCCAGCTCGATGGCCTGCTGCATGTTGTGGGTCACCATCAGCGCAGTGAGGTGGTGCCGCGCCACCTGCTCCCCCGTCAACCGGGTGATCAGCTCGGCGCGCGACGGATCGAGGGCGGCGGTGTGTTCGTCGAGCAGCAGGATGGCGGGCTTCGCGTAAGTGGCCATGAGGAGGCTCAGCGCCTGCCTCTGGCCACCCGAGAGCATCCCGACCCTCATCTGCAGTCTGTTCTCCAGCCCCAGCTCCAGCGACTTCAGCTCCTCGCGGAACACCTCGCGCTTCGCACCGGTCACAGCCAGGCCGAACCCGCGGCGCTGGCCACGACCGAAGGCGATGGCGAGGTTCTCCTCGATGGTCAGGTGCGGGCTGGTCCCGGCCATGGGGTCCTGGAAGACCCGCCCGACCCGGGCTGCGCGACGGTGCTCGGCCTGCCTCGTGACCTTGCGGCCATCGATCGTGACCTGGCCCTCGTCCGGCGTGTAGCGGCCGGAGATGACGTTCAGGAGCGTGGACTTGCCGGCGCCGTTGGAGCCGATGACCGTGACGAAGTCGCCCTCGTCGAGCTTCAGGTTCAGCCCGTCCAGGGCGGTGCGTTCGTTGACTGTGCCAGCGAAGAAGCGCTTGGTGATGTTCTCCAGCTGCAGCATCACACGGCCTCCGCTGCCATGACGCGGCGGCGCCGCTGCCGGATCTTCTTGAACACACTCCACTGCGGCAGCACGAGCGCGATGACCACGATGGCGGCCGAGATCATCTTCATGTCGTTGGGGTTCAGGCCTGCGTTGAGTGCCAGCTGGATGACGGCCCTGTAGATGACGGAGCCCAGTACCGCGGCCAGCACGGCCTGCCACACGGCGGTCATCCCGAAGATGGCCTGGCCGATGATCACCGACGCCAGACCGGCCACGATGAGGCCGATGCCCATGGAGATGTCGGCGTAGCCCTGGTACTGCGCCATGAAAGCGCCGCACAGCGCCACGAGGCCGTTGGAGATGGCCAGCCCGGCCACCTTGGTGACACCGGTGTTGACGCCCTGGCTGCGGGCCATGAGTTCGTTGTCGCCCGTGGCCCGGATGGCCACGCCGAAGCCGGTCCCCAGGAAGCCGTAGACGGCGGCACCGATGATGGCCACCACGACCGCGAAGATCGCCACCGCACCCCAGGTGCCCAGGAGGCCGGCCTCGCGCAGCGGTGTCATGAGCGTGGTCTGCCTCAGCAGGGGGACGTTGGCCTTCCCCATGATCCGCAGGTTGATGGAGTACAGCGCGATCTGGGTCAGGATGCCGGCCAGCAGCGGGTTGATGTTGCCCCAGACGTGCAGCAGCCCGGTGACCACCCCCGCCGCCATGCCCCCGATGATGCTGACGATGAGGGCCACCCAGATGGGCGTCCCGCTCACGATCAGCACCGCCGAGAGGGCAGCGCCCGTGGTGAACGAGCCGTCGACCGTGAGGTCCGGGAAGTCCAGCACCCGGTACGTCAGGTAGACACCGATCGCCAGGATGGCGTAAATCAGTCCCAGCTCAGCGGCAATGACCATGTGGTTGTCCCAGTTCGCTCTCGTGGGGTCGGGCCGGGGCCCGGGGGCTCTAGAAGGTCTTGACGGCCCGCGCGGCCATGTCGTCCGGGATGGACGCACCCATGCGCTTGGCGCCCTCGGGGTTGATGGTGAGGTCGAAGGAGTCCTGCAGCTTGACCGGCATGGTCGCCGGGTCGGCGCCCTCGAAGATCTGCACCGCCATGGCGGCGGCGTCGCGGCCCTGCTGGTCGTAGTTGACGGTCTGGGACGCGGCGGCACCGCGCTCGACGGAGCCCTCGTCGGAGGCAACGACGACGGCCTGCTTCTGCTCGGCCACCTGGATGAGGGCCTCGATGCCGGAGACGACGTTGTTGTCGGTGGGGACGTAGTAGGCGTCGACGTCCAGCGACTGGGCAGCCTGCTGCACCTCGGAGGAGTTGGAGACCGCCGCCTTCTTGATGGTCAGTCCGAGCCCCGGCGCAGCCTTCTCGGCGGCCTCGACCTGCACCTCGGCGTTGATCTCGCCGGAGGAGTAGACGATGCCCACGGTCTTCACGCTCGGGTCAATCTCCTGGATCAGCTTCAGCTGGTCCTCCACCGGGTTGAGGTCGGACGCGCCGGTGATGTTGCCACCGGGTGCGTCCCAGTCGGCCACGAGGTCGGCGGCGACCGGGTCGGTCACGGCGGCGAACAGGATGGGCTTGTCGGTGATGACCTGCGCCACGGCCTGCCCCGACGGGGTGGCGATGGCCAGGACGAGGTCCTTCTTGCCCTGCGCGAACTGGTTGGCGATGGCCGTCAGCGTGGCCTGGTCGGCCTGCGCGTTCTGCAGGTCCAGCGTGATCTTGTCGCCGTCCTTGTACCCGGCCTCCGCAAGCCCGTCGATGAAGCCCTTCTGCACGGCGTCCAGCGCCGGGTGGGAGACGTAGTTGACGACGCCGATCTCCAGAGGCTTCGCTTCGGCGGGTGCCTCGGAGGAACCGGGCCCGGCGGAGCCACCGCAGGCGGACAGGAACAGGGCGGCAGACGCTCCGAGGGCGAGGGCAAGCTTACGAAGCGACATGTCGCGGGACTCCTCCAGGATGTGCCCGTCAGCGGGCGTGGGACGTACTCGGCGGGACTCTACAGCAAGCCGCCATGGTTGAGCTCTGGTGCCCACGCTCCCGGGCCCACTGCAGCCCCGGGTGGGCATGAAGAAAGGGGGCCGGCGAACCGGCCCCCTTTGGATCAATCGACGTGCAGTCGACCAGGTGTCACTTGGCTTCGTCAGCCGCAACCTCTGGGGTTGCGTCGTCAGCGACGGTCTCGTCGGCAATCTCGTCAGCGGCGGCGGCCTCCGGGGAAGCAGCCTCCTCGATGTTCTCCGACTCAGCAGCCTCGGCCTCGACGACCTCGTCCTGCTTCGACGCGGCGGCCGGCTTGGCAGCAGCCTTGCCCGCCTTGGCGCGGGTGGTGCGGCTGTCCTCGACGGACTGCGTGATGATCTCGATGATCGCCATCGGCGCGTTGTCGCCCTTGCGGGGTCCAACCTTCGTGATGCGGGTGTAGCCGCCCTCACGATCGGCCATGGTGGGCGCGATCTCGGTGAACAGCGTGTCCACGACGTCGCGGTCCGTGATGGCCTGGAGCACCAGACGGCGGGAGTGCAGGTCCCCACGCTTGGCCTTGGTGATGAGCTTCTCGGCCAGCGGCTGGACGCGGCGGGCCTTCGTCTCGGTGGTGGTGATCCGGCCGTGCTGGAACAGCTGCGCTGCCATGTTGCGGAGGATGGTGCGCTCGTGGGTGGGCGAACCGCCCAGACGGGGACCCTTTGTTGGCTTCGGCATCAGTTGGTTCTTTCAGTGTGCTCCGAGTCAGACTCGGAAAGAGAAATTCTGCGGAGGAAGGCACGGCGGGCATGGCTCCCGTGCGTCAGTGCGGGGGTACACGGGGGTTGCCCCCCGTGCGGTCAGTACTGCTCGGTCTCGGAGAAGTCTTCTTCAACTTCAGGCTCTTCGTTGTCCTCGTCGTAGCGCTCGATGGCCTCCATCGGGTCGAAGCCCGGGGCGGAGTCACGAAGCGCAAGGCCGAGGCCGTGAAGGGTGACCTTCACCTCGAGGATCGACTTGGAACCGAAGTTGCGGATGTCGAGGAGGTCTTCCTCGCTGCGGGCAACGAGCTCACCGACAGTGTGGATGCCTTCGCGCTTCAGGCAGTTGTAGGAGCGCACGGACAGTTCCAGGTCCTCAACGGGCAGGGACAGCGACTCGGCGATCTGCTCGTCGACGGGCGACGGACCGATCTCGATGCCCTCGGCGTTGACGTTCAACTCGCGCGCCAGGCCGAACAGCTCCACCAACGTGCGACCGGCGGACGCCATGGCGTCACGGGGCAGCATCGAGGGCTTGGTCTCGACGTCGATGATGAGACGGTCGAAGTCGGTCCGCTGGGCCACACGGGTGGCCTCCACCTTGTAGCTGACCTTCAGGACGGGCGAGTAGATCGAGTCGACGGGAATGCGACCGATCTCGGCGTCCGGGTTCTTGTTGAGCGCGCTGGAGACGTAGCCACGGCCGCGCTCCACCACCAACTCCATCTCGAGCTTGCCGGTCTCGTTCAGCGTGGCGATGTGCAGTTCCGGGTTGTGGATCTCCACACCGGACGGGGGCTGGATGTCCCCGGCCGTCACCGCGCCGGCACCCGCCTTGCGCAGGTACATGACGACGGGCTCGTCCTCCTCGGAGGAGAGCACAATGCTCTTGAGGTTCAGGATGATCTCGGTGACGTCCTCGACGACACCTTCCACCGTCGAGAACTCGTGCATGTTGCCCTCGACCTTGATGCTCGTGATCGAGGCACCGGGGATCGACGACAGGAGCGTGCGCCGCAGGGAGTTACCGAGCGTGTAGCCGAAACCCGGCTCCAGGGGCTCGATCATGAACTGCGAGCGGTGTTCGGAGATCGAGACCTCCGACAGCGAGGGGCGCTGTGCGATGAGCATGTGTGTCCTTCCCGTACCGACCGATATATGAAGGTACGACGCAGAAAGCTTCGCTTCCTGGTTTCGATTCTTTGGATGCTGTTCCGGTGGGAGTCACCTCCCACCGGGAAACCTCCCGGGGCTTTCACCCCAGGAGGCCACAGGGACCGGGGCTGACGCCCCAGACCGTGAACTTTTTCAGTTTTTCATCGTTTTCCCACATCACGCCGCTCGCGAAGCGAGCCCGGAGAACGCGGCGAAGCCGCCTGTTCTCCGGAACATCGAATCGTGCGAGCGAAGC
>JBDSRF010000260.1:0-18052 GCA_039929445.1 Arachnia sp. | reverse complement strand
CCTGGTCGCGGGTGACGAATCCTGTGTCGTAGGCGTAGGTCACCAGAACCGACGTCGCGTTGCGCGGACCCCCGCCCGTGAGAACGAAGATGATGTCGAAGATCTGGAAGGAGTAGATGACGTTCATGATGAGGAGGAAGAACGACGACGGCCCCACGAGCGGGACGGTCATGTGGCGGAACCGCTGCCAGCCGCCGGCCCCGTCCAGGCGTGCGGCCTCGTGGACGTCCTCACCGATGCCCTGCAGGCCTGCGAGGTAGATCAGCATGTTGAAGCCGACACGCCACCACAGGGTCACGAGTACCACGGACAAGAAGGCGGGTGCCCCTCCGGACTGCCACGCCACATCGGGCAGACCCAGGAATCGGAACAGCTTGTCGAGGATGCCGCTGTTCTCGTCGAAAATGAGCGTGGCTATCAGCGCGGTCGCGATGCCGGACACAGCCATGGGCACGATGAGGATGGAGCGGAACAACCCACGCGCCGGCAGCACGGAGTTCAGGAGCACCGCGATTCCGAGTCCCAGCGCCATCGACAGGGGGGTGACGATCGCCGTGAAAAGGACGGTGTTCAGCGCTGACCGCCAGAAGAGGGCGTCCCCGATGAGGGTCCGGTAGTTGGCAAGACCAGCGAAGGTGCCGGCCCCGAACCCGTTGGTGCGTTGCAGGCTGATCGCCAGGGCGCCCACCATGGGAACCAGGACGAACACGCCCAAGAGGATGAAGGTCGGCGACAGGAAGGCGTAGGCGGCGAGAGATTCGCCACGGGTGGCGCCGGGACGGGTGTTGACTGTGGCGCTCATGCGCCCGTTGCCTTCGCGATCCCCTCCGTCAGGCCCTTGATGGTGTCGTCGACGCTCTGGCCGCCCACGAACGCCTGCTCCAGTTGATCCTTGAGGACTGTGATGATGGCCGACATGTTGGGCGAGGCCACCTGACCCGAGTCGGACGCCTGGACGACGCTGGCCTGTCCGACGAAGATGTCGGAGAGTTCCGGTCGTTTGCTGAACGTGATGCCCGACTCGACGAGGTCCTTGCGCGTGGGAAGGAGGGATGCGGCCTCGCAGAAGTCCCGCATGGACTCCTCCTCCGTCACGAACTCCAGGAACGACGCCGCCAGTTCCGGAACCTTTGTTCCCGCCGTCGCCACGAGGGCGTTGCCACCGAAGTCGCTGCCGCCACGGACGTTGCGCGGCGCGAACGTGGCGCCCCATTCGAAGTTCAGGGTGGATTCGGCGTCGGGGATGAGGAAGGCGCCTGCCCAGGTCATCGCCACCGTCTCGGAGTACCAGATGTCGCTGGCGTAGGTCGTCGACTTCACCGAATCGTTCTGCGGCACCAGTTTGCGGCTGAAGAAGCTGGACGTGAACGCCACCGCTGCGCGGCCGGCGTCGGAATCGATGGCGGGCGTCGTCAGGTCCTCTGCGAGGAAGCGGCCGTCGGCCTGGAAGAGCCAGCTGAGCCAGCGGGTGACACCATTGCCCTGCCAGTTGTAGGCCATCGGGAACTTGCTCTCCGGCAGAGACTTCCGCAGCTGCAGCGCCACCTGCTCAAGCTCGTCCCAGGTCCAAGCCTCCTCCACCTTTCTGGGGACGGACGTGATGCCGGCTGAGTCGAACATCGCCTTGTTGTACAGGATGGCTGAGGTGTCGGTGTGGTGGGGAACGCCGAACGGCGACTTCTTGTTCTGGACGGCGGCCCACGCCTGCGGTGTGAATCGATCCTCGAAACCGTCGCTCAACAGGGCCTTCAGGTCGAGGAGTTGGCCCTGGCCTGCATAGCTGCCAAACGTGTAGTAGGGCACCCGGAAGATGTCCGGCGCCGTGTTCGACTGCAACTGCGCGTCGATGTTGGTGAACATCTGCTCGTAGGGGACGGCGTTCAGCTTGACGCTGGTGCCGCTGTTGGCCTCCTCAAAGCGTCCGATGGTCTTGCGGAGGGCGGACAGTTCGTCGTCGGTGCCCCACGTGGTGAATGTCAGCGTCTTCGTCTTGGCGTCCTGCGGGGGCGGGGCCTGCTTCGTGAAGCCGCAACCAGCCAATCCGGCGGGTGCTGCGGCAAGGGCTGCGAGGGAGAGGAAGTTTCGTCGCGTGGGTGACATGCGGAACCTGCCTTCGAAATGACCATGAACGTGGATGCTGAGCACCCTGAACAGTGCCCGAAGAGTCGAAAAGTAACACGGCAGAAGGCGCACTCCGATGGAAGCTCGTTCGATGATCGAAGTTTTTTTGGAGTTGTGGGGACATCGACGTCGTGACCGGACACGCCTCGTCGAGCCCTCGCGAAGACGTATGCGTCCGCGGGGGACGGTGACTGCGGCGCGTCCGGCCAGAGGCGAGCCGTGAACGCGACGCGGGGCCCGGCATCATGCCGGGCCCCGCGTCGTCGTGCTGTGTTGCTGTTGCTCCAGTCAGATGCTCACTTGAAGCGGACGATGTTGTTGAAGACCCATCCGTTCGACGTGGCGTAGGTGGTGCCACTGGCGCCCTTGGTGGCGGTGGTGATGGGCGCCCAGATGGAACTGCGGCAGCCGTTGCGGCCGGTGACAGGGGTGTCGCACTCGGTCTTCCAGCTACGGCCGTCGGAGACGAACGTGCCGGGGTTGGCCAGCGGGTTGTTGCCCCAGGCTGCGCGAGTCATCTCGGGCAGGTAGGTGAGGTTGTTGAAGTGCCAACCGGTCCTCTGGACGTAGGTGCCGCCCGTGAGGGTGATCTGGGTGGCCCAGATCTCGGTGCGGCACCGCGTGGTCTGGGAGTAGGGCTCACAGGTGGTGTGCCAGTTGCGACCGTTGACCGTGTGGAAGCCCGGGGTGGTGTAGACGGTGATGCCGTCGACGGGCTTCACGGTGGGCTGGGCCGTCGGGGTCACCGTCGGCCTGGTGGTGGGGGTCACCGTGGGCTGTGCGGAGGCGGTCACGGTCGGCGTGACGGTGACCGTGCTGGTCGCGGTTGCCGTGGTGGTGGTGGTCGCGGTTGCCGTGGCGGTCGTGGTGACCGTCGCGGTCGTGGTCGCGGTTGCCGTGGTGGTGGCCGTTGCCGTCGCGGTGGTGGTGGTTGTGGCGGTCGTCGTCGGGGTGATCGTCGTCGTGGGGGTGACCGTTGTGGTCGGCGTGACAGTGACGGTCGGCGTGACGGTGACGGTCGGGGTCTGCACCACCGTGGGGGTGCTCGTCGGCGTCTCGGAGGGCTCGACGACGGGCGCCTTGGCCGTCAGGGAGATCTCCCCCGCGGTCATCCACGGATCCTGCACGGCGGGCTTCTCGTTGTTGAAGGCGCTGAGGCCCTCGAACTTCACGAAGCGGCCCTGCGTCAGGGGGAACGCGATGCGGTGCAGCGACCCGACGTTGGTCAGCTCACCGGTGGCCACCGCGGTGCCCCAGTCGGTGCCATTGGCGGAGACGTAGACCTTGTAGCCCTTCACGCGACCGTTCGGGCTGTTCTGGCGCGGCAGGTAGTTCAACGAGCACAGGTTCTTGGTCTCCCCGGCGTCCATCGTCACCCAGTGCGGGTACGGCGTGCTGCTGGGGGACCAGGCGGTGTGCCAGTAGGTGTTGGGGTTGCCGTCGAAGGCGGCGGCGAAGGGGCCGCTCGGTGACGGTTCGCCGGTCAGCTGCTGCGAGTCGGCGGCCACACCCGTCGGTGTGAACGCAGCACCGCAGGTGGTCTCGATGCTGACGACGGCGCTGAACGTGCCGCCCGCGTGGGTGACGTTGAACGTCAACCCCGTGGTGCCGGAGGCGGGGCCAGCCTTCACGGTGAAGGTGGCGACCTTGTCCTGCCCCGCGCCGATGGCACCGAGGCTGATGGATGTGGGTTCGAAGGTGAAGCCCTCGGCGGCCGCGGGGGTGACCACGACGCCGGCGAGTGCTGCATCGCTGCCGGCACCGACGGTGACGGTGACCGTGCTTGAGGCACCGGGGCGCAGCAGGGTGCCGTCGGACTCGGCGTAGGCGCCGGCCGTGCGGGTGATCTTCCACGCGGCCGAGGTCTTGTCCTTGGGGAGCTGCACGAGCGTGCCGGTGGCCGGGCGCTTGGCCTGGTTCGCCAGCGGGTCAACCACGGTGGGGGTGGCGGAGAAGTCGATGGACTTTTCGGTGCCGAGGATGGTGGCCAGGTCCTGGTTGCTCAGCGCGTTGCGCAGCGTGTAGCCACCGTTGGTGGGGATGATCTGCCACTTCTGGGTGTTGCGGGCATTCGACGCGGCGCGTGCCGTGTCCGCCATGTCTGCGCAGGCGAGCATCTCCGGCTTGGCGCCCATCTCCGTGACGAGTCCGAGGGCCTTCTCGCCGGTGAACATGGCCAGACAGGTGTCGGTGGTGGCGGAGCGCAGTTGGTAGTAGTGGTCGGCCGTGGGCTTCAGCGTCCACGTGTCGATGCCGGCGGTGACGGAGACGCCGGTGGTGGAGGCCACCAGCGGCTGACCGCCCACGAGGCTGATGGGGTACGTGCCCGCCCGCAGGGGGCGGCGCTGGACGTTCAGCCAGAGGGGGTTGCGCCCGATCGAATCGATGCCGGCGTTGAACTGGGGCCAGGTCATGTCGACGCCGTCGAAGCCGTGGTGGTCGCCCTGCCACGTCATCTGGGAGATGAAGCGCAGGCTGGTGCGGACTTCGGCCTCCACCTCGTTCTCGCTCTGGTACCAGGAGTCATCCGGCCAGATGGAGACCTTCGCGCCGAGGATCTTCGGGTTGTCAGGGTCCAGATTCCCGTTGTTGCCGGGGAACTTGCCCACGTTCCAGTTGGTGTTCCACAGGTTGGCCGAGTCCATCTTGAAGAACAGGGCGGAGCGGGACCAGTAGAGGACGCCGTTGGCGTTCATGAGCGTGTAGCCGTCGATGATGAGGCTGCTGGGGCTCTTGCCCGCGGCGTCCCAGAACTCGACGACGATGTCCTTGTCGAGCGCCACCACCTGGGTGGTGATGACACCGTCGTTCCAGATCCGCAGGCTCTTGTTCTTGGACTTCACGTAGCTGTTGACCTGGTTGATGAAGGAGATGAAGGCGTCACCGATGGTGGCGTTCGTGCCGTAGGCGTTCTTGGACCACGTGGTCAGGGCAGTGTAATTGGAGAACGCGGTGCCGATCATGTACTCGTCGGCGCCCATGTGCCAGTAATTGGTTGTGAAGACGTCGGCGTACTGGTCGATGAGGCCGGTGTAGAAGGCCAGTGCGCCGGGGTTGGAGATGTCGAGCTGGTTGGGCTGCGCGACGCCTGCGTTGTTCTTGAGTTGCAGGTCGGGGCGGTTCTTGAGCCAGATGCCCATGTGTCCGGGGGAGTTGATCTCCGGGATGACGTCGATGCCGTGGACCCCGGCCTTGGCCACGAGGGCGCGCACGTCGTCCTTGGTGTAGTAGGACCAGAAGTTGTTGCGCTCATCGTCGCTCTGCAGCTTCATCTCCAGCAGGAGGTGGTTCAGCTTCAGGTCCGACATGTCGGTGAGGAGGCGGTCGATGAAGTCGGGCTGGATGTTGATGACGCAGGCGCACAGGGTGACGCCGCGCTGCTCGTACTTCGGCTTGTCGACGACGGAGCCGGCGGGCAGTGTCAGCTGCTGGCGCAGCAGCTGCGAGACCGAGCGGGTGCCGTAGAAGGCTCCGCGCTTGTCTGCGGCGGTGATGGTGAGGCCGTTCGCGGCGACCGTGAGCTCGTAGCCCTCGGTGCCGAGCGCTGCGTCGCGCGAGGAATCAAGGACGACGGCGATGTCGTCGGCGTCGGCGCCGGTGGTGGCGACGGGGATCGCGCCGGGAGCAGCTGGGGCGTAGGTGGTCTGCGCCTTGCTCGGGTTCAGGTAGACGTCGAGTTCGGCCGCCAGGATGTCGGCCTGCGCCTTGAGGCTTGCGGGGGCGACGATCTTGGTGGTGCCGCCGAGCGTCCAGTTGCCGGCCGCCGAAGCCGTCCAGCCGTCCAGAGATGGGATGGTGGGCGGCAGCGTCACGTCGGCCAGGGTCACCGGCGGGGCAGCCGGCAGGTCATCGGCAGACGACGTCGCCGGGAGCAGCGACGCCGTTATCAGGGCAGCTGCTGTCGCGGCGCCTATCAGCGTGGAGCGCAGTCTCATGGGGGAATCCTCCGGTGGATGGCGGCACGACACAGTGCCCACGTGCAAGCTAACGAAAAACCGGGGATGTGGCGAGATGGCGGGTCCATTCGAGCGGAACCCCTGCGCGTGTGTGACCGGACTCGCCGCATCCAGTGTCAGCGACGACGTATGCGTCCATGGCGGGCAGGGACCGCGGCGTGTCTGGTCCCTGTGGGCTGCGGACTGGCACTGACCGGACTTGCCACATCCAGTGTCCGCGACGACGTGTGCGTCCATGGCGGGCAGGGACCGCGGCGTGTCCGGCCAGTGGGACGGGGGGAAACGCGACGCGGGGCCCGGTGGTGTGCCGGGCCCCGCGTCGGTGTCGTGTATGGGTGGTGCGTGGTTCGAGGTGACCTCAGGTGCTCACTTGAAGCGGACGATGTTGTTGAACACCCACCCCTTCGTTGTGGCGTAGGCCCAGGTACCGTCGGCCTTCTTGGTGGCCGAGGTGACGGGCGCCCAGATGAAGCTGCGGCACCCGTTCCTGCCGGTGGCGGGGGTGTTGCACTCGGTGCGCCACTGGCGGCCGTCGGAGGTGAACTCTCCTGGGTTGGCGAGCGGGTTGTTGCCCCAGGCGGCCCTCGTCATCTCGGGGAGGTAGGTCAGGTTGTTGAAGTGCCAGCCCGTTTCCTGGCTGTAGACACCGTTCACCAGGCTGACCTGGGTGGACCAGATCTCCGTGCGGCAGCGGGTGGTCTGTGAGTAGGGCTCGCAGGTGGTGTACCAGTCGCGGCCGTTGACCTTGTGGAAGCCCGGCGTCGTGTAGACCGTGGTCCCGTCGACCGGCTTCACCGTGGGGGTGGCGCTGGGCTTCGTGGAGGCGGTCGCGCTCGGGGTGACGGTCACGGTGTTTGTCGCGGTCGCGGTCGCGGTCGCCGTGCTTGTGGCCGTCGTGGTCGCGGTGGCCGTCGCGGTGGTGGTGGCCGTGGCCGTCACGGTGGCGGTCGTGGTTGCTGTCGCCGTGGTGGTGGCCGTCTGCGTGGCCGTGGTTGTTGCGGTGGCGGTCGTGGTCGCTGTGGCGGTCACGGTGGCCGTCGTGGTCGCTGTTGCCGTCGCGGTGGCCGTGGGTGTGACCTCGGGTGCCGTCAGGGTGGACACGAGGAACTCCGTCACGGACACCTCACCGGCCTGCAGCAGGATGCGCGCACCCGTGAAGCTGATCCCCTCGGGGACGTTCACAGCTCCAAAGGAGGAGTTGGCGACGATGTCGCCAATCTTCACCCAGCCATCGGCCGTCTTCACCTCGACGGCGCCGGCGGCGGTGCCCATGAGGAGCACGGACCCACCCGTCTGGGGCGTCTCCAGCAGACGGGTGATGTGGTTGCCCGCCTCAGCGGTTCCCCTCAGTGCCGTCTCGACGTCCACGTCGAAGGCGCCGCTGGGGGCGGAGCCGGCGTCCACGGCGATGTTGGTGTCGAAGCCCGTCACGGGTCCCGTCACCACGAACTCGCGAATCTTGACCCACTTGCCGCCCGGGTTGGGTGCCGTGGCGCGCACCCGGACGTAACGGGCGTTGACGGGGGTGGCGAAGTCGGCGCGGATGACGACGGTGTCGTCGTACGTGCCGGCGGATGTCCAGGTGGTCCCATCCACGGAGTACTCCAGTTCGGCGCGGTAGAACATGTCACCGGCCGCATCGTCCCTGTCGGCCTGGTGAACGGCGATGCTGCCCACGCTCTGGGCGGAACCGAGATCCACCTGCACCCACGAGCCGGCAACCGGGGCCGCGTTGGACCACCACAGGGTGGACAAGTTGCCGTCGGTCATGTTGGCCACGGCGTTGCTCTGGTACTGACCGAGGTCGGTGGAGCGGGATGCGGTCGAGGGCAGTGCTGACCCTGCGCCCACGGGTTCGGCACCCAGCGACGCCTCGAAGGCGGTGTAGGCGCGGGACAGGAACACGTCGAACTGGCCGTCCCCGACGCGGGGCACGAGCTGGTTCGGTGTGACGGTTTCGCCCCGCAGCATCGAGACCCGCATGGTGGTGCGGGCGGCTGCGCGCAGCGACACGGACTCCAGGATGGCACTGGCGGCCTTGGGCATGTCGTCGGCCTTCATGGCGATGACTGCGTCCACGGCCTTGGCAGTGGCGCCCGCCCACTCGGAGGCGGCGTCGATCCACGGCTTGGAGTCGGCGTAGAACCCGGTGGTGGACATGCCCTGCAACGTGGTGGGCAGCGCCCGGATGGTGGCCAGGCGGTCACGAAGGGGCTTCATGCCAGCGGTGTCGCCTGCGTCGACGGCGACCCAGAAGGCGGCGATGTCGGCGCTCAGCGCGGGGGCCTGCGGGGACGTGGGCCGGTAGGGGCGCCAGTCCTGGTTCAGGTCGACGAACACCGTGAGGGCGTCTCGGATGGTGACGTCGTCGCCCGCGAGCTCGTTGATGATGGCGCTCTGGGTGGTGGCGGCGTTGTAGGCGGGGCCGTTCCATGTGTAGTCGCCGTATCCGGCCAGCGCGATCATGGAGGCGTAGGACTGCACCATGGGGTTCGAGGTGAACCCGTCGAGGACCTGGTACAGGTTCAGGTCGCGGCCCGTGAATGGGTTCAGGAAGAGCCGGTCGGGCTGGCCGTCGTTGACCGGGAAGTTGTCCCAGATGTAGAGGTGGTCGGTGACGTAGGTGGTCTTGGCCCGTTCGGCGGAGGCAATGGTGATCTGGTCGGAGAAGACGCCCTCACCGGTCCATTGGATGATGACGGACTTGTCCACCTGCTTGCCGAACTGATCCTTGTAGGGGTCGGGTGCGGAGCCGGCGTAGTTGGTGGGGACGGTCTGCAGCGGCTTGAGGCCGTGCACCGTGACGTACTCGTTGACCACCTTGTTGAGGTAGAAGGCCTGGCCGTCGGCCAGTTTCCGGAAGCCGGGGGACGTGAATTGGGCCAGGTCCTCGGCGCACTTCAGGTACGGGTCGATGTCGTCCAGCGCGATGTAGAACGTGGTGACGCCGATGCCCCGCAGCTGCTCGAACTTGGCGACGGTGGAGTCGAAGTCGGCCTGCTTGGAGTAGCAGATGTCGTTGCCGGGGGAGAGGGCGAACACGAACTCCACGTGGTTGGCCCTGGCCTCGTCGACGAGTTCCTTCAGCTCTGCGAGCTCCGCGGCGGGGTACAGCTGACGCCACTGCGTGCGCAGGTAGGCGTCGTCCTTGGGCGTGTAGATGTAGGTGTTCATCTTGTGGAGGCCGTAGAAGTCGAGCTGGTCCAGACGCGCCTGGTGCGACCAGGGGATGCCGTAGAACCCCTCGATGGCGCCGCGGATGGGCATGAGCGGCCAGTCGCGGATGGTGGCGGCGGCCATGACGCCGTCGTTGTCGATGAGTTGGCGGACCGTCTGCACGGCGTAGAAGAGGCCGGTGGCGTCGCGGCCCTCCACGAGGACGACGTCGCGACCGGCGGCTTCCCCGTTGGCCACGACGTAGCCGTCGGCCTTGAGTGCGGAGGCGTTCTCCACCCCGAGGGTGGTGGCGACGGCCTGGGTGGCGGCGTCGCTGGTGCCGAACTGGATCACGGTCCCGGTGGCCGGGGCTGTCGTGGCCCACGTGGCGGTGGCACCGGCATCGGAGAGGACAGTGGTGAGCGCCTGCTTGGCCGGTGCGTCGACGTCAGCGGCGGCGACCACGGTGACCGGGCCGGACAGGTCGACGGAGGCACCGGTGGCGCTCGCCTGCTGCGGTGTGGGGAGGACTTCGGCTGGCTCGACGGCCTGGGCAGTGACGGGTCCGGCGACCAGACCGGCCACCATCACCGCCGCGCTCACGGCCAGGCACAGGGATCTCTTCATTGTGGCTCCTTGGGGGATGTGCCTGCATCCTCCCGCCGTCGGGAGCTCACCGTGGCCGGAAGCGTTGAAGTGTGCAGTATCTGTCCCCGGATGTTGATGGGCGACGGGGCATCAGCGCGCCCGGACACGCCGCGTCGAATCGCTGCCGTGGACGTCCACGTCGTGGCGCGCAACGACTGAGGCGTGTCCGGTCGATCCCCCGGGCGGGGATGCTCAGGCGGTGTGCTCCCGGCGGAGGACGACGACGTCGGTGCCGCTGATGGTCGACGACGTCGGGCCGTGCAGGATGCCCTCCAGCTCCCCCAGCTTCACGTCGGTCTCCGGGTCGCGGGGGATGAGGAAGACGTAGTCGGCGTCCGCCCCCCGCCGGATGGTCGTGATGACCGATCCCGGGGTGGGAAGGTCCACGTCTGCCGTCACGCCTGCCCAGCCGACGATCTCGTCCGCCAGCGCGGCAAGGTGGTCGCGGTCCAGGTGGGTGGAGGCGTAGACGGCGCTGCCCTCTCCGCGGGTGGCGCGGGTGACCGCCGGCTGCCCCTCGAAGGGCCCGGAGGTGTAGCTGCGCAGCACAGCCGTCTCCTCGGCGATGTCCACGGACTCGCACCACAGGGTGCCGGAGGCGCCGTCGTCGAGGCTGACCACCTGCTCGGCAATGAGGGGGTGGAACTCCTCCACCCGAACACCCAGCAGGTCCCGCAGTGCGCCCGGGTAGCCACCCAGTACCACGTGAGCCTTCTCGTCGACGATGCCGGAGAAGAAGGACGTGACGAAGTGCGTGCCCGCCTCCACGGCGGCCGCGATCCGCGTCGCCAGCGCTGTGGGCACGATGTGCAGCAGGGGGGCGACGACCACCTTGTAGGCCGACAGGTCATCATTCGGCCCGATGGCGTCCACGCGCACGCCTGTGTCCAGCAGTGCCGTGTACCAGTCCAGTGCCTGCGCGTAGTGGTCGATCAGTGACGACGGCAGGTACGGCTGGCTGGTGGCCCACCCGGACTCGTAATCCAGCACCACGGCGACCTGCGCGGGCAGCAGGCCGGAGCCCACCACGGGCGCCAGGGTCCGGAGCGATTCACCAAGGGCGACGACGTCGCGGAACAGCCGGGAGTCGGCGCCGGCGTGGGGGAGCATGGCGGCGTGGAACCGCTCAGCGCCGGCGATGGACTGGCGCCACTGGAAGTAGCAGACGGCGTCCGCGCCGTGGGCCACGTGCGTCAGGGCGTCGCGGCTGAGTTCGCCGGGTCGCTTGGGCGGGTTGACGTCGCGCCAGTTCACGGCCGAGGTGGCGTGCTCCATGAGCCACCACGGCTTGTGACGGGCCAGTGAACCGCTGCGGGCGGCGGAGATGGCGAGGTCCTCGAGGGCGTTGGATGTCGGCAGCAGGTAGTGGTCGTTTGAGACGAAGTCGACGTCGTCGGTCCAGGTGGCGTAGTCCATGCCGATCTGCCCCATGAGCATGAAGTTCGTGGTCCTGGGGATGGCGGGGGTGATCCGCTGCAGCACCTCGTTCTCGGCTCGCAGGTAGTCGCGGAGCGCGTCGGAGGAGAAGCGGGAGAAGTCGATCAGGTGCCCCGGGTTGCCCTCCGTGGCGGCGATCCGCGGTGGGATGATCTCGTCGAAGTCGGAGTAGTGCTGCGACCAGAAGGCGGTACCCCAGGCGTCATTGAGTGCGTCCAGGCTGCCGTGGCGCTCCTGCAGCCACACCCGGAACGCGCGGGCAGCGTCGTCGGAGTAGTCCCACAGGTTGTGGCAACCCAGTTCGTTGTTGATGTGCCAAGCGATCAGCGCGGGGTGGTGGCCGTAGCGCTCGGCGAGCTTCTCCACGAGGGTCAAGGCGTGCTCGCGGAACACCGGCGAGGTGGGGCGCCAGTGCTGCCGGGCACCCTGCGACAGGACGACGCCCTCGCGGGTGACGGGCAGGATTTCGGGGTGCTGCGTGGTCAGCCACGGTGGCGGGGAGGCCGTGGCGGTGGCCAGGTCCACCCGGATGCCGCCGGCGTGCAGCCGATCCATGATGTCGTCGAGCCACTCGAAGTCCCACGTGTCCGCGGTGGGCTGGATGAGCGCCCAGGAGAAGATGCCCAGCGAGACGACGTTAACGCCCGCCCGCTGCATCAGCTCGATGTCCTCTTCCCAGACCTCCCGTGGCCACTGCTCCGGGTTGTAGTCCGCGCCGTAATACATCTGCGGCGCGCCGTCGGCTCCGGTGATGCGGCTGGGGAAACGATGGACGTGCGACATGAAGCCTTCTCTCGATGGGCCGGTGAGACTCAGTAACTCATCGTGCCCATCCCCTCGCACTTGTGCAATTGCCCGGAGAAGTCGCTCAGGGGCGTGGCTCGGGATCCGCCGCCGGGCCGTGTGTCCGGCGCCTGTGGAGGGCAACGAGCCGACCGAGCAGTCCGATGAGCAGGACGGCAATGCCGATGATGATCGAGGTCGGGGGGAGGGTGGCGACGAGGATCACGCAGCCCAGTGCTCCGATGACCTGAATCGCCCTCGGGTAGCGACGGCGTTGGTGGGCCTGGGTGAACGCTGCGACGTTGGCGACGAAGTAGTACAGCAGGACACCGAACGAGGAGAACCCGATCGCGCCGCGAAGGTCGACGGTGAGGACGAGAGCGCTGACGACCACGGCCAGTGCGATCTCTGCATGGTGGGGGACTTTGTGGACCGGGTGGACCACGGAGAGCCAAATAGGAAGATCCCGGTTCCGGGCCATGGCCAGCGCCGTTCGTCCGATCCCGGCTACCAGTGCGAGGAGTGCGCCGAGTGCCGCGGCTGCTGCGCCGATCCGGACGAGGGGCGTGGCCCAGTGCCAGGAGCTGCCGGAGACGACGTCGACGAGCGGGGACGTGGACGCTGCCAGCCGGTCGGGGCCGATGACGAGCAGGACGGTGACGGCGATCAGGACGTACACGACGAGGGTCAGCGCGAGCGCGGTGAGGATGGCCGTCGGGATGGTGCGCGACGGGTTCCTCACCTCTTCGCCCATCGTTGCGATGCGGGCGTAGCCGGCGAATGCGAAGAACAACAACCCGGCGGACTGCAGGATGCCGTACCAGCCATGGTCGAAAATGCCCGTCCTGAGGTCGGTGTGATCGGCGCCGGTGCCGGTCAGGCCCGCGACGATGACGAGCCCGAGGACGACCAGGACGAACACGACGATGATCCGGGTGAGGCCGGCCGTGCGGGTGACACCGAAATAGTTGACGGTGGCCAGTGCGAGGATCGCGGCCACCGCGACGGGTTTCTCCCAGCCGGCGGGCGCCGCGTAGGCGGCGAAGGTCAGCGCCATTGCTGCGCAACTCGCCGTCTTGCCGATGACGAAACCCCATCCGGCGAGGAAGCCCGGCCATTCGCCCAGACGTTCTCGGCCGTAGACGTAGGTGCCACCGGAGGTCGGGTACTGGGCGGCCAGTTGTGCCGAGGACGACGCGTTGCAGTAGGCGACGATCGCAGCGATGGCGAGACCGAGAAGAAGCCCCGCCCCGGCGGCTGCGGCCGCCGGCGCGAACGAGGCGAAGATGCCTGCGCCGATCATCGATCCCAGGCCGATGACGATCGCGTCGCCGAGTCCGAGTTTCCGGACCAGTGGTGCACCGGTTGCCGTCATGGGGTTGCCTCTCCGTCAGCGCAGGGTGAATTCCACCACGGGCATGAGCACGTCCGGCCGTCGGACGGGCAGGTGCACTGTCAGGGTGCCGGGGTCCTCGCCTGCGGGGGTCATCTGGGTGGCCTCCTGCGACGGGTCGGTGACCGATGTGCGCAGCCAGGATCCGTCGTGGAGGAAGCGGGTGTAGCTGACCCTGCCGGCCAGACCGGGGCAGTGGAGGAAACGCAGCGGCCAGTTGAAGAGGTGGAGGTAGAGACGGTTGCCGCGGCGGGTGTAGACGCCTTCGCGCGGCGGTGTGAACTCCGCGTGTCCGGCGCCGACGACGGCGTCGCGGTGCAGCGACATCCAGTTGCCGATGGTCTCGAGGGTGGCCGCGTCCCGCGGGGCGATGGCGCCCCGGCCGTCGGGGCCGACGTTGAGGAGCATGTTGCCGCCCATGGACACGGAGTCCACCAGCATCTGCACGAGCAGGGTGGGTGACTTCTGGTCCTGGTTGTCGCGGTGGTACCCCCACGAGCCATCCAGCGTCTGGCACGCCTCCCACACCTGGGGCACACCGTCGACCACCAGGGGGGCGGTGGGCTGGTACTGCTCCGGTGTGACGAAGTCGGCGGGAATCCCGAGCCTGTCGTTGACGAGCATCTCCGGCTGCAACTCCCGGCACAGGGCGAGCAGCCGCTCAGCGTCCCAGTCCTGTGGCCCCTTGCCGTCCCACCCGTGCTGGGAACTCGGGTAGGTGTAGTCGAAGAACAGGTAGTCGATCTTGCCGTAGCCGGTCAGGATCTCGCGCACCTGGCCGTGCAGGTATTCCCGATACCGGGCCATGTCACGACCCTCGTTGAGGGCGTGTGCGTCGACGTCATCACGGCGGGGATGGAGCCAGTCGACGGTGAAGTCCGGGTGGTGCCAATCGATGACCGAGTGGTACAGACCCACGCGCAGGCCCTCCTCCCGGGCGGCGTCCACGAACTCCTTCACGAGGTCACGGCCGCACACCTTCGGTGCACTGAAGTCGCTGAGGGCCGTGTCGAACAGGCTGAAACCCTCGTGGTGCTTGGTTGTCAGGACCGCGTATTCCATGCCCGCCGCCCGGGCCGTGCGGGCGATGGCCCTGGCGTCGAAACGGTCGGGATCGAAGTGCTCGAAGTAGGGGCGGTACTCCTCTTCGGTCAGGCACTCGAAGTTCTGCACCCACTCGTGTCGGGCAGCACTGCTGTACAGGCCGAAATGGACGAAGAGTCCGAATCTTGCCTCCGTGAACCAATGCGATTCCATGGTGTGCTCTCTTTCGTTCTGCTCGTTGTTCTGCAGGTTGTTCTGC
Source organism: Arachnia sp. (assembly GCA_039929445.1). GTDB lineage: Bacteria > Actinomycetota > Actinomycetes > Propionibacteriales > Propionibacteriaceae > Arachnia. The sequence goes on along the minus strand of JBDSRF010000260.1, from coordinate 3,255 downwards.
AGGTTGTTCTGCAGGTTGTTCTGCTGGGCGCGCGTGGGGGACCCTGCGCCCATCGGCTGTGTGGCGGGAGGGGGTTAGCGTTTGCCCGTGGGTGCGGCCAGGGCGTCGTTGCTGGGGCGCCCGGGGGAGGGCGGCGACGCAGCGCCGGCAGGGGTGGCTTTGACGGAGCGGCCGCCGCAGGAGTCCCGGATCACGAGTGCCGGTCGCAGCTGGATCTGCTCCAGCGGGAGGAGGGGGCCGCTGCGCATGCGTCGCAGCAGGATCTCCGCGGCCAACTGCCCCAACTGGTACTTGGGGGGCCTGATGGCGGTCAGGGAGACGGGGGCGAACTCCGCCGATTCGTCGTCGTAGGAGACCATGGCCAGGTCCTCGGGCACGCGCACACCGCGGGGCAGCAGGATGGACTGGAGAAGCTGAGCCTCCCTGTCGCCGAAGACCAGAACGGCGGTGACGTCGGAATCCTGCAGTTCATCGGCCGTGGGGACCACCGCGCTCTGGGGCAGGGGGTGCGCTGCGTGGTGGCCCACGAGTTCGCGGACCCAGGGGATGAGGCTGAAGTCCTCGCAGGCGCGCTCGTAGCCGCTGGTGACGCCCCTGCTGGTGTTCGATCCGGTGCGCACCACGAGGCCGATCCGTGTGTGGCCCAGCCCCAATAGGTGCACGACCGCGTCGTAGGCGCCGCCGGGGTGGTCGCTGATGACGTGCTCCATGCGTCCCGCGGGACCGATCCACTGCGCGCTGCGTTCGGCGAGGACCACCGGGACTGGCAGTGCGTGGAGACGGTCGAGGACGGCACGACCCTGCTCGCCGTGCGGCATGGAGGGCGCCAGGATGAGCCCGTCCACACCGGAGTCCAGCAGCCGGTTGAGGGCGATCTTCTCCAGGTCGTCCTGCCAGTCGTAGGTGGCCACCAACGCGGTGCCTGCCCCTGCGGCCGTGAGGTGGTCCTGTACCCCGCGGATCACGTGGTTGTAGTAGCTCTGGATCTCGGGGGTCAGGATGCCGATGGAACTGCGCTGCTGACGGGGACGGGAGCGCCACGGCGAGACGAACGTGCCCGCCCCGCGCTTGCGGTCCACCAAGCCCTCGTCGACGAGTTCCTGGAAGGCGCGGCGCACCGTCGTCAACGACAGGCCTGTGGTCTCGATGAGTTCCTTCTCGGTGGGCAGCTTGCTGCCCATGGGCCAGAAACCGGCCAGAATGCTCTGGCGCATCGAATCAGCAAGAGACGCGTACTTGAGGTCCTTCGACGTGGGCATGTGCCCGACCGGGCGTTCAACGGTGGACATGACTCAACTTTCCGGTCGCATTACTACTGGAATGGTACTGCTGGGATCTCCGTCGGAGGTGGGTGAAGAGTATCCAAGACCCGATGCCTTTGACGCCGTAGGGGGGTGTGCCTCCTGGCGCTCCAGTTGGAACTCCAGGCTGGCGGCGTGCTGGGTGATGAGTGTCACACGGGTGTCGTCGCCGTCGGTGGCCAACTCCGGGCCGCCGACGGTGCCTCTGCCCTGCGGAATTGTCCAGGCGCCACGCAGGACCACGCTGATGCTCGTCGGCGGGCTCGGGGTATCCCTCCAGGGGCGGGAGTAGCTGGAGTAGTGGCCGGTGTGGTCGCCGGAGTCGTCGTACTGGTCCGGGTCCCTGCCCTCGTAGAGGTGAAGGTCGGGGTCGGTGATCGACACCGAGACGATCCGGCCGGCTCCGTGCAGCAGCACGAGGCACGGCCGGGTTGCCCGTCGGACGCAGGAATGCTCCACGAGGTCCGCGTCGGCCTCGAACACCACATGGGCGCTCACGCCGGATGCCCGGTCGGACACAACGTGGGCCACCAAGTCCCGCTGGGTCACCAACCAGGGCTTTTCCCCGCCGGCCATGGCCGTGGCGAACGCCTCGGTTTGCTCGGCCCCGGCACCGACGAGCAGCGCGTACTCGTAGCCCCCGTCCGTGGGCTGGGTGCCGTGGTCGATCCAACCGAGCGCAAAGTCGCGCGCCTCGCCCGGCGACGTCCCGTCCTGGTCGGGCCCGGTCTGGGGGGCAGTGCGCGCCGCCATCGATCCGTGGGAGACGACGTAGCCGTTGCCGGCGGGGTCGATGGCCCAGTTGCTGCCGGTGGCCAGTGGGTGCGGTGCCCTCATGGTCTCGGGGGTCAGTTGGAACAGGGTGGTGTGGGTGGGGTGCTCGGTGTCGTCGTTCCGGATGTCGGAGCCCAGAGCCAGGATGCGGTCGCCCACCAGCAGGACCGATATCCGCGCCGTGTGGGTGGGATTGAACGTGGGGTGCTCCCGGAGGTGCATGCCGAAGAGGGTGGCGCGACCCGCCAAGGTGCCGGCCCCGCCGACGGGGGAGTCGGTCAGCAGGCTCTGCTGGATGGTCCCTGTCAGGTCCGCCTTCAACTCGTCGTACGGCAACACGATGGTGGTGGTGCCGGGGATGTGGTTCCAGTCGTAGCCGGGCTGGTGCCAACCGCCTGCTTCATGCGTGACGAGGCCGTCGTCGTTGGCGATGGACTGCACCTCGATCTGTCCGTAGGAGAGGTACCGGCCGTAGGCGTTGGCGCCCTCGTAGGTCTCCGCGGACCACAGGTACCGGTTGAGGCCCTTCACCGAGGCCATCCACTGGTCCTGCCGGTGGGCGCCGAGCGCGGCGTAGCCGTGCTGCCAGTAGCCCTGCGGCGCGGGTGCCGCTTCGACGCCCCTGTCCGCGAAGTACCCGTCCAACGCCTTCTGCCACTCCGTGGCGGACTCCCGCACCAGGCCCCGGAAGATGGACGCCATCTCCACGTCGATGCCGGTGCCGTCGTCACGGCCGGCCAGGGGGGCGCGGCCCAGCAGCGCATAGGAGTCAACGAGGGCGTGGATGCCCTCGCCTCCACGGGGGTGGCGGCCGCAGAGACCGATGGGCCATTCGAGGGTGGTGGAGACGGTGTTCATGGTGACCATGGCCTGCCGCAGGATGGCCGCCGCTGCTGGCCCGAGCTCGAACGGTGTCCCCGTCAGATCACCGAGCACGGGGATGGAGCCGATGAGGGCGTCGCGGCCGTAGGCGGGGTACGGGCCGATGTGGTGGAAGCAGAAGCCGTCCGGCTTGTGGCCGTCGAGGATGCCCGGCGTGTGGCGGTGGGCCCCATTGAGCCAGGCGCCGAAGGCGCGGAGCCGGGCCACGCGCTCCTGTGTGGACTCCGCCGCCAGGCAGCTGACCAGCATCCCCTCGCTGAACGTGTTGAGCACGTCGACCACGCCGCACAGGTCCTTG
>JBDSRF010000259.1:0-4386 GCA_039929445.1 Arachnia sp. | reverse complement strand
CCCGTCCGCCCAGGGTCGTGAGCGCCTCGATGACGGACGAGGCGCTGGAGGCCAGCATGGGGCGCACGGGCGTACCCACCGACAGGGTGAACGCCGCCAGGCCCGGGGGGCCGTCGCGGAGTACGGCCCCGGCCACCGTGGCGGTGGACCCCGCCAGCATCACGGCTCGGCGAACGGCGTCGGTGGGCGCCCCCACTGCCTCGGCCAGGGCGTCGATGACGAGGGCGTCGAGTGCGCCCTGCCGCAGTTCGCCGGTGACGAGGGCGGCAATGTAGGACTGCTCCCCGGCCGTGGCCCGGCGCAGGAGGCCGTCGAGGATGAGGCTCCGGCGCCCCTGCGAGCCCGGCCCGGACAGGGCAGCCATCGCCTCGAAGGCGTCATCCACCTCGGCGAGGGTGAGACTGGCGTCATGCGTGGTCGGCGGGAGCGTCGCCATGGAGCGCCAGCCGAGTCCCGTGCGTCGCTGCCGGAGCTCGCCGGAAAGGTACGACGTGGCGATGGCCGCCTCGTCGGCCGTGACGTGGCGCAGAACGGCAACCAGTGCCGCCTTCTTGGCCAGCCGCGAGCGCGTGGCCTTCATGGCGGCGGAGGCATCCACCAGTTCCTTCAGCAGCATCACCCCATTGTGGGGGCCACCCGGCTCAGGAAACGGTCAGCTCCACGCCTGCGCCCAGGGCCAGCGCGTGGCGCTCGAAATCCTCGGCCGGGACGGCGTCACCTGCCGCCAGCTGCTCGGCTGTGCCGAACGCGATGACGGTGGGCCCGGCGCCGGAGATGGTGGCGGCCACGCCCGCGTTGCGCAGGGTGGTCATGAGCTGGAAGGACGGCTGCATGAGTTCGGCGCGGTAGCTCTGGTGCAGACGGTCGGACGTGGCGGCCAGCAGCAGGTCGGGGCGACGCTCCAGCGCGAGCGGCAGCGCCGCCGCAGCGATCGCCTGGGCCACGGCGTCGCGCCGCGGCACCGCATCAGGCAGGACCGAGCGCGCGCCCGCGGTGCCCACCTCGAACTGCGGTACCCACACGCGGGTGGAGATGGTGTCGGGGACACCCAGTTGCACGAGCGACACGTCGTCGTCCTCGAACCAGCCGAGGATGGCACCGCCCCACACGGCGGCGCCCGCGTTGTCGGGATGGCCCTCCATGACGCTGGACATCCGTGTCAGCTCGGCACGGTCGAGCACCTCGCCGGGGCGGCTGATGCCCCAGGCGAAGGCCAGGCCGGCCACGATGGCTGAGGCGGACGAGCCCAGCCCGCGGGAGTGCGGGATGCGGTTGCGGCAGCGCAGGCGCATGCCGGGGCGATCGCCGCCCCACTCACGCAGTCCGGCCAGCAGGGAGGAGACCACCAGGTGGGAGTCGTCGGTGGGCACCGACCCTGCCCCCTGGCCCTCGACCTCGATGGTGAGGGAACCGGGGTCGCCGAGCAGTTCGAGTTCCAGATCGTCATGGAAGTCCAGCGCCATGCCGACGCAGTCGAATCCGGATCCGAGGTTCGCGGTGGTCGCCGGAACCCGGACGTGCAGTGTCGCCATGGGTGTCAGTGGCCCTCAACGCGCATGACATCGATCGTGTCTCCGACGAAGGATGCGAGGTGCAGCTCGGCGACGACGGCGGCCAGGTCGGTCTCGCTGGCCTCGTGCGTCATGACGTTGAGCCGCGCCTCGAAGCCCGCCTGACGCCGCGCACCCTCGAGGTGGGACTGCTGCACCGTCTGCAGCGACACGTTGTGCTCACCGAAGATGGTGGCGCAGGCCGCGAGCACGCCGGGGCGGTCGGCCACGTCGAAGCGGATGTAGTGCCGGGCCGTGGCGTCCCCGATGGGCGCCACGCCGCGGGTCGTGTAGCCCGTCTGCATGTCGTTGCTGGCCCCCCGCAGCCGGTTGCGCGCCACGGTGACCACGTCACCCATGACCGCGCTGGCCGTGGGGGCGCCGCCGGCGCCCTGGCCCATGAACATCAGCTGGCCGGCGTCGCGGGACTCCACGAAGATGGCGTTGTAGGCCCCCGACACCGACGCCAGGGGGTGTGTCTTCGGCACCATCGTGGGGTGCACCTTGACGATGACGCGGGGCTCGGGCTCGTCCGTGAGTCGGGCGATGGCGAGCAGCTTCACGACGCAGCCCATCTGGTCGGCGGCCTCGATGTCGATTTCGGTCACCTTGGAGATGCCCTCGCAGAAGACCTCCTCGCGGCGCACCTCGGTGTGGAATGCCAACCCCGCCAGGATCGCCGCCTTGGCGGCGGCGTCATGGCCGTCGACGTCGGCCGTGGGATCCGCCTCGGCGAAACCCAACTCCTGGGCCTGGTTCAACGCCACGTCGAAGGACAGGCCCGCGGTGGTCATCTTGTCGAGGATGTAGTTGGTGGTGCCGTTGACGATGCCCATGACGGCGCGGATCTCGTCGCCGACGAGCGACTCACGCAGCGGCCGGACGATCGGGATGGCCCCGGCGACGGCGGCCTCGTAGTACAGGTCCACCCCGTTGGCGTTCGCGCAGTGCGACAGCGCGGCCATGTCGGAGCCCAGCAGCGCCTTGTTGGCCGTGACGACGGAGGCACCGTTCTCCATGGCGGACAGCAGGAGGCTCCGCGCAGGCTCGATCCCGCCGATCACCTCGATGACGAGGTCCACGTCGCCGCGGGCCACCAGCGCCGCGGAGTCGGTGGTGAAGAGTGAAGGGTCGATGCCGGGACGTTCGACATCGAGCCGGCGGACACCGATGCCGACGAGCTCCAGCGGCCTGCCGATGCGGGCGGCCAGCGTCTCGGACTCCGCGGTGAGGATGCGGGCCACCTGGGACCCGACCACCCCGGCGCCCAACAGCGCCACCTTCAGCGGCTCAACAGCCATCCTGCTCACTCCCCCACATCCAGACGCATCAAGTCGTCCAAGGTCTCGCGGCGCAGCAGCACCGACGTTTTCGCGTCACGCACCGACAGCAGCGGTGGCTTCGGGACCTGATTGTAGTTACTTGCCATCGACCGTGCGTAGGCGCCCGAGCCCGGCACCGCGATGAGGTCGCCCGGACCGATGTCCCCGGGCAGGAACACGTAGCGGATGAGGATGTCGCCACCCTCGCAGTGCTTGCCCACCACACGGCACAGCACGGGCTCCGCGTCGGAGACCCTGTTGGCCAGCACGCAGGAGTACTCGGCCGCGTACAGCGCGGGCCGGATGTTGTCGCTCATGCCGCCGTCGACCGAGACGTAGACGCGGGCGCGCCCACCCTCGATGTCGACCACCTTCACGGTGCCCACCTCGTAGACGGCGACGCCGGCCGGCCCGCAGATGGCACGGCCCGGCTCGATGGAGAGTTGCGGGCGAGCGAGGCCGAACCCGCGGCACTCATGTTCGATCATCTCCTCGAACGCGGCCGCGAGAGCCGGCGCCCCCATGGGCGTGTCGGCACTCGTGTAGGCGATGCCGAACCCCCCGCCAAGGTCGAGCTCCGGCATTTCCGCGCCCGTGGCGGTGCGGAACTGGTGCGCCAGGCGCAGGGTGCGGCGGATCGCCACCTCGAACCCGTGGGTCTCGAAGATCTGCGAGCCGATGTGGCTGTGGATGCCCTGGAGGTCGATGTGGGTGGAGCTGTGGCACCGCACCAGCGCTGCCAGTGCGTGGCCGCCGGAGATCGACAGGCCGAACTTCTGGTCCTCGTGGGCGGTGGCGATGTACTCGTGCGTGTGGGCCTCCACACCGGTGGTGACGCGCACCAGGGCTGCTGCCTTCACGCCGAGTTCGGCGCAGGTCGCCTCGATGCGCTCGATCTCCGGGAAGGAGTCGATGATGATGCGCCCCACGCCCTGCTCGAGTGCGAAACGGATCTCGGCTGCGGACTTGTTGTTGCCGTGCAGGCCGAGCCGGGCGGCCGGCATGCCACCCGCCAGGGCGATGCGCATCTCGCCCATCGTGGTGACGTCGAGGTTGAGCCCCTCCTCCTCCACCCATCGCGCCACGGTCTTGGTCAGCAGGGCCTTGCCTGCGTAGTAGACGTTCCAGTTCGGAAAGCTGTCTCGGAAGCCGGCGGCACGTGCGCGGAAGTCGGCCTCGTCCATGACGTAGGCGGGCGTGCCGTACTCCGCCACCACGTCGGTGAGCGCGGCACCCGCGATCACGACGGCGCCGTCGGCGTCACGGTGTGCGCCCGTGGGCCACAGCGCGGGGTCGAGTACGTTCAGGTCCTCGGGCAGGTCCAGCCACTGTGGGCCCGCGTTGGAGGCATCCGCGTGGATGGAACCGGCGATGTGGGTGTGGGTCATGTCGTGAAAGCCTGCCAGATGCGCACCCCCCGACGCGATCTGTCCGCCCGTCAGGTCGAGGCGTGGACCTCGATGACGTCGTGGTCGCGGAGAAGCAGCGCCTGCGGGTCCACCACGGGTGCGCCG
>JBDSRF010000258.1:0-4310 GCA_039929445.1 Arachnia sp. | reverse complement strand
CCGCATCACGATCCCCGGCAAGGCGGCGCACAGCGCGCGGTCATGGCTGGGCGTCAACGCCATCCACGGCCTCTCCGACGTGCTGGACCGGCTCAATGCCTACGAGGCGCGCGAGATCGACGTGGAGGGTCTCACCTACAGGGAGGGACTGAACGCCGTACTCGTTTCCGGGGGAGTGGGCGGCAACGTGATCCCGCCGTCGTGCGCCGTCGAGATCAACTACCGCTTCGCCCCCGACAAGGAACCCGACGACGCCATCGGCGAAATGGCGCGCGTCTTCCACGGCTACGAGTTCGAGGTCACCGACATGTCACCGGCGGCGCGCCCGGGCCTGGATCAGGAGATCGCCAAGGACTTCGTGGCTTCCGTGGGCTCCACGCCCAAGCCCAAGTACGGCTGGACCGACGTCGCCAGGTTCTCTGCCCTCGGGATCCCGGCGGTCAACTACGGGCCGGCGGACCCATCCCTGGCCCACACCGACAACGAGTACTGCCCGGCGGACCAGCTCGACATCTGCGCCAACGGCCTGCGTCGGTGGCTCACGAACAACCAGGAGGCATGAATGCAACCACAACGCCGACAGGGGGCCGTGGTGCTGCGCGGCGCCGAACACGGTGCGCCCACCGCGGACCAGGCGCTCCTCGACCAGCGGGAACCGGACTGGCAGCACAACGACCCGTGGCGCGTGCTGCGGATCCAGGCTGAATTCGTGGAGGGTTTCGACGCGCTGTCACAGCTGCCGCCCGCCGTCAGCGTATTCGGGTCCGCCCGAACGAAGCCGGACCAGCAGTCCTACCGGGACGCGGAGATGTTGGGACGCAAACTCACAGAGGCAGGTTTCGCCGTGATCACCGGCGGCGGCCCCGGCGTTATGGAGGCTGCCAACAAGGGCGCGCTGGAGGCCGACGGACTGTCGGTCGGCCTCGGCATCGAGCTGGCCTTCGAGCAGGGGCTGAACCAATACGTCACGCTGGGGGTGAACTTCCGCTACTTCTTCGCGCGCAAGACCATGTTTTTGAAGTACTCCCGGGGATTCATCGCCATGCCCGGCGGTTTCGGGACGTTCGACGAACTCTTCGAGGCCCTCACCCTCATCCAGACCAAGAAGGTGACCCACTTCCCCGTGGTGCTCTTCGGCACGGAGTTCTGGTGCGGACTCCTGGACTGGGTGCGGGGAAGCGTGCAGCGCGGCGGCTACATTTCCGACGGTGACCTGGACCTCGTGACCATCACCGACGACATCGACGAGGCCGTCGCCGCCATGGGCCTTCCCAACGGCGAGGCCTGACTCGATAGGGTTGCAGGCATGGTGTGGGCAATAGTGGTGGTGGCGATCGCGGTGCTCGGCGTTGCAGCCTGGGCGGGGACCGGACGGCTCGGGGAAATGCCCGAGCCAGTCGTCGACCGGCCCAAGGCGTACATCCCCGACGGTGCCGTGGACGCGGCGTTCCTCGAGGCGGTGCGCATACCGCGCGCGGTGACCGGCTACCACCGGGGCCAGGTCGACGATTTCCTGGCGGCGCACGCCAGCGGCTCAGCCGAGGGCTCTGAGGTGGCGTTCGACGTTGTGCGCGGCGGCTACGACATGCAGGCCGTTGACGAGGTGCTGACACGACTGGCGCCGGTCCCCGTTCTGGGTGCGCCCGAAGCCGATGACGCCATGCACGAGACGCGCGAGGAACTCGCCACGATGATGTCGGATGTGGCGGCCGGTGACGGTGAACCTGCCGGGCCTGCGGAAAGCACGTCGACGGATGCACACCAATTTTTCCCGGATGATTCCGGGCATGAAACCGACGATTCATTTCGTCGTGACGGCGATGAAAAGGGCTCTACAGGGGAGTTGCCTGCGCCCTGATTGCCTGATGCGGAATAATGGACCACAACCACAGCAAAAACGGACAAGATAGAGGTCGGCATAATGGCAGCGATGAAGCCCCGTACGGGTGACGGTCCCATGGAAGTCACGAAGGAGGGTCGAGGCATCGTGATGCGTGTTCCCGTCGATGGCGGGGGACGCCTGGTGGTGGAGATGAACGCCACCGAGGCCACTGACCTCCTGGCGGCACTTGCAGGCGTGGTCGGCTGACCACGACGCAACACACAACCACAACCGCCCGGGACCTCAAGGTCCCGGGCGGTTCTGCATCACTTCGATGAGCGGCGTGAAGGCGCCTCAGCCGTGGTGCTCGATGGCTGTGCGGTACACGGCGATGGTCTGCTTCGCGATCTCCTCCCAGGAGAACTCGTCGATGCAGCGCTGGCGTCCCGCGACGCCGAAACGCCTTGCCAGGTCGGCGTCCCGGGTGACGCGGTTGACCTTCTCCGCGAACTCCGCCTCGAAGGCGGACACGAATGCGGGGTCCTTGGCGCGGGAGGGGTCGTAGGGGACCAGCAGGCCGGTCTCGCCGTCCACGACCACTTCCGGGATTCCTCCCACGGCACTGGCCACGACGGCGGTCTCGCAGGCCATGGCCTCGAGGTTCACGATCCCCAGCGGCTCGTAGATGCTGGGGCAGGCGAACACCGTGGCGTGCGTCATGACCTGCCGCACGGCGGACCGGGGGAGCATCTCACGCACCCAGACGACCGGGGCGGTGCGTGCAGCCTGCAGTTCGGCGAACGCTGCCTCGAACTCCGCGGCGATCTCGGGGGTGTCCGGCGCCCCCGCGAGCAGGACCACCTGGGTGTCGGGGTCGAACTCCTGGGCGGCGCGCACCAGGTGCACGAGACCCTTCTGGCGTGTGATGCGGCCGACGAACACCACTGAGGGGCGGCCCCGTTCCATACCCAGAGAATCCACGACGTCGGTCCCGTGGTCGGGCAGGAACTCGTCCGGGTCGATGCCGTTCTTCACCACGTGCACACGCGCGGGGTCAAGGTTGGGGTAGCTCTCCAGCACGTCGCGGCGCATACCCTCACTGACGGAGATGACAGCGTTGGCGGCCTCGAACGCGGTCTTCTCCGCCCACGAACTGACGGCGTACCCGCCGCCCAACTGCTCGGACTTCCACGGCCTGTGGGGTTCCAGGGAGTGTGAGGTGACAACGTGCGGCTTGTCCAGCAGCAGGCCCGCCAGATGGCCGCCCATGTTGGCGTACCAGGTGTGGGAGTGGATGACGTCGATGTCGGGCGACACGGCGGCAGCCATCGACAGGTCGGCACCCAGCACGCGCAGCGCAGCGTTGGCGTCAGCCGGGTAGGTCTCGGCGTGCGCGGTGGCTCCGTCGCGTGGTTCGCCCATGCAATGGACCTCCACCTCGATGAATTTGCGCAGTTGCGGCACCAGTTGTGCGACGTGGACGCCGGCTCCGCCATAGATCGAAGGGGGGTATTCCCGGGTCAGCAATGACAGCTTCAGGTTCATGGGTCCTGATGCTGTCACATCCCGGTGCGCGTCGTGGTGAGACTTTCAATGGTTTCGTCCTCTGTGCCTCCCGGCATGCAATAGGTTCGGGGCATGGTTGGTCGCCCGAAAGTTCTGTCCATCGTCCTCGCAGGTGGAGAGGGCAAGCGTTTGATGCCCCTCACCGCCGACAGGGCCAAGCCCGCGGTGCCGTTTGGTGGCAGCTACCGTCTCATCGATTTCGTCCTTTCCAACCTTGCCAATTCAGGCCTCAACAGGGTGGCTGTGCTGACGCAGTACAAGTCGCATTCGCTGGATCGACACATCTCCATGACGTGGCGCTTCTCCACGCTGCTGGGCAACTATGTGACGCCCGTTCCGGCGCAGCAGCGTCTGGGCCCCCGCTGGTACCAGGGGTCCGCCGACGCCATCTACCAGTCCCTCAACCTCATCCGGGACGACGACCCCGACTACGTCGTGGTCTTCGGTGCGGACAACATCTACCGCATGGACGTGTCCCAGATGTTGCAGGCGCACATCGACTCCGGGCTCGGGGCGACGGTGGCCGGTATCAGGGTGCCGCGACACGAGGCGAGCGCGTTCGGGATCATCGACGCGGCGGAGGACAACAAGATCAAGAGCTTCCTGGAGAAGCCCGCCGACCCGCCCGGCCTGCCCGACTCACCCGATGAGTCGTTCGCCTCTATGGGCAACTACATCTTCAACCGGCGGGAGCTGGTGGAGGCGTTGCGCGCTGACGCGGAGAACCCCACGGCCAAGCACGACATGGGGGGTGACATCGTCCCCTGGTTCACGGCGCAGGGCCGCTCGCAGGTCTACGACTTCAAGTCCAACTACGTGGCGGGAGCCACCGAGAAGGACGTCAACTACTGGCGTGACGTGGGCACCATCGACGCCTACCACGAGGCGCACATGGACCTGGTGTCCGTGGAGCCGGAGTTCA
>JBDSRF010000257.1:0-16462 GCA_039929445.1 Arachnia sp. | reverse complement strand
ACGGGCGACCACTGCCCTGTCGATGCTGGGTCTCATGTCGTTGGCTGATCAGCTGCCGGAAGAGCTGTCAGGTGGACAGGCCCAGCGCGTCGCAATCGCCAGAGTTCTCGCCGGGGAACCCCGTCTCATTCTGGCCGACGAGCCCACAGGGCAACTGGATCGTGACACCGCTGCGCACGTGTTGGACATCCTTGAAGCCGCAGCCGACTCCAGTGGGGCCGCTTTGGTGGTGGCCACCCATGACCCGTTCGTCGCCGACCGCTACCCACACCGGTGGTCCCTCGAGGACGGGCGCCTACACACCGATGCACCAGCCACGATCCACACCGCCCCCGAGCAGGACAGGTAACCCCATGAGCCGACCACCCATCTCAACCCTGTGGCTGCACGGCCTGGTTCGTCAACGACCCGGTCGGCTGTTGGGTGTCACCATCGGAATCGCACTGGCAGTCGCACTGCTGGCCAGCCTGGGGTCATTCCTGGTGATGTCGAAGGCCACCATGACGCAACGAGCCAGCTCCAGCGTCGCGGTGGATTGGCAGGTCCAAGCCGCACCGGAGGCGACCAGCGCCGCCGTCGAGAAGGCGGTGAGGGCGCAGCCCGGGACGGTGAAGGCGCTGCCCGTGTCCTTCGCCGCTGTCGACGGCTTCACCGCCAACACCGGCGGATCCCAGCAGAAGACCGGGGCCGGTCAGGTCATCGGCCTGCCCCCTGACTACCGGTCCACCTTCCCAGCATCGCTGCGGACGTTGGTCGGGTCGGACACGGGCGTACTCCTGTCCCAGCAGACGGCGGCCAACCTGCGAGCGGGGGTCGGCGACACCGTCACCATCATCATGGCTGGCATCTCCGTGAACGTCATGGTCAACGGCGTCGTGGACCTTCCCCAGGCGGACTCCTTCTTCCAGAAGGTGGGGGCACCACCGCAGTCCCAACCCGTCGCTCCTCCGGACAACGTACTGCTGCTACCCGCCTCCGTCTTCGACAAGCTCATCGGCCCCGCTGCGGCGTCCGGGACCAGCCTGGTCACTCACCAAATCCACGCCATCCGCTCCCACGAGCTACCTCCCGATCCGTCGGTGGCCTACGCCCAGGAATCCGGTGCCGCCCGCAACATGGAGGTCGCCCTGGCCGGCGCAGGGCAGGTCGGCGACAACCTGGGCGCCACCCTGGACGCTGCCCGGCAGGACTCCCTCTACGCTCAGATCCTATTTCTGTTCCTCGGGTTGCCCGGGGCCGTGCTGGCCGGCCTGCTCACCGTTTCGGTGGCGCGCGCGGGTTCGACCCGTCGTCGCCAGGACCAAGCCCTGTTGCGCACCCGTGGCGCCACGCGCAAACAGGTGCTCTGGCTGGCCGCCACCGAAGCCGGAACCGCGGCCAGTGTCGGCGCAGCACTCGGCCTGGGGATGGCATGGCTGCTGTCCATGACTCTGCTCGGAGGCAACACCTCAAGCACACCGACGACGGTCGGCTGGGTTCTGGGAGCCGCCGCTCTCTCCGTCGTACTGGCAGGGCTGAGCATTGTCCTGCCAGCCCGCCGAGATCTCACCGATCAAGCGGTCACCGCCTCCAGGAGGAGCATCCGGCGCCAGAACCGGGCACCCCTGTGGGCCAGGTGGGGTCTGGACTTCGTGATCCTGGCTGTCTCCGGGGCCATCTTCTGGGTCACCAGCCGCAGTGGCTACACCCTGGTACTGGTCCCCGAGGGGGTGCCGACGCTGTCCGTGAGCTACTGGGCGTTCGCCGGGCCCGCCCTTCTGTGGCTTGGCTGCGCCCTGCTCACGTGGCGACTGACCGACCTCCTCCTGCGTCGCGGCACTCGCATCCTGACGACGCTGGCGCGCCCACTGGCCGGACCCCTGGCCGGACCCGTGGTGGCCACACTGCGACGACAGCGCCGGCTCGTCGCCGGCACCGTGGTCATGCTCACTCTTGCCGTTGCCTTTGCGGCGTCGACCGCTACGTTCAACGCGACCTACCGTCAACAGGCTGAGGTCGACGCCATACTCAGCAATGGCGCCGACGTCGCCGTGACCGAGTCACCGGGGGCGATCGTCGGTCCCGACCAGGCCCAGCAAATCAGCCTGGTACCCGGCGTCCGCGCCGTCGAACCCCTGCAGCATCGCTACGCCTACGTGGGCGCTGACCTGCAGGATCTTTACGGTGTCCGCCCGGGCACGGTCGCGAAGGCAACGGCACTGCAGGACGCCTACTTCCGTGGTGGCACCACCCAACAATTGATGGCGACCCTGGCAGCCCGCCCCGACTCCATCCTGGTGTCGGAAGAGACCGTCAAGGACTTCCAACTGCAGCCCGGGGACCAGCTGTCCCTTCGCCTGCAGGACGGCCGCACCAAGGCCTACACAAGCGTCGTGTTCCACTACGCCGGGATCGTCCGGGAGTTCCCGACCGCCCCCCGTGACAGCTTCCTCGTCGCGAACGCCGACTATGTGGCACAGCAGACCGGCAGTGACGCTGTCGGAGCGTTCCTGGTCAGCACCGGCGGGAGGGACACCGCCGCCGTCGCGGCCGGGGTATCTGGAGTTGTCGGGCCCACCGCGAAGGTGACCGAGATCAGCACCAGTCGCACAGCAATCGGCTCCAGCCTGACCTCGGTCGATCTGGCCGGCCTCACCCGCATCGAATTGGGCTTCGCAGGACTGCTGGCCGCCGCAGCCAGCGGCCTGCTGTTGGCCTTGGGTTTCGCCGAGCGACGACGGACCTTCGCGATCGCTGTTGCCCTGGGAGCGAGACCCCGACAACTGGCCGGATTCCTGGTGGCGGAGGCCATGGTCGTGCTGGTCGCCGGGATCGCCTTCGGGGCTGCGACCGGCAGCCTTCTCACCGGCATGCTTGTCAAGGTCCTCACCGGAGTCTTCGACCCCCCACCCGCGGCGGTCGCGGTGCCGTGGGGATACCTGATCGCGGTGATCTCCGTCGTGTTCGTCCTGGTGTTTGTCGTGGTCGGCGAGATGATGCGCCGGTCACGGACCATAGACGTGACAACCCTGAGAGAGCTGTGACCAATCCACACCCGTGCGGGATACCGCAGGCCATCACGGGTCGAGTCGGTACCCGAAACCCCTCAGGGCCGTGATCGTCGGCGCGACGACCCTCGCATGCTGCGCCGCCTCCGCAAGGATGCGGCGCAGCGCGGCGATGTGCACGTCGAGAGTCTTTGTCGACCCGAACCAGTTCACGTCCCACACATCATCCATCAGCACCTCGCGGCGCACAGCCTCTCCGCAGTCCTCCGCCAGGCGAACAAGCAGGTCGTACTCCCGCGCTCGCAGCTTCACCTCTGTCGAGGCAAGGTGGACCCGACGCGCCGCAAGGTCGAGGCCCAGGTCACCCACCTGAAGGTGCGAGCCACCATGGCCCGAGCCGCCCGATGATCGTCGCAGATGTGCATGAACGCGGGCGGTCAGTTCCGCCAGTCGCACCGGCTTGACAAGATAGTCGTCGGCCCCGGCATCGAGCCCGACCAGAACATCGATCTCCTCACCACGTGCGGTGAGGATCACGATGACGGTCTCCGATTTGGCGTTTCGCAACTCACGAACCAAGTCAGTCCCGTCGCCATCCGGCATGCCGAGGTCTATCAGGACCAGATCGAACTGATCGTGTGCTGTTGCACGCGCCTCTGCGAGGTTCTGTGCCCAGATGACTTCGAGGCCGTTGTTCTGCAACTCCGAGCGCAACAACGTCCCGATCCGGACATCGTCTTCCACCAGCAGCAGACGGCGTCCTTTCAGTGATTCCACCAGACCGCCCTTTCTCTCTGCCCCTCGCCATCATGGTGGCGGCGGGCTGAGCACACCCTGAGAACCGCCGCATGTTTCGAAAGCGATCCATCACAGTTGGGACTGAGCATACGAATGGCGGTTCCACGTGGGTGAAGCGGTCAAGACCGCCACTGCTGCTGAAAGATGTGCTGCTCCACATGGATGGATGCGCCGACTCGCCCCGCAGACTCGACGCACAATCGGCAGATGAACCGGGACGAGTTGCACGCAACCTGCCCACCGAGCCAGAAAAGCCACTCTGACTGGGGTTGTACCCAGCCACAGTGGCTTTCCGAATGGCTCCCCCGGGAGGACTCGAACCTCCAACCCTTCGATTAACAGTCGAATGCTCTGCCAATTGAGCTACAGGGGAACGGTGATCTTGACGACCACGCGAGGTGAAACGCTACCAGATGGGTCGTGGGCAAGTCCAAACGCCGTGTCCTGAGCGTCGGAGCGGATCGGGCCCCGCTCGAGGCGGGATGGCGGGCGTTGGGCGATAGTCTGGGGGCCCAACACCAGAGCCGCCCGGAGGCCCAAGACCCATGGTCACTCTCGATTTCGTCCAGCGGGAGGACGACCTCCTGGCGTTCAACAAACACTGGATGAGGACGTCACGCAGCTACCGCCGTCAACTGCTCGGGTTCAGCATCCTCTGCGCGATCATCGCGGTGTGTGTGGTGGTGTGGAAGGCGTCCCCGGGCGACAGCGTCATCTTCACGATCGTGATCGCGGCTGTCGCGGCCCTGGTCGCGTCGCTACCGGCAGCCCCGGTTCTGCGTGCCATCCAGGCGAACGCAGTCCGCCACCTCATTCGGCGGGAGAGCGCAACGATGCTCGGGCCGGTGCGCATCGTGCTCGACGGCACGGGCGTGCGCGAATTCACACCTCGCGGCTCGGTGAGCGTGCCGTGGCACGCCATCCATCGGGTGGACGAGAATGCCACCCACGTTTTCATCTATCTGACGCCCCGCTCCGCGTTCGCAGTCCCCAGGATGGGGCAGGAGCGTGCTGTGGAGAAGCTGGTCGCCCACGTCCCGCCGCACCTGCGTCCCGCAGCGGCGTAGGAGCCCCGGCCTCACACGCCGTATTCGGCCTTCAGCCGGTCAGTTTCTGCAATCACCAGCTCTGCGACGGGGCCATCCGCGAGGTCGGCGCCACCGCCTGCGACCGCGTACCACCGGATCTCGTCGCTGCCGTCCAGCTTCCGCCGTCCGATGATCTGAACACGGCCACGGGTCAGGTCGTGGCTCACCGTCACAACGGTGGAGGCCTGGACGCGTTCCTGGAAGAGTTCGGGCAGCCTTCCCACGTCGTCGAGATGTACGGAGAAGTCCTCCCCGCCGGTGGTCTTCCAGGAAAACGTTGACAACTCCGCCCGCCACGACCCGGACGTGACCTCCTCCCAACCAAAGATGCGCCAGTCGCCGCGTGAGCGCAGGGCCAGGATTTCGCGCGTGGCCAGCAGGCTGGCCTCCGGACCGGAGCCGTGCGCAATGACGTCGGCCCGTCCTCCCGTCAGGGATGCGAGTTCCTTCACGAGGGACTTGTCAGGGCGTGCAGCGAAGATGGCCATGCCACCCATTGTTCCCCACCCGCGCAGTGGTGCGGGATCGCGCGCCGGGTCCCGGTATGGACTGGATGTTCACACCTCCCACCCGTGCCCGGTAACTTGTGTCTGCAGACTTCGAGGAGACCCCATGGAACCGACACTCGCCTGGTACAGCGTGCTGCCCTTCGCAGCCATGCTCGTTGCCATCGCAGTGCTGCCCCTGATCGAGTCGACGCACCACTGGTGGGAACGCAATCAGAACAAGTTGCTGGTGGCCCTGGTTCTGGGCGTGCCGGTGGCCGCATGGATGCTGGCCCTCTTCGGCCCCCTGCCCGTGGCCGAGGCGCTCGTGGAGTACTTCCAGTTCATCATGCTGCTCGGGGCCCTCTTCGTGATCTCCGGCGGCATCCACCTTGCGGGCGATCTGCCTGCGAGGCCGCGGGTCAATGGGGCCTTCCTGGGCATCGGCGCAGTCCTGGCCTCGTTCATCGGGACGACGGGTGCCGCCATGCTCCTGATCCGCCCACTGCTGAAAACCAACTCCGAACGCAGTCACAAGGCCCACACTGTGGTGTTCTTCATCTTCACCGTCGCCAACGCCGGCGGACTCCTGACACCTCTCGGCGACCCGCCGCTCTTCCTCGGCTTCCTGCGCGGCGTGCCATTCACCTGGACCTTCCACCTCTTCCCCCAGTGGCTGTTCGTCAATGCGTTCCTGGTGGCCACCTACATGGCCCTGGACAAGGTGATGTACCAGCGGGAGGACCCCGGCGACGTGGAATGGGACCGCAACCACGTCGTCCCGCTGCAGGTGCTGGGCAAGATCAACTTCGTCTACCTCCTGGTAGTGGTCCTGTCCGTGGCATTCGTGCCGTCCATCAACATGGAGGCCATCGAGCACGGGGGCGCCGCCTGGTGGCAGTGGATCCCCTGGCGGGAAATGGTGATGGTCGCCGCCCTCGTGCGCTCCCTGACGCGCGGCGACAAGCGCGTGCGTTACCACCTCAACGAGTTCTCCTGGACGCCCATCCTGGAGGTGGCTGCCCTGTTCATCGGCATCTTCCTGGCCATGATCCCGGCTCTCAAGGTCCTGGCGCAGGTGGCGCCCAAGCTGCCCCTGAACGACGTCACCTTCTTCGTCTTCACGGGCGGGTTGTCGGCGGTCCTGGACAACGCCCCCACGTATGCCACCTTCTTCGAGATGGGGCAGGCGCTGCAGAACGGTTCAGCGGAGGGTTTGGTGGCCGGCGTCCAGGCGTCCCATCTGGTGGCGATCAGCCTCGGAGCCGTCTTCTGTGGGGCCCTCACCTACATCGGTAACGGCCCGAACTTCATGGTGAAGGCCGTGGCGGAGCAGGACGGCGTCCAGATGCCCAGCTTCGGCGGCTACGTGCTGTGGGCCGTGACGTGGCTGGCCCCCATCCTCGTGAGCATGGCGTTCCTCTTCATCGCGGGACAGTGGTGGGCCAAGCTCATCGGCGCGGCACTGACACTTGTTCTGGTCGTCAGGATCTGGGCGGTCGCCAACAACAAGTCACACACCACGCCTCCCGTGCACTAGGCGCCGGTGTTGTCCGTGGTGTCCCATGTGTTGTTCCGGGATGCCCGAGCGGTGACGGTGGGGCCGGCTCGATGACAAATTGTCCGGCATGAGCATCACATCAGCGGTCTTTCTACCTCCGTTGGCCAATGTGGAACGCGAGTACGAACTGGCGCGACGCATCGAGGCAGGCGTCTATGCCGAGTACCTCCTCGTCACCGGAAGCAAGCATCCTCCTGCTCAGCTCCGGCGCGTCGCGCAGGCCGGAAAACAGGCGTGGGAGACCTTGTGGCTGTCCAACCTGCGACTGGTGGCGAAGCTGTCCCACGCGGCTGCACGTCGGCACCGGCTGCCGCTGGACGACCTGTTCCAGGACGGCTGCCTCGGGCTGGCCGAGGCCCTCACCCGATTCGACTTCGCACTCGGCTGGCGGTTCAGCACCCTGGCCCACGAGTACGTGGAGCGCGCGCTGAAGGCCAGCGCGGCCCGACGCTCCGGGGCGTTGGAGGGGCCCGGCCGACGTCATCGCCTGCGGATCCTCCTCAAACAGGAGGCAGGCCGTGTCACCGCCGCCGAGCACCGGGAGCCCCCGGTCCGGGAGGTCGCCAAGTTGGTGGGTGTCAGCATCGCTGCGGCCGCGGGTGCATGGGCGGTCACCACCAGCCTCGACGAGGTCGGCCCCCGGCAGGTGACGAGCGATGGCGGTTTCGATGCCGTCGAGGTCACCGGGCTGGGCTTCCTCGCCCTGCTGGGGACGGGCGGCGACCTTCTGCGGCTGCGGTACGGCTTAGGTGTCCGATGCCACACGCAGGCGGAGATCGGGGAGCTACTCGGTGTGTCGGCGTCCACCGTCGCCAGGATGGAGCGGAGAGCTCTGGCGCGGGCAAAATCGGTTCTGGAATCGGATCAGTGCCGGCTGCCGGGAACCGGGTGCCCCGCGGGCTGAGGAGCCCGGAAGGGGTGGGGTTCCTCCGATGCGCCCAGCTCGTTCCTCGCGGGGCCACTCAGGAAACGGGTTGACTCTCACTCCCCCGCGCTGGCCGCGAGAAGTCGCTTCCGCTCCATCTCCAGAGCGGTCAGTTCCGCGAACTGGCTGCGGTGGCCCGTCGGGTCCTTGACGGGGTCGGTGCGCTGCAGCTTGGACTTGCACTGCGAGATGAGGCGGACAGTCCTGGCCAACTGCAGCCGGCACGAATGGGCCATCGAGTACATCTCATCAGGCTCGCGCAGCAGCGGCTCCACCAGGAGGGACACCAGCAGTTGCGTGAGGAGCTCCGAGGGTGCGGCCGCGCGCAGCTCGTCGGACCAGCCCTCCACCAGCGGGGTGTCAAGGATGAGGGAGAACACGGCCTTGTACCCGGGGTGGGTGAAGTCATCCAGCGTGATCCCATTCCAGCCGGCGTCGAACGTCAGCGGGTACTGCAGCATCAACTTGCACGTGTCGCGCTCCAGGCGGAGCCCCGGATCCGTTGGGTTCGGCCACGAGGCGTCCACCTTCTCCGTGGGCGGGCCCGCCTCCGGCTCGTGGGGCCTGTCGTGCCCCCCGCGGCGCTGCTTGCTCAACACCTCACGGCGGACGTCCTCGATGTCCATGCCGAGCATGCCCGACAACTCCCGCAGGTACTGGCTGACCAGCGACGAGTCGCGGATGGCGCTGATGAGGTCCGCGGACTCCCGCAGCGCCGCCAGCCGACCGTCGGCCCTGTCGAGGTCGTAGCCCTTGATGACGTTCTCCATGACGAACCGGTACAGAGGCACTCGTCGACCCACGAGCTCCCGGACGGCCGCCTCCCCCTGCTCGAGGCGGAGATCGCACGGGTCCATGCCCGTCGGTTCCACGGCCACGTATGTCTGGGCGATGAAGTTCTGATCGCCCTTGAACACCTTCAGAGCGGCGTTCTGGCCGGCCTGATCGCCGTCGAAGGTGAAGATGACCTCCCCGTGGAGCCCGTCCGTGGTGCCCATGAGGCGTTGCAGCAGCCGGGCGTGGTCGTCGCCGAAGGCGGTGCCGCAGCTGGCGACGGCCGTGTCCACCCCGGCCAGGTGGGCGGCCATGACGTCGGTGTAGCCCTCGACCACCACCGCCTGCGACCGCTTCCCGATGGCCTGGCGGGCCAAGTCAAGGCCGTAGAGGACCTGCGACTTCTTGTAGACGGGCGTTTCGGGTGTGTTGATGTACTTGGCGGGCAGCCGGTCGTCGTCGTGGATGCGCCGGGCGCCGAACCCGAGCACGCTCTGTCCGGAGTCGCGGATGGGCCACAGGAGACGGCCGACGAAGAAGTCGCGGCCACCGTCGCGGATCAGGCCTGCAGCCTTCAGGGTGGCATCGTCGAAGCCCTTGCCCTGCAGCTTCTGCCGCAGAATGCGTCCGTGTTTGGGGGCGTAGCCGAGGCCGAAACGGAGGGCGGATTCACGGTCGAAGCCGCGCCGGTCGAGGAACAACCGGGCCTCGATGGCCTCCGGCGACCCGAGCTGGGAGGAGTAGAACTCCTCGGCGGCGGCGTTGGCCTCCATGATCCTCTTGCGCAGGCCGGGCGGCTGGCCGGTGCCGTCGTCGGTGATGCGCAGCTGGATGCCCGCCCGGTCCGCCAGGGACTGGACTGCTTCGGCGAAAGCCAGGTTCTGGTGCTTCTGCATGAACGTGATGACGTCGCCGCCCTCGCCGCATCCGAAGCAGTAGAAGAAGCCGCGCGACGGGGTCACCGTGAAGCTGGGCGTCTTCTCGTCGTGGAACGGGCACAGACCTTTCAGCGAGCCACCGCCGGCGTTGCGCAGGGCCACGAAGTCTCCGATGACGTCGTCAATGCGGATCCGGTCGCGGACAGTTGCGATGTCCTCGTCGTTGATCCGTCCCGTCATGCGCCGCAGTCTACTGCGGGGCGGATGGGCAGGCTTGAGCACCACCGGTGACACACTCCGATGGCAGTCTTGGAGCATGGGCCTTCAACGCAGTGTGATCTTCCTCGCCGCAACACTCGTGCTGGGCGCATGCTCCACCCCCGGGAACAGTCCAAGCGACGCTTCCTCACCGACGGACCGTGCGACCGCAACGGAGGCGACGTCGCACACATCCAGCACACCGAACGCAACCACCCCCGCCGAATCCGGCACCCCCACCGTTCCCTCGGCCACCCCTGAACCGTCGGACAACGAAGGGGACGCCGAACGATACGCGGCTGCCGTGCCGGCCTTCAAGGAGTACTGGACGGTGATCAACGAGACCTACGCAGCCGGGGGCGCACCGCAGGCGACAGATCGAATGCGGGAGACCATGACGGGGCAGATGCTGACCTTCTGGGAGACGGCGTTTGCCGACTGGTCGGAGCGGGGACGTCGCTACGAAGGGAGCAACGTCGTCACAGGTGCCACCGTCGACGGCGTGGTCCTGGCCGCCGACAGCGGTCAGGCGACAGTCCGCTTCTGCGTGGACATGTCGGCCACGAGGGCGTTCGAGGCCAATGACGATCCGCTGAAGAAGGACGGAAACTTCCAAGAGGGGGTGGCCCTGCTGGAATGGGTTGACGGACGCTGGAAGGTGAGCGGCTTCACCCCCGAATCAGGTGTGGTCCCCTCCTGCTGAGCATGTGACGCGGAGTCCCAGTTGGCGTCAAAGGAGCGTGATGGAGTGCCACGCTCATAGGCTGGGGCGCATGGTGCCTGATGAACGTTGAGCCGGGCTGGCCGCTACTACTGGCGCTGGTACTCCTGGCGATGCTCGGTACGGGGGCACTGCTGCTCGGGCGGGTGAGCATCGCGAAACAGGTGCCGTGGGCGGGGATCCGCGCGGGCATCCAGCTCTTGCTGATCTCGTACGTGGTCGGCTGGGCTGTCTCAAGCCCGTTCTGGGCCTTCGCCCTGGTGGGGGTCATGTTCACCGTGGGTGTCATCACCACATCCAGGCGGGTCGGCCTCGATTCGCCGCGGTCCTGGGGCGCCGCCGCACTGGCCATGGCCGCCGGGGCGCTACCCGTGCTGGCCATCATCTTCGGAACCGGGGCCGCACCGCTCGTGGGTGCCGCCATCATCCCCCTTGCGGGCATCCTCGTCGGCAACATGATGACGGCCCACACGCTCTTCAGCCGTCATGCTCTCGCGGACCTGACCTCCCACTTCGATCTGTACGAAGCCCGCCTCGCGCTCGGATTCCAGCGCCGGGTGTCGATCCGTGAGGTGGTGCGCGACGCCGTCGCTGAGGCCCTCATCCCCGCGCTGGACCAGACCCGCACGGCCGGCCTGGTGACGCTGCCCGGCGCATACATCGGAGTGCTCCTGGGTGGCGGGACACCGCTTGAGGCCGGGGCGGCGCAGGTGCTGGTGCTCGTGGGGGTCCTGGCGGGCCAGCCGTTGACGGCACTGGTCGCGCGCGAACTCATGAGCCTCGGCTGGCTGCTGCCCCGCAAACTGGAGGGTCAACTGCATTCCTGAACCTCAGGCGTTGCGCCCGATCCCGGCGGGCAGCCGGGCGGGGTCCCACCCCAGCAGACGTTGAGCCTGCTCGAAGGCAAACCGGTCGGTCATGCCTCCCACGTACGTCACCACGCCCCGGACGGCCTCGGGTGTGCGGTACTCGCCCGGCATGGCGGAGGGGTGCGCCAGGTAGTACTCCACCAACCCCGTCAGCACGCTGACGACGGCCTTGCTCTGGTCCGTGGATTCCGGGCGCGTGTAGATGCGTTCATAGTTGAAGCGCCGCAACTCGGCCAGAGCCTCCGCCTCCCGTTTCCCCATACCCACCACGCCGGACTCCATGGTGGTGGTGATCACGCCGTTGAGGAACGTGCCCAACTGCTGGCGACGGGTGGTGCCCGCCACGTCGCGCACCACGTCGGGGAGGTCGTCGGCCGCGACGATGCCAGCGTGGATGGCGTCCTCCAGATCGTGGGCACAGTAGGCGATCCGGTCCGCCCACGACACCAGCTCCCCCTCCAACGTGTAGGGGGCAGGGCGTGACCATGAATGGTTGCGTATGCCATCCAGGGTTTCCCGGCACAGGTTGAGATCCGCCAGCACCACGTCGGCACCCCACGGACCGTGGTCGTAGCCCTCGGGGATGAACTGGTCGAACGCGTCCTCGGAAGCGTGGCCGCCGGGCCCGTGCCCGCAGTCGTGCCCAAGCGCCATGGCGTCGGTCAGCGCGATGTTGGCACCGATCCCCCGCGCCATGGCCACAGCGCACTGGGCCACCTCGATGGCGTGGGTGAGGCGTGTCCGCTGGTGGTCGGTGGGATACACCACCACCTGTGTCTTGCCGGCCAGCCGACGAAACGCCGTGGAGTGGACGATGCGGTCCCGGTCCCGTTCGAAGCAGGTCCGCAGCTCGTCGGGTGCCTCAGTGATGGCGCGGTCCCCCGCGCCGGAGCTGAAGCTGGCGGCAGGGTTCAGTAGCAGCCGCTCGGCCTCCTCGCGGTACTCGCGGGTCCGCCTGTCCGCGGGTTCGACCCTGGCCAGCGACGTGGCGTGCGCGGTCACGACGACGTCGCCGTGCCCGTGCATAGTGCGGGCCCACAGCTTGGTCCGGGGCAGAAGTGCGTCATCCATTTCGTCCGCCAACCTATCCCAGAGACCAACGCCGGCGAACGGGCCATCGGTCAGGGGCCGCCCTGAGCCCGGCGCTCTGTCACCTCCTGAGAACCAACGGATCCCCACGCGGAGGAGAAGACCGTGCCAACAAAACGGCCCGGCCAATCCCCACCAGAGCGTTCAGAGATCTGCCACCTCCAAGTTGCGGTAGCAGGCGACCAGCGGAGACATCTGACGGAAACCAATGCGGCCGGACATCGCCCTGGGTCCGGTGGATCCATCGTCGTGCCAGTGCCACAGCGGCAGGTCGTTGACGGACATCGACACGTCGGCACCATCCTTGACCACTTCCATGCGGTAAAAGCCGTCGGCATCCTCCACCGACGGCAGCGGATCCGCGCCCTGCACCACCAGGTGGGCCCCAGGCGACTTGCGCAGGTTGGCGAGATGGAACGCCCGCTCCTCGGGGAACCGGCGTCGGAAGTACGACGCGTGCAGGGTGCGGATGTCACTGGAGTGGTACTGCGCGTACACGCCGGAGCGGGGAGCCAGTGCGTGGTCGAGGACGTCACCCCCGGAGACGGACGTGGCACCGAAGAACAGCATTGCCAGGCCGGGCTCGCTGCAGGGTGAGAACTCCCATGTGATCCTGACGCTGTCCTTGAACACCTCGGGGCACCACAGCACCCAGTGCGCGGTGCCGTCGCCCTCGCTGCTGAACACCAGCCCATCGTCGGTGGCCTCCCCGTGGTGGGGACCCTCCGTCACCCAGCCGTCAAGGTCGGACAGCGAGCGCAGCGGGTTCAGGTAGGAAGCCATGGCACATCCCTATCGCTGTCCACGCCTCAATGCAACGGTCAGTGCGGATGACCGACGATGTTGATGACGTTGCCGTCCGGCGCCCGGACGAAGAAACGGTGAACCCCCCACTGCTCCGTCCGCAACGGGACGACGATCTCGTAGCCCAGTTCCTGCGCCTCCCGGTACGCCGCCTCGACGTCGGGGGTGTAGATGGAGATGACAGCGTCCTCCGGGGCAGTGGCATCACGGGTGACCAGCTGGACAAGCGCCTCGCCGTCGGGTGACGTGAAGCGTGCCACCCATCCCAGATTGAACTCCTCGGTGCTCAACCCGAGGAAGTCGGTGTAAAAGCCCTTCGCCACTTCGATGTCATCCACCGAGAGGTCAGCCATGATTCGTGTGCTCCGCATGTTCACTGCTCCTGCCTACACGTGAGGGACATGTGAAAAGCTACCCCCGAAGCCTCCGAAACGAGCCGGGTTGGGATGCACCCATCTGTAATCTCTGAACAATGAAGCAACGCAAACCCGCCGACGACGTCGCGGTGAACAAGCGGGCGAGGCGGATGAAGCAGTACCTGAGCCTCGGGCTGGGTGAACTCGCTGCCGCGGCAGTGCTCGGGTTCGCGGCGACGTCCTTCGTCTCGCCCCGATTCAATGACCGTGCAGCAACGGTGGCGATGTGGTGGGCTCTGATGCCGCTCCTCGCAATCCTTGTCCAGGGTGGGTGTTACTGGCTCCTGGCGCGCCGATGGGTGGGTGACTCGCCGATGCCGCGAGCGATTGCCACCCTCTACAGCCTTCTCCGGGTCCTCAACGTCGCCCTGCTGGCTGCCGGGCTCGCCGGAGTTCTGTTGTGGTGGCCCGCCCACACCCCGACGGCGCTGCTGGTCACTGCTTTGTGGTTCCTGGGAGTCATCGAGTACGTCAACTACTTCCAGAAGCGGCTCTCCTACCCGATCAGTCGGTGGTTCACGACCGTTGGCCAGTGGCGGACACCGCAACTCGTGCAGGACCTGCGCTCAGCGCGGCCGCGCCACTCCTGATCCAGGAACCATCGGCGCCGACAAGGCCAAACGCCCTGTTCCCCAACCCCGGGGACCTTTCCGGGCGGGCGGGGGCTAGCGTAACGGGCAACCGCAGACGACCACGGAGGACCACATGGCCGAGACCGCAATCCTGCAGGTGGACGGGCGAAGCGTTGAACTGCCCATCATCACCGGAACCGCTGGCGAACGGGCCATCGACATCTCGTCGCTGCGTTCCTCCACAGGCCTCATCACACTCGACGACGGCTACGGCAACACCGGGTCGTGCGCATCGGCCATCACGTTCATCGACGGTGAGAAGGGCATCCTCCGCTACCGCGGCGTTCCCATCGAGGACCTGGCAGCCCGGTCCTCGTTCATCGAAACCGCCGAGCTCCTCATCTTCGGGGAGTTGCCGGATCCGGAGGAGCGCGACGAGTTCCGCCAACTGCTGACGGAGAACTCCGCCCTCCACCGCGACATGCGCAAGCACTTCGATGGTTTCCCGGCCGACGCCCACCCGATGGCCATCCTCTCCGCCATGATCAACGCCCTGCAGGCCTACGACCTGCCGGAGATCCACATCACGGATGCCGGCGGATTCCGCCGTGCGGCAGCCGCCCTCCTGGCGAAGACCCGCACGATCGCGGCGGCGTCGTACAAGTCGCACATCGGGCAGCCGATCGCGTACCCCCGGTACGACCTGCCGTACGCGGAGAACTTCCTGCACATGATGTTCTCCGTGCCGTACCGCGACTACGTGCCCACCCCCGAGGTGGCTCACGCCCTGAACATGTTCCTGGTGCTGCACGCCGACCACGAGCAGAACTGTTCCACCTCCACCGTGCGCATGGTGGCATCTGGTGGCGCAAACCTCTTCGCGTCCGTGTCGGCCGGCGTGAACGCGCTGTGGGGGCCCAAACACGGTGGCGCCAACATGGCGGTCGTCGAGATGCTGCAACGCATCCACGAGGACAAGATCCCCGTCAGCCGCTACATAGGCCAGGCGAAGGACCGCACCTCCGGGGTGCGACTCATGGGCTTCGGACACCGCATCTACCGGAACTTCGACCCGCGGGCGCAGATCCTCAAGAAGGCAGCCCACGACCTTCTGGAGTCGATGCAGATCAAGGATCCGCTCCTGGACATCGCACGGCAGGTGGAGGAGGCGGCCCTGGCCGACGACTACTTCCGCGAGCGCCGGCTCTACCCCAACGTCGACTTCTACTCAGGCATCATCCTGCGCGCCATCGGCATTCCCACCGACATGTTCACGGTGCTGTTCTCCATTGGCCGCACACCCGGCTGGATCGCGCATTGGAAAGAGATCCACGACAACCCCGCCCAGCGCATCCACCGGCCGCGCCAGCTGTACGTGGGCGACCCGTTGACGCAGTGGCTGCCGCCAGCCCAGAGGTGACGTCCCTGTGGATCAGCCCCCGCTGATGCCGATCTCGGCGTCGGCGAGGTCGAGGTCGCTGCCGGAGGTGTCGTCGTACCAGCCGTGCGGCACCACCACTTTGCCGCGGGGGCTGCCCTGGCGACCACGCGGTGTGCCGAGTTCTGCCTCCGGGAAGGGTGCAGCGTCGTCGAGTTGAGACACCAGGGCCCGCAATTCCTCCAGCTGGGAGACCATGGCGAACTGCCGGCGAAGCTCTCCGACGGGGTAGCCCTTGAAGTACCAGGCCATGTGCTTTCGCAGGTCCGTGAGGCCGTGGCGCTCGCCCATGATGCCGGTCAGGAGTTCGGCGTGGCGGGTCAGCATGGCACCCACCTCGCCGAGGCTGGGCCGGCCCCGGTGGTCCTCGCCGGCGAAGGCAGCGGCCAGGTCGCCGAACAACCAGGGGCGGCCCAGGCAGCCGCGGCCGATGACGACGCCGTCGCAGCCGGTCTCGGCCATCATCCTCAGCGCGTCCTCCGCCTCCCAGATGTCCCCGTTGCCAAGGACCGGGATGTCGACGGCCTGCTTGAGTTCGGCGATCCGTTCCCAGTCGGCCTCCCCGGAGTACGCCTGCTGGACGGTGCGGCCGTGCAGCGCGATCGCGGCGGCACCTTCCTCCTGGGCGATGCGGCCGGCGTCGAGGAAGGTGTGGTGGTCCTTGTCGATGCCGATGCGGGTCTTGATGGTGACGGGGACACCGAATTCGTCGGCTGCCCGCACCGTCTCCCGGACGATGGCACGGAGTCGGTCGCGCTTGTACGGCAGCACGCCGCCTCCACCCTTGCGCGTGACCTTG
>JBDSRF010000256.1:0-1953 GCA_039929445.1 Arachnia sp. | reverse complement strand
ACGACGTGATGGGGGTGCCGGTGGCGGCCACCGATGCCTGCATCCTGCTGACCTCATCCGTGATCACGCAGGCAAGGCTGGTGACCCGTTCCTGAACCCTTCGCACGGATCCCATCAACGCCACCATCTCCGGGGCACTCAGCCGTGCACGCTCGGCATGGTCAACCGACGACAGAGCAGCGTCCAGCACGACCAGTGTCTCCGCCGTGGTCCGCCGCATCTGCTCCATGAAACAACTCTACGGAACACCACTGACACTTTCGAACGGGTGAGCTATTTTCCTCAGATACTCTTCGAACCCACACGAATCACGGACGGAAGCCGGCGGGTATTTGTTCCCTGAGCTGAGTGGCCCATGAGGGACGAATGGTGGTATCGAAGGGCCCCTGACGGGAAAGTAGCCCTTTGATATGCCCGGCGACTGCGTCGCGGAGCTACTCAGGGAACAAACTGCGGTGCCCGGCGACTTCGTCGCGTGGGCTACTCAAGAAACAAGGATGGCATCGCACATCGTTGACGACGCGAAGGCGCAGCTATCAGGCCTCTCCCCGAATCAAGTACCTCAGCTGCTGATCCAGCACGGCGGAGATACAGAACGGATCGACCTCGGCCACCGTCGACAGGGAAACCTCAAGGATCGAGGGGTCCCCCGCCTGCATGGCCGCCACGAGGCTCTCAGGATTGGTTCGCAGCCAGCGCAGGCCCTTCTCGATCTCGTTGGCCATGTGCGCCGCTTCAGGTGTGGGTTGTCCCAGAAATGAGCTCATGCGTCAGCTCTCCAGCCAGTTGCGGAGCAGCTGGAGGCCCGCCTCGCCCGACTTCTCAGGGTGGAACTGGGTGGTGCTGAGGCTCCCCCGCTCCACGGCGGCGACGAAGGTGACGTCCTCGTGCCGCGCGAACGCGACCCGTGCGTCCGGCGGTGCCGCCAGCGCCGCGTAGGAGTGCACGAAGTAGAACCGCTCATCCTCGATCCCCCTGAACAGCCTGGACCCGCTCGGCGCCTGGACGACGTTCCATCCCATGTGGGGCAGCCTTCGTGCGGGCAACTGTTCGACGCTGCCGGTCAGCACGCCCAGCCCGGGGGTCTCAAGGCCATGCTCTGTGCCCGTCGCGAAGAGGATCTGGTGGCCGACGCATATGCCGAGCAGCGGGCGCTCGTCGGCGAGCCATCCGGTGATGAGATCTCGGCCACCGACGGCGTCGATCCCGCGCATGCACGCGGCGAAGGCGCCGACGCCGGGCACCACCAAACGGTCCTGGCGACGCAGCTCACCAAGGTCACTCGTAACGGTGACGACTGCCCCCGCCAGCGACAACGCGCGCGCCGCCGAGTGCAGGTTCCCCGAGCCGTAGTCCAGCAGCCCCACGCGGGGCGCCACCATCAGAGGGCACCCTTGGTGCTGGGGATGCCCTGCTGGCGTGGGTCGAGGGCGATCGCGTCGCGCAGCGCACGGGCCAGCGCCTTGAACTGGGCCTCGACGATGTGGTGCGGGTCCCGGCCCGCGAGAAGGCGCAGGTGCACGCAGAGTCCGGCGTTCAGGGCCAGGGACTCCACCACGTGGTAGGTCATGGACCCCGCGTAGGGCACGCCGGACCCGCCGATGAGCGCGTAGACCTGACCGTCGGGCTCCCCCGTGCAGACGGCGTAGGGGCGGCCGGCGACGTCGACGACGCAGTGCGCCAGCGCCTCGTCCAACGGGACCGTGGCGTCGGCGTAGCGGCGGATGCCGGCCTTGTTGCCGAGCGCCTCCGCCAGCGCCTGACCCAGCACGATGGCGGTGTCCTCCACCACGTGGTGGCCGTCGATGTGCACGTCACCGACGGCAGAGATGTCCATGTCGATGAGGGAGTGCTTCGACAGCGCCGTCAGCATGTGGTCGTAGAACCCGACACCCGTGGAGATGTTGGAGGTGCCCGTGCCGTCGAGGTCGATGGTGACCGTGATGGTGGATT
>JBDSRF010000255.1:0-7471 GCA_039929445.1 Arachnia sp. | reverse complement strand
GGTGAGGGACAGCGGGTCCATCCTGGAGGATCTGTGGCTGCGAGCTTCCGCGACGACCGCCGTCCCGGACGCGTCTGCCCTCCTGGCGATCGCCCTGACAGCGCTCGCCTGCGTGATCCTCGCCTGGCGGGTCGTCCGCATGGCGGTCACCGTGTGCCACGAAGCCGGGCACGCTGTCGCGGCAACCCTGTCCGGCCGCTCCCTGAAGGGAATCCGGCTGCACTCGGACACCTCCGGTGTCACCCTGACACGGGGGAAGCCGGCTGGTGCCGGCATGGTGTTCACGCTGCTCGCCGGCTATCCGGCGGCCTCCCTCGTCGGCCTCCTGGCTGCCGCCGTCGCCGGGACCGGCCACGCGTTGGCCATGCTGTGGCTGCTGGTGGCTCTGCTGGCCCTCATGCTGCTGAAGATCCGCAACGTCTACGGCGCGCTCGTCGTTGTCGCCCTCGGTGCGGTTCTGGCCCTCGCGACCTGGTACGCACCGGCCCACGTCCTCGTGTGGCTCGCCTACGGGCTGGCCTGGCTCCTGCTCCTCGCCGGCCCGCGACCGGTGCTCGAGTTGGCTTTCAGCCGCGGCCATTCCACAGCAGTATCGGATGCGGCTCAACTCGCCCGTCTCACCCACCTCCCACGGATGCTCTGGATCGCCCTGTGGCTGGCAGCGACGGTGGGAGCGCTGGTGCTGGGTACCGCCCTGATGCTGCCGGGGATACTGTCCGGCCCCGGCTGAGCAGCGATCGCCTGGTTGGACAACACGGGGCAGCGCGAGTTGACTGAACCGGTGAATCGCAGGCGCAACCCCATGATCGTGACCCTTCTGGGGCTTCGCGGCAATGGCCGCGCGGCCGTCTACACCGAGCCCCTCTGGGGCCTCTCGATGATGCTGGTGCTGCCCTATGCGTCGGTCTTCATGCTGGCGCTGGGCGTCCACGACGCGCAGATCGGTCTGCTTGCCACCATCGCGATGCTGTCCCAGGTGGTCTTCGGGCTGCTCAGTGGCGTGATCACGGACAAGCTCGGGCGACGCAAGACCACAGCCGTCTTCGACATCATCGCCTGGGCCATTCCCTGCCTGATCTGGGCCTTCGCCCAGAACTTCTGGTGGTTCCTCGCCGCGTCCATCATCAACGGTGCGTGGCAGGTGACGCAGAACTCGTGGGACTGCCTCCTCGTCGAGGACATCGACCGCAAAGAGATCACGAAGGTGTACTCGCTGGTCAAAGTGGCCGCCGAGTTCTCCGCACTGTTCGCGCCCATAGCGGCGATCTTGGTCTCCAGCCTGGGCCTCGAGTTCGCGGTCCGGATCCTCTACCTCAACGCCTTCATCATCATGTCGTTCAAGATCTGGCTCCTGTACCGCTACACGACGGAGACCGCGACGGGTCGCATCCGGATGGCCGAGACGCGCGGCGTGAGCATCTGGAAGTCGTTGCGCGAGTACCGCGGCGTGCTGGGGCTCATCGTCTCGTCCAAGGGCACGATCTTCGCGCTCGTCGTCGCGGCCCTCGTCGGCGCCGTAGCGCTGGTCAACGGCACCTTCTGGCAGGTGGTGATCAGCCAGCGGCTCGGCGTGCCCGACGCACTGCTGCCGTTCTTCCCCATGGTCCGCTCGCTGCTGTCCGTGCTGTTCTTCTTCACGCTCATCCCGCTCCTGACGCACGCGAGGCACCTGAAGGCTCCCACCCTGATCGGGTTCGGGGTCTACCTCGCGGGACAACTCCTCCTAGTGGGCATTCCGGCCCCGGGGGGACCGGCCGTCGCAGGCACCTACGCCCTGCTCGCAGTCTGTCTCATGCTCGACGCGTTCGGCGCCGGGATCCTGTTCATGCTGGCTGAATCACTCGTGGCCCTCCACGTCGACAGGGGCGAACGCTCCCGCGTCATGGCCATCCAACGCACGTGCGTGATGTTGGTCACAGCCCCCTTCGGCTGGATCAGCGGGTGGCTGTCAGGCATGGACCGAACCTGGCCGTTCCTGCTGACGTCGGCGCTTCTGGTGCTGGGCCTGATCGTCGCCGGCCTCTTCTGGGTCACCACGCACGCGGACACCCACGACGAAGCGCACACCCCGGCCTGAGCCCATTTTGTGGGAGGGGTCACCCTTGAGTTGTGACGCCACCGCGACGTCAGCCGCCCGAGACTCCAAGGACACCCGATGAATCGTTCTCTTCCCGACTTGACCGTCCCCGATCTCACAGGCCAACTTGCGGTCGTCACCGGTGCCAGCGATGGAATCGGCTTCGTTCTCGCAGGTCGTCTGGCCCGCGCGGGCGCAGAGGTCATCATGCCCGTCCGAAACAGTGCCAAGGGCACCGCTGCCGCCGTCAGGATCACGGACACCGTCCCTGGTGCGAAGGTCTCCACACGCGAGCTCGACCTGTCCTCACTGGCCTCGGTGGCAGCCCTGGCTGACCAGCTCAGGGCAGATGCCCGGCCGGTGCACATCCTCATCAACAACGCGGGTGTCATGTCGCCCCCCACCCGCCAACTGACCGATGACGGGTTCGAGCTGCAATTCGGCACCAACTTCCTCGGCCATTTCGCGCTCACTGCCGGTCTTCTGCCGCTCCTGCGCGACGGGCACGCGAGGGTGACGACGCAGACCAGCATCGCTGCCTCCTCGGGGGGCATCAAGTGGGATGACCTCACCTGGGAACAGGGCTACAAGCCGGGCCGCGCATATGCGCAGTCGAAGATCGCGGACCTGCTGTTCGGGCTCGAACTCGACCGTCGCAGCAGGGCCGCCGACTGGGGCATCGTCAGCAACGTGGCGCACCCCGGCGTCGCTCCGACCAACCTGTTCTCCGCGCACCCCGAGATGGGTCGCGACAAGGACGGCTCGGGAATCAAGGTGATTCGCTGGATGGCAAGCTTCGGTTTCCTCGTCCAACCGGTGGAGTCTGCCGCCCTTCCCGCGCTCTACGCCGCGACCAGCCCGGAGGCGGAGGGTGGAAAGTTGTACGGCCCCAGCGGCTTCGCCCACATGAGCGGGCCGCCGGCCCTGCAGACGATCTACAAGACCGGACAGAGCACGGCAGACGCCACGAGGCTGTGGGAAATCGGCGAGCAGCTCACCGGCGTGAGCATGACGCACTGACCCAGCCGCGACCGCTGGTGCCCCTCTCAACCGTTAACGAACCCGCCCGCCCCTGTCCCGGGAGACAGGGGCGGGCGGGTTCGTTGTCGGATCAGACGAGGACGCCGTCGCCCACGATGTCCTCGGCCTGCATGCGCGCCTCGGAGGCCGCAACGTCCGACGGTGCCGCCTGCGCCGCAAGCTCGGCAGCGATACGGGCCCGGTAGCTGGCCTTCTCCTTGGCCGTGCGGTCCTCGTCCCAGCCGAGCGCCTTGGCCGTGATCTCGGCCACCTCGTCGACGGCGGAGCCGCCGCGGTCAGGCGACTCGGAGTTCAGGCGAACCCGTGAGATGAAGATGTCCTCCAGGTGGAGGGCGCCTTCGACGGCGGCCGCACGGTGCACCTCTGCCCGGATGAACTGGGGTGCCGCCGCCAGCGGCTGGGCCAGCGTCGGATCCTCGTCAATGGTGGCAAGCAGGTCAGTGAGTTCGGAGCCGTAGCGACGCAGGAGGTGGTGCATCCTGTCGGCGTCGAACCCGTACTTGGCCCCGAGCCGCTCGGACTGGTTGCACATGGCGTCGAAGCCGGTGGCGCCGAGCAGCGGCAGGCTGGCCGTGACGGACGGGTGCTTCTTGGCCTCCTTGGCGCCCAGCGCGAAGTCGACGGCGTCCTCGGCCATGACCCGGTACGTCGTGTACTTGCCGCCGGCGATGGCGATCATGCCGGGCGCGACCTCCGTGACGGTGTGCTCACGGGAGACCTTCGTGGACTTGGATTCGTCCAGCACCTTGGGCTGCAGCAGCGGACGCAGGCCGGCGTAGGTGCCGATGATGTCGTCCCGCGTCAGCGGCTTCTCGAGGATCTCGTTGGCATGCGCCAGCACGTAGTCGATGTCCGCTGAGGTGGGGACGGGGTGCTTGAGTTGCTCGTGCCACGCGGTGTCGGTGGTGCCGATGACCCAGTAGTGCTGCCAGGGGATGATGAAGAGGACCGACTTCTCGGTGCGCAGGAACATCCCGGACTTGGCCTTGAGCCGGTCCCGGGGGATCACGATGTGGATGCCCTTGCTGGCCAGCACCTTGAGGCCGCCGGAACCGCCAGCCATGTCCTGGGTGTCCTCGGTCCAGACGCCCGTGGCGGCGATGACGTGCTTGGCACGCACCTTGACGGTGTCGCCGGTCTCCAGGTCGGTGACGGTGGCGCCGGTGATGCGGCCAC
This sequence comes from Arachnia sp., assembly GCA_039929445.1. Classification (GTDB taxonomy): domain Bacteria; phylum Actinomycetota; class Actinomycetes; order Propionibacteriales; family Propionibacteriaceae; genus Arachnia. The sequence continues at coordinate 3,177 of JBDSRF010000255.1, read as the reverse complement.
CCTCCCCCTTGTCCAGTTCGGTGACCTTGGCGCGGCTGACGGCGACGGCGTCGTACTGGGTCGCCGTGCGGATCAGTTGGATGACGAGGCGGGCATCGTCGACGCGGGCATCGTAGAACTCGATGGCGCCGATGAGTGCGTCGTGCTTGATCTCAGGAAAACGCTCCAGCGCCCCCTTCTTGCTGAGGTGGTGCTGGATGGGGACCACCTTCTTGCCGCCCGCGCCCACGATGGACAGCACGTCGTAGAGGCCCACGCCGACGGCGGAGTAGGCGCGCTCGATGGCCCGGGTCTTCAGGGGCCACAGGAACGGCTGCGCCTCCACAAGGTGCGGGGCGATGGTGGTCAGCAGTCGGGCGCGCTCGGTCAGCGCCTCGAAGACCAGCTTGAAGTCCAGGTTGTACAGGTAACGGAGCCCGCCGTGGATGAGACGCGAGGACCGCGACGACGTTCCCGACGCCCAGTCCTGTGCCTCGACGACGGCCGTCCTGAGTCCGCGGGATGCGGCGTCCAGGGCGATACCTGCTCCCGTCACGCCCCCGCCGATGACCAGGACATCAAACTCCTCGGCCCCCAGCGCCTCGAGCGCCGCAGACCTTTGTGCAGTGGAAATCGACTCAGACATGGATTCTCCTTTGATCCTCGTACGTCTAGCTTCCGTCGCGCTGCACGTCTTTTCAAGAGCCCTGCACGTTCGTGCAGGAACCGGATAGCATTGCGCACGGGCGCTGCCACGGGGGAAATTTTCCACAGTACTGCGGGCCCGTTCACGAGGAGGTGGACAGTGGATCGCAACAACGAGCTGCTTCTGCGGGTGGCGCGGCTCTACCACGTGCAGTCCGAGACGATGGATGCCATCGCCCACCAGCTGGGGGTGTCACGTTCCACGGTCTCGAGGCTGCTCAAGGAGGCACGCGACCGCGGGCTCGTCCGCGTCTCCATCGTCGACCCGGAACGGCCCATGAGCAGGCTGGCCGAGCTCTTCGACCGCTACTTCCACGTCAACGCTCACCTCGTCCACGTACGCACGGGAGCCAGCAGCGTCTTCCGACTCGACCAGGTGGCGCGCGTGGCGGCGCGTCTCATCGACGAAACCGTTCACGACGGCGACACCGTCGGCGTCGCGTGGGGAACCACCACCTCCGCCATCGCCGTCCAGCTCCGGCCACGGGACCTCGCGGGCGTCACCGTGGTCGGCCTCAACGGCGGGGCCAACCACCGCACCACCGGTCTGCCCTACGTCGGCTCCATCCTGCAGCGCTTCGCCGCCGCCTTCCGTGGGGAGGAGCAACTCTTCACCCTGCCCGCCTTCTTCGATGATCCCAACACCCGCGCCGCCATGTGGCGGGAGCGCAGCACCCAGCACGTGCTGGAGGTGCGTTCCTCCAGCCGGGTTGCGGTCTTCGGCGTGGGAGGTCTGGGTTCCGAGCTCCAGTCCCACGTGTACTCCGCGAACTACCTCGACGAGGCGGACCTCGCGGAACTGACACGCAGCAACGTGGTGGGTGATGTCTGCACAGTGATGCTGCGTGAGGATGGGAGCTGGCGGGACGTCCCCTTCAACGAACGCGCCACCGGCATCACGCCCGCCGAGCTCCGCTCAATACCCCGACGCATCTGCGTGGTCAGCGGTGAATCCAAGGCAGCGCCCGTGCTCGGCGCGCTCCGCGCCGGCGTCATGACGGACCTGGTGGTGGACGATGAAACGGCCCGCGCCGTGCTGCGCCGAATGCGACCCGGTCTGCGAGTCGACTGACCCCACGTCACCTTGCTGGCGGCCCCGTCGTCAGGCCAAGGAGAATCTCACATCAGCAGGGGCAGCACGGCGACGTACCCGACGATCAGCAGCGCGGCCTCGACCCGGCCGACGCGATGTCCCGTGCGCATGAAGGCCAGTGCCACCAGTGCCGCAGCCACCATGGCCGCCGTCCCGATCGTTGTGAGGTTGGGTTCATGAAAGGGGCCCGGTGCGATGGTGATGACCACCCCACCCACGGCCAGGGCGTTGAACAGGTTGGAGCCCAGCAGGTTGCCAATGATGAGGTTGGTCTCGCCGCGACGAGCGGCCGCGATGGCCGTGGCCAACTCGGGCAGCGAGGTGCCGAGCGCCACCACCGTCACTCCCACGAATCCGCCGCTCAGGCCAGCCAGGTCTGCGATGCCGAGCGCGCCGCGCACCAACAGGTCTGCCCCCACCACGATCGCTAGCAGGGCCAGAAGGGTGCGGACCCCGTCGCGGAGTGCCGGGCGCCCGGCCGCGCGGGACGCTGGCTCCGCTGACGTCTCCACGGGCGGCTCGGGTGCCGGAACGCGTTGCGCGCTGCGCACCAGCAGGACGAGCACCCCGGCCAGCAGCACCATCAGTAGGATGCCCTCCCACCGGTGGAGGTCACCCTGGACGGCGACGGCGAACGCCACGGTCGCGCCCAACGCAAGGAACGCCTCGCGACGGATCACCCCGGAGGACACGGTCAGCGGCGACATGAGCGCCGCAACCCCCAGCACGAGGGTCAGGTTCGCGAGGTTCGAGCCCACCACGTTCCCGATGCCCACCTCCGGCGATCCCGACAACGCCGCCACCGCGGAGACCACCAGTTCCGGCGCGGAGGTGCCGAACCCCATCACCACCACCCCCACCACCAGCGGGGAGATGTTGAGCCGCGCCGCCAAAGATGACGCTCCCACCACGAACTGGTCGGAGGCCAGCCACAGGAGCACGAGACCACCCAGGGTGGCGGCGAGGAACATGGCAACAATCACTGCGCAATGGTGCCCGACCACGGGACCGGACACGTGGGGGGTGTCCATGGGGTCGGTCTCCCGTGGTTCTTGACCGCGTGGCCGGGGCCACGAACTAGTGTGAGTCGCATGTCAGAGCTGATTGCCTTCCGGGTGGACGACGGTGTGGGCCACCTCGAGCTGAACCGTCCCCGCGTCATCAATTCCCTGAACCTGGAGATGCTGCGGGCACTCACCGACGTCCTTCACCAGTGGCAGGAGGACGACGGCGTGCGCGCCGTTGAGCTCTCGGGTGCCGGTGACCGTGGCTTCTGCGCCGGGGCCGACGTGCGCGAACTGGCCGGACTCGTCACCGCGGGCGACGACTGGCTGGAGTTCCTGCGCGTGGAGTACACCCTCGATGCCCTGGTGGCCCATTTCCCCAAGCCCGTGACCACC
>JBDSRF010000254.1:0-3522 GCA_039929445.1 Arachnia sp. | reverse complement strand
GCCTCGCCGTCGGCCGCACCGTCGTCGTCGGAACCCGCGCCCTCGTCATCAGCTCCCACGACGTGCTCGACGCCCGGCACGGTGGAGCACGTCACGTTCGACCAGTCCAGTCAGGGGGCGCTCGGCGACTATCAGGTCTACCTGCCGCCCTGTTACGCCACGGACACGGCCGCCAGGTACCCCGTGGTGTACCTGCTGCATGGCTCCGGGCACGACGACGCCTACTGGCTGGAGGTGGGCATCGTGGGGGCCGCCGATGATGCCATCGAGCACGCGAAGGTGGGCCCCATGATCCTCGTCATGCCCGACGGCGGCGCCAGCTTCAGCCAGGGTCGCGGCGGGGTCACGTTCGACACCTTCCTGACGAATGAACTGATCCCGCGCGTCGACGGCTCCTATCGCACCATCGCCACACGGGGCGGCCGCGCCATCGGCGGCATCTCGCTGGGCGGCGGGCTCGCCCTCAGCATCGCCGCTGCGACGCCCGCACTGTTCACCGCCGTGGGAGGGCACAGCCCCGCGGTCTTCGACACGGCACCGCTCGCCGCCCAGCTCAAGAAGGGCGGCGTTCGGGTGTGGCTGGACGTCGGCGCCGACGACTCCCTGCGCCAGGGCTCCATCGAACTGGACAAGGACCTGCGCGCGCTCGGCGGTGACGTCTCGTTCACCATGCCCGCGGGCACGCACGTGGACAGCTACTGGACCGGTCACCTTGCGGAGTACCTGCAGTTCTACGACCAGTCGTTCCGGACTGCAGGCTGAGACTCAGCGTCCTCACACCTTTGCGGGCAAACACTGCTTGACATGAGCATTCTGCACGAGGACCTCGATGCCCCCACCTCGCACCGCGCCACCCGGCTGAGGAACTTCGGTGGCTCGTCGACCAGCCTGTCCCGCCTCGAGCAGCCGTGCGACGACCAAACATGGGAACGCCTGTTCTCGGAGGCCGGTCCCGGTGGGGTCACCGTGCGGGGGTCCGGCACCAGCTATTCGGACGCGGCGCTCAACCAGGGTGGGACGGTGGCCCTCACCACCGGCCAGCCACGGATCCTCGACTGGGACCGGGACACCGGCGTCCTGTACGTCGACGCCGGTGTGACGCTGGAAGCGGTGCTGTCGTTCTGCGTGCCCCGCGGCTGGTCGCTGCCGGTGATGCCCGGCACGGCGCATGCGACGGTGGGCGGCGCCCTTGCCGCGGACGTTCACGGCAGGAACCATCGCGTCGCGGGGTCCTTCAGCTCGTGCGTCGAGGAGATCGCCCTCATCACCCCTGCCCGGGGGGCCCTCACGGTGGGCCCGGGCCGGCAGCCGGAGTTCTTCTGGGCCACCGTCGGTGGGCTGGGGCTGACGGGGGTGATCGCCCGGCTTCGGCTGCAACTCGCACCCATCAGCACGAGCTGGTTGGTCACCAGCGAGACCCCGTGCGCAGATCTGGATCACCTGATGACCATCATGCTCGAGCGTGAGGAGCAGTACGAGCACGTTGTGGGTTGGGTGGACGGCCACGCGCCCGACGGTCAGCGCGGGCGGGGGGTCGTGTCGGCGGCCGACCGCATGGGGTTGGACGACCTACCCGCCTCTCTTCGCCGCGATCCGCTTGTCTACTGCCCGGCACCGTGGCACCTCCGCATCCCGAAGACCGGAAACCTTGTGCGACCGGCGGTCATGCGGGTGGCCAACGCCCACCGCCTTGCGCGGGCCAGGCGTCACCCCGGCGGCGGGATCAGCGACTACTCGGAGGCCTTCCACCCGCTCGATGCCCTGACGAACTGGCCAGCACTGTACGGACACCGCGGCCTCGTGCAGTACCAGTTCGCCGTGCCACCGGGACAGGAGGGAGTCCTGCACACGGTCCTGCGTGAACTGACGGCCACGCACCACCGCCCAACCCTGGTGACCCTCAAACATCTCGGGGAGTCGTCGCCGGGCCACATGTCCTTCGCCGCCCCGGGCTGGACGATGGTGCTCGACTTCCCCGCCGACGTCGCGGCTGACGCCTCGGCGCTGCTGCACCGCCTCGATCTGGTGGTCTGCGCCACCGGTGGTCGCATCTACCTCATGAAGAACAACAGCACCCACCCGGACCTGCTGCCCCAGATGTACCCGCGCTTGGGCCAGTGGAGGGTTCTGCGTGACCGGCTGGACCCCCGCGGCGTCCTGACCTCGGACCTGGACCGTCACCTGAACCTCACCGGACACAACGAAAGAGTGCAATCATGACCCGCCCCAGCCCGATCCGTGGCCCCCTGAGCCTGCTCCTGATCGGTGGCACCTCGGAGATCGCCCTCACCCTCGCCACCACCTTGGCGGAGCGCCATGAACTGCACGTGGTGCTGGCCGCCCGCCCCGGGCGGCGCAGGGACAGCGCCGACGGCATGCTCACCAGCCTGGGCTGCGACGTCGAGAGCATCGACTTCGACGCTCAGGAACTCGACAGGTCATTGCGGGGGTTGGGGCACCTCTTCGACGGACTTGTGGTGGACGTGGCCGTCGTCGCCCAGGGCGTGCTCCCGGATCAGGACCTCCTGGAGAGCAATCCCCAGGCCGCCGGGCGAGTGTGCACCATCAACTACACCTCCGCCGTGGGGGTGGGCCTCCTGCTGGCTGACCGGATGGTGGGGCAGGGCCGCGGCGTGATCGTGGCGCTCTCCTCGGTGGCGGCCATGCGCCCCCGCAACGCCAACTACGTCTACGGCTCCACGAAGGCCGGGCTCGACGCGTTCTACACGGGGCTCCGCGACAGGCTGCACGACACGGCTGTCCGTGTGCTCGTCGTGCGTCCCGGACACGTCCACACGCGCATGACCCAGGGCCTGACCCCTGCCCCGTTCGCGGTGGGGCCTGAAGCCGTGGCCGACGCCATCGTTGCTCGGCTCGATGTGGCGGGCGATGGCCCCGTGTGGGTGCCGGCGATCCTGGGGCCGGTGATGGGCATCCTCGGGCTGCTCCCCGCCGCGCTCTTTCGACAGCTGGCTGGAGAACCCGCCTCTCAGCGTCCTCTTGGCAAGCAGGCGACACGATGAGGACACGAACAACGACTACGCATCCGAGGAGGCCTGACATGAACAGCCCAGACGTGAGGATCACCAGGCGGCGGCGTCGCCGGCTCCTGCGGTTGAAGCTGGTTGCGCTGGTGGTGGTGATCCTGATGATCGTTCCCGGTATCTCCTACGCGCAGGCGATGACCGCCCCCGGCTACGCGTCCTGGTCGGAGCGGTCGGTGGGGTGGGTGCGGGACAACGGCGGCGCCCCGCTGGTCAACGCCATCGAGAATTGGTGGTACACCCGTCATGCCCCCTCGAACGCCGCCCCTGATGCTGCTGCGCTACCCGGGCAGCAGCCCCGGGGTCAGGTTGGCCCCACCACCGCGCCGCCTGTGGCGCCCCCTCCCGCCATCGCTCCACTGACCGGGGCGGCGCCCCTGCCCGGTGAGGGTGTCTGGAGGGTGGGCGCAGCGGGGAAGACGGGTGCCCCGGCGATGTACACCACGTTCCTGCGGCCGGATCCTGCCCATGCGAGCGT
>JBDSRF010000253.1:0-13185 GCA_039929445.1 Arachnia sp. | reverse complement strand
CGCCACAGGGTGCGAAGTCATCACGCTGTCGCCGGCCACGCCGATCCGTAGCGTCGTCGCTTCGGTCAGGGCCCTCCCGCGGTCATCACGGACGGCACCCGCGCCCCTCAGCTGGTAGTCCATCAGCGTGCCGTCGCTGTCACTGCTCATGTTGCGTGGCTGCACCGGGCAGGCCGCACCGCCGGGAACGACTTCCGTGTCAGCTCCCACCGACAACTCCACCCACGCGCCGGCACCCGCCTCGCCAAAATGCTGGACCAGGCAACTCACCACGGTGCCGTGCTCGTCAATGAACGCCGCCGTGGTGGTGACCTCCCACATCTCTTCCATACCGGGCACGTCGCCCACTCGCTCGTTCGCCTTGGACCCAAGGAACCGCCACGACGCGTCCATCGGCAGGCCGCTGCTCGCGCAGATCCGGCGCAGGCCCGCCACGGTGGACATCTCCGCAACAGAGAACACCACCTCGCTCTCGGGCTCGGACCAACCGATCGAACAGTGGTAGTCATCGAAGGCGAACGAGTACTCGACGGAGCTGCCGGGAGGCAGCCCCTCCACGCTGTTCAGGTCAGGGTCGGACGCCCAGCCGATGTTCGGCGGACAGCGCTGCACCACGACCGAGCGCGGGATCAACGGCTGGGTCCACCACTCACCCGGCTGGTGCACCTCCAGCGCCCAGCCCTCCGGCGCCGCCTCCCGCGGGATTGGCGCGCCACATCCGGACAGGGCCATGGCGAGCGCGACCGCGCACACGCCCCCGCCGAACTCGCGCTTGTGATCCACCAAGCCCCCCTCCGCGAACAGCCCCATGCACTCTGAAGTTCAACCTATAGCAGGACTCACACGCGCACTCGAACCCCGCCCGAGTCATCACGGGCCGGTGTTGAAGACGAGGAGCCGCGCTTCGGGAAGCGTCCCCCGACAGTGCATTCGCGGTCTCAGATGCGGCCAGTCTCGTGGGCCCACATGGCGACCTCGACGCGGTTTCGGGCGCCCAGTTTTCGCATGAGGCTGGCGAGGTGGGCTTTGACGGTGCTGGGGGTGATGTACAACTCGCTGGCGATCTCGTTGTTGGTGCGGCCCTGGGCCACAGGCACGAGAACTTCCTCCTCGCGGGCGGTGAGCGGTTCTAAAGGCTGCGTCGGTGGTGAGGTGTGTGCGTGGGCGAATGCTGCGAGCAGCCGGACAGTCACGCTGGGTGCGATAAGTGCGTCTCCTCCGGCAGCGGCGTGGATGGCTTGGGCCAGCAGGGCGGGTCCGGCGTCCTTGAGAAGGAACCCGCGGGCACCGGCTTTCAGCGCTCCGTGGACATACTCGTCGAGGTCGAAGGTGGTGATGACCACGATCGGCAGGGGGTCAGTGACGTCGGGGCCGGCGAGTCGACGGGTGGCTTCGATGCCGTCCATCAGCGGCATCCGGATGTCAAACAGGCCGACGTCAGGGCGTAGCTGGAGCGCCATGCGGACCGCTTCGCGCCCATCGGCGGCCGCGCCGATGACTTCGATGCCGGGTTGGGCGTCCAGCAGCATCGTCAGTCCTGTGCGCACAATGAGCTGGTCGTCGGCGATGAGGACCCTGATGCTCATCGTGGCATTCCAGTTCGGGGCAGGATGGCTTGGACCCGCCAACCTCGGTCGGCGGTGGGGCCGGCGTGAAGCGAGCCGCCGAGCAGTGTGGCGCGCTCCCGCATGCCCACCAAGCCGTAACCGGCCGGGCCGCGACCGCCAGCACCGGAGGAGCCGTCGTCGTCGACGGTCAACCGTACCTGATCAGCGTCGCCTGTCACGGCCACGGTGACGCGGGTGGCATGGCGGGCGTGGCGTCGGGCGTTGGTGATGGACTCTTGGGCGAGGCGGTAGATCGCGGCTTGAACCGCGGGGCTGAGGTCGTCGAGTTCGCCGGTGAAGCTCACCTCAACACAGGGACGCGTTTGTCCCTCGGTGGCGAGCTGCTCGACATCAGCCATGCCGGGCTGCGGCGCGAACTCTGTGTTCTGCGAGGCACGCATCACGCCGACGATGGCGCGCAACTCGGTGAGGGTGCGGGTCGCCGCCTCCTCGATGACAGCCAGTGCCTCGATGGCACGCTCGGGATGGGAGACCGCGACCGCACGGCCTGCTTGAGCCTGGATGGCGATACCCGACACGTGATGGGCGACGGTGTCGTGGAGCTCGCGTGCCAGCTGTTCGCGCTCTCGGGCCTTGGCCTGGTCGATGTCGCGGATACGGATCCTCGCGCGATAGCGGGTCGCGGTTCCGAGCGCTGCGGCGCACAAGAAGAACGCGTAGCCGGCAACGGTTTCCGCCAGGCCCGCCGGGTTGGCGACGAGCGTGACGGGCAGCCAGACCAGGATGACACCAAGGCCGCTTGCGGCCTCCCGACCGGAGCCCCACCGGAACAGGGCGTAGGTCAGCACCAGGGTGGCCGAGACACTTGAGGGCAACGCGCCGTGGGACCCCGTGAGGATTCTGACGATGTCGACCACAGTCAGGGTTCCGAAGGCGACCGCGACCGCGACGAGCGGACGCTCGCGTCGCCACAGCAAAGGTCCGAGGACCGCCAGGACCGCGAGCAGTTGAAGCGATCGCGGCGCCAGATCCTCGCCAAGCATGGCTTCCACCACGGTCCAACAGATCAGAACCGCGACCAGGACCCAGTCCCGTGGCATGGGACCTGGGGCGTTCGTGGGTCGAGGTTCAGCCCACAGCGAGCGGAGTGCGTCGGTGGTCATCTGATCAGCATAGGCAGGCCGGGTGATCGGCGTAACAGCCGAAAGTACGAGAGCACGACTGTGCCAACGGCCAGGTCGAAACAGGCTCCGGAGCTGATGTGCCCGCCGCCGGGATCGGTGAAGGTGGAAGCATCCACCAACCAAGGCAAGGAGCAATCTGATGCGAACGCCTCAATCCCCCACCTCACCAGCAAGTCCGGGATCCCACACCGCGCTGGAAGATCTGCGCATGCCCGTGCAGGCCAGGATGGCCGCCGCATGGACCAGCTTGATGTTCATCGTCATCTACATCGACTACTACCACCTCTACCAGCCCGGCGCCATCGACCAAATTCGGGGTGGCAACATCTTTGAGTTCGTCATCACCCCAATGTTGATGACCATCTTCGTGGTGGTCATAGGCATTCCGGCCCTGATGGTGATGCTCTCCATGACGCTGCCAGCCCGGGTGAACCGGACGGCGAACCTCGTCGTGGCATCGCTCTACATCCCCGTCATGGTGTTCAACGCGGCAGGGACTTCCTGGGACTGGGCCTTCTACTACGCCCTTCACATCGGCATCGAGGTGCTGCTCCTGGCCTTCATCATGCGCTCCGCCTGGACCTGGCCACGTCGCACCGCATCGCCGACGACCCGCCTTCAGAGCGATCAGCTCCGCACGCCGCAACAGGCGTGACTGAGCGCCCCGAGCCCGACCATCCCTCGCTCGTGCCCGTCGGAAATTCGATCATCGGGAAAACCGGCGAGCGGTACTTCGGGGGTCACTCGACCGGCATCTCACGGCTTGCGAGCCAGCAAGGTGAAGCTCGCCGGGAGCCGTTGCGGTCGATCCGCGAGTCGGTGCTCTCCCGCCTCGTCTTGGACCATGAGTCCTGGCAGCGCATCCCACGGGACGGAGTCGTGTTCCTGCAGAAGCTCCAGGGTGAGCCCGGCGTCAAGCACTGCCATCACGATCTCGCTGAGCGCGTGATTCCATTCCCGCGATACAGGCGAAGCGACCGGTGCCTGCCCTGTGTAGGAGACCTCGTCCGACCAGGTCAGGCCGTCCTCGTTCTCCCAGTAGGGCAGTTCCAAAGCGGGTGTGGCGGCACCGGGTCCGGAGATGTCGGGCTGCTGGTCTCGGTCCGGGTGGTGGTCCCGCACGACCAACCCGATGACGCTGTTGAGGACGGGGTGTGCGTCGCGGATACATAGGCGACCGCCCGGCCGCAGCAACCGCGCCACGGTCTGGCCCCATTGACGGATGTCCGGCAGCCAGCACAGGGCGCCGATACCGGTATAGACGAGGTCAAAGGTGCGCCCACCCAACGCTTCGGGTGCGGAATAGACGTCGGCCTGGACATAGTCGATCTGCGCGCCTGCCCGTTCAGCCAGGACCCGGGCATACTCCAGGGACCGGCTCGACAGGTCCACCCCCGTCATGCTTGCGCCCAAGCGAGCAAGGCTGATCGTGTCTGTACCGACGTGGCACTGCAGATGCAGGGCGTCGAGACCGCGCACGTCCCCGAGCCGGGGCAGGTCAAAACGGACGACCGAAGAAAGCCACGCCGGATCATCCAGCACATCCACGTCGTAGCCGCCAAGCCCCATGTGCACCTCCGCCCGAGCATCCCAGTTCGCGGCGTTCACTTTCAGATAATCACCCATGACCGTGATCTTGCCAGCCGCAGCCGGACCTGTGTCGCGTCTCCAGTTCGCGTCTACGCTCACGGCGGCAGAAGTGCGCGTTTGGTGTGGGGCTACTCGTAGTGGGTCCACATCCTTAGGATGTGGACGATGTGGCGATCAGGGAGCACCTCATAGACAAGTCGGTGTTGGATGTTGATGCGCCGTGAATAGCAGCCAGCGAGGTCTCCGACCAACTTCTCGTACTTCGGTGGCGTGGTGAACGGGTCATGGGCCAGAACCTCCAGAAGGTGCTGCGCCTTAGTCTTCAGCCCTGAGGAGGCCAGCTTCCTGGCGTCCTTCTGGGCCTGACGCGAATACACCAGCGTCCAAGGACTCACCAGTCCAGCTCAGTCGAGCCCGCGTCGACGCCCTCCGCGCGGGCGTGACGGATCGACTCGGCCAACCCCGGCACCGACTCCAGGAACAGCGTCTCCTGGATGGCCAGCCAGTCCTCCTCGCCGACAAGCACGGCATTGCCCCGCTGACTGGTGATGGTCAGCGGCTCGGACTCCTCGTTGACTTGGTCGATCAACCGGTACAGGTTCGCCCGGGCCGACGTTGCGCTCACAGCGGTCATGGATCCCACCTCCACCACGAGCGTACGTTATAACGTACGGCCGTGCAATGGTTGGGAGGCTGAGGCCCTCGCGGCACTGCCACCGATGCGATTCAGTTGGCCGATCAACAGTTGGCCAGATCGCCCTTGAACGTCACAGGAGCGACAGATGCGTGCGTTGACCCCTGATCAAATATGGCTACACTTGTGGCTATGAACATCGATGCCTCCATGGCCCTGCGGGACGTGAAGAACCACCTGTCCGAGGTTGTCGATCAGGTCGAGCGTCAGCATGACCGGGTCGTGATCACCCGCCACGGCAAGCCGGCGGCAGTCGTCATCAGCACCGACGACCTCGCGTCTCTCGAGGAGACGCTGGAGGTTGTTAGCCGGCCCAAGCTCATAGCCCAGGTCCGCGACAGCCTTGATGAGCTCGCCGCCGGCGAGGCCGAGGTCCTCAACAAGGAAAACATCCTCGCGACACTGCACGACTGATGGCAGAGCACTACGAGGTCGCATGGACACCAACGGCCAAGCGAGCCCTGCAGCGACTGCCCGAAAAAGTGGCAACGGCCGCCATCGAGTTCATCTACGGCCCGCTCGCCAGCAATCCACAGCGTGTCGGAAAGGCCCTCCGCTTCGACCTCGAAGGACTCCACAGCGCACGCCGTGGCGAGTACCGGGTCATCTATCGGATCAACCATCACGTCACGATCATCGCAATCGAGCACCGTGCGGACGTCTACCGCTGACCCCACCCGACGCGGCAGATCCGGTAAACGTCTCACTTGCACAAGGGTAGGTTTCGCAACAGGAGAACCTGCATGTGGTTCGTATGCCATGCTCTGGTCGATGGACGATCTGCCGGGACTGCATGACGAGGCGGTTGAGGTTATCAGTCCCTCACGGCTGTACTCACGTCCGAGCTACTGGAGCGCCCCGGGCCTATCCCGGGGTGTACGCGTGGTAGTTCACGGAAGTGCCTCCTAAGGTCCCTACGGACACGTGCCATGCCACGGAGTTGGGAACTCTGCTTTACGTCGGCATCTCGCCCAAGGCGCCGCCTGCCAACGGGCGTTGCGCCGAGCCGGCAGGACCTGCGGAAGAGTGTGAAGTATCACTTCCGTGGTAGCGCCGCAGGGTCGACGTTTTGGCTCTCCCTTGGGTCGCTACTCGCAGAGCAGTTCGGGATCGATCTTCGTCGTGTCGGTAGCGGCGGAGGGTCTACCTTCGGTACCGGAGAGGTCGTGCTTTCGCAGTGGATGGAGCAGCACGCTCGGGTGTGTTGAACGGTGAATCCCAGTCCGTGGATCTTGGAGAGTGACATCATCCGACGGACGACTCTGCCAGTGAACACGGACCAGAACCACCACAGCGGCTTCCATGCAGAGTTATCGGCTGCCATAGCCCAGCAACGCGCTCGGCCCGTCAACTGCCAATAGCGCAAGGGTGAGCTAGCCGCTTTCCGGAGGCGACGACCTACCGGCGGCATCCGTCCGGGTCGCCTCCCCTACGCGCCAACTGTGGGTCCCACCGGCCCTGTCCCGTTCTGCTCGTTTTCCTGCTGGTGCCCCCCAGAAGCAACCGACAATGTCCCAAAGTGTCTCTATCCCGCGGTTGCCTTTAGAGTTTGGGAATGCTTCCCGAAGCGCGAGTGGCTCCGGATCTAGCGCTGCCCTCAGAGAAAAGAGTGAACGACGTGTCAGGACTGGCTCATCACCTGACGGATTTTCATGCGCGATTGGATAGATCCCAGGCACTGTACGAAGCTCTCGGGACAGCTTGGGGTCAATACCTCGACCGCAGGCCCCACCTCCTAGTCACAAAGGTCCACGCAGGTGGCCGTGGAGAACTGTTGATAGAACGCGTCATACCGATGCCAGCTGAGATCAGTCTCATCCTCGGCGAGTTCCTTTACCAACTGCGTGCTGCACTCGACAACTGCCTGTACGCCGCCGCTGTGATCGTCTCCGGCACTAGCCCCCCTCCGGGCAGCGGGTTGTTGCAGTGGCCGATATGCGCTACCGCGGAAGCGTTCGACAAGCAGCGCTACCGCCTCAAGTATTTCCCAGCTCACTTGGTCGCGGCGCTAGAAGCGATTCAGCCATATCGTGCTGAACTTCCAGAATGGAACTCGCTCCGCCTCCTCAACGAACTTGCACGGGTGGATAGGCACCGCACACTTCATCTCGTCACCTTGGTGCCTGTCACTAACGAAGTGACAGTTGATCGGAGTGTGATCAAGGATGTCAAATTTCATCTGGGCGAAGATCTCGACGACGGCGGCGCTCTACTGACTTTTCTATTCGAGGGTCCGGGAGAGCTTCGTCGTAGACACATCGACGGCAACTTCGAATTTGAGGTCGAACTCGCTGACGTAAAACGGTCCATCGGTCCTACGGGCGAGTTGATGCGCCCTTGGGGCACTCTCGCAAAACGACTACAGGCGATGCGCTACGCCGTACTTGAATATGGCGAAGCGATAATGGAACTCGCCCTGAGACCTGATCCTTCGGTGGTTGACCCGGCTTAAATCCGGCTTTTCAAGATCACGGATGTTGACTGACGCGACCCGTCAAGGCGCCGTGACTACGGCAGACGAGCGCGTTGCTGCAGTAACCGAGCGACTGAACAGTCTACAATCCAACGTGGCGCGATCTGTTGCCGATGGATAGGATCACGGAAATTCGCCACAACCTGCCTCGTAATGAGGCGCCGTTGACTCAGAAATTACAGACAATGATCGAGAGAAGGCGCAGCGATGACCGAAATGTTAGACCCTGACGGCTCTGAGGACTTTGTGCTTCCTAAGCCTCCATGCGTACGTGCTGGAGACATCACTAGCGCGACGATATTCACTGACCCTCAGGGGGCAGAACCCGCCTCCGACGCTACTCCTGGACGGCTCTACACACGCGACCCTTCATCTTCGCCTCTGGCAGATGACGAATTATCGTGGGCCGTCTGGCCCAGCGCTCCTTCGGTACCAGAAGGCCAGAGGCAAGTGTGGCATTACACAGACACGACTGGTCTACTTGGGATTCTGGACAGCCGAACCATTCGCGCCACTTCCGTGGCGTCACTTAACGATTCATCCGAATACGGGTACGGCCGTGATCTTTTGAGCAGCGTCATGGCACGGGTGTCGCGCTCACGACTAGTTCACCCACAGCAAAAAGAGTATTTGAGGGAAGTCGTGGCTGCGGCCGACCAACTCGACCACTCCGAGTTGTTCGTAGCCTGCGCTTCTCTGGCCTCGGACTCGCTGGCACAGTGGCGCGCTTACGGAGGAACACAGCCTCATGCATTAATTCTCGATGCCGACGCGAAATTTGCGACGGTCTGCGATGAGGAGCAACCCGTCACGCTACGAACTCCCCAGGTATCTTGGAGCCGAGTTATATATGACGTGTCTGAGCAGACCGAACTCCTCACGAAAGCGCTTGGATTCTTCGCTTACACAACTCCGCCGGCACCTCAATCACCGCACGTCTTGCCGCACTGGGCGATCATGGTGGACTCCCTACGCGAGTTACTCCTCCATTGCAAGAACCCCAGCTTTAGCGAAGAGCAAGAAGTGCGCTGCATTGTCCGTCCGACAGCTCGAGAGATTCATTTTCGTGCCGGAGCCTATGGCGTCACCCCTTATGCCAGCCTCACTAGCTCGATCGATCTCCTTGCTCGATCAGTGCAGACAGCCAGCGCTTTGCCCCTCTTGGTAGTGACTGTTGGGCCCTTCCCCCACAGAGCCAGCTCCTCCGTAGGTCTGCGCCGATATCTGGACTCTATTGGCTACGACACAATCGAAGTGAAGACAACTGCAGCAATAGCATATCGCTAGATTAGAAGAGGGAGCGTAAAGGCACGGGCGCCCAGTAGCGCCGTATCATGGGCATGAAGACGGTGAGAGTCGCATTGATGGCTCGTCAGAAATGGACCACCACTCGCTGACCAGAGTGACCCGCCACGCGCCATCGTCACCAACGACACAACACCCGCACGGAGGTGTGGGAGGGCAAGTCAGACCACCAAAGGCATTTCACCAAGGGGTCGGTCATTCTTACCCGGACGAACTCGCCCTCTTCGGCATCTGCGGACGTCCGACTCTCGGCATGTCCGTACGTTCCCGCTGACCGCTCTTCCTGTCACCCGTTAGAGGAACAGCCACCCCAGAACGCGACGAGTGCGACGGCGTCGCTTCGATTCCCGTTCCACCTCGACTCTCGGACAGAACCGACCGCAATAGGGCTCGAGGTGTCATAGCGATCTCGCGTGCCTCGCCGAGGAAGAGTACGCCCCCAAACCTCTCGCCTTCTGAAATGCCCTTTCAGCACAGATGTGGCTAGGCATCACGACCAGCTCGGCAAGGACTGGCTCGTGGCGGCCACCACCGACCACGGCCAAAAGCCCGAGAGCGGTGACGGCGAGGACAAGGTCGAGGTCCGCCGCAGCTCCCTCATCACACACCGCATCGGAGGGGAACTTCCGGCATCCCTGCGCCGGGTCACCAACCTGCGCAGCCACGAGGGGGTGGACGTCCTCCCGAAGACCATGGGCGTGACCCAGGCCACTTCGACGCCGACGGAATCGGCCAGGTCCGCGAGATCTCACCCGTTGGCCCCACGAGAAACCTCGTCTTCGACTGGTGAATTCGCGCGCGCCGACCGGCTGAACCCAGACCCCGCCCGCAGCTTTGAAAAGTATCTCCGCATCGAGGACCCTTGTCTGCCCACATCGGAAGGGAGTCAAAACAGCCCGATGGGTAGCCAACTTGATGTACACAACATATATTCATCAGGGACCGGTGAGATCGTCTCCTTGGTCGTAGACACAAGGAGTCCACAATGCAACGAAGCAAACTGACTTTCCTCGGCACCTCGGTTCTGGCGGTGCTCGCCGCAGCGTCCCTCGGCACCGGTCCGGCCTCGGCCCACAACCCCGCGGCACCGGCCGGTAAGGGGGCAGAAAGAACCGTGACGCTCGCCGCGCAGCTCGACGAGTTGAACAACTCGGGCGCATCCGGCACCGCCACTGCCGTGGTGAGAAACCAGAGGATCCAACACATCGAAGTGCACGCCACGGGTCTGACTCCGAACGCCCCTCACGCCCAGCACATCCACTACGGCGCTGCTGCCCTCCACGAGTGCCCAACGCTGGCCCAGGACAAGAACGGCGACAGGCGCATCAACACTCTTGAAGGCGTGCCGGCATACGGACCAGTCGTAGTGTCGCTCAACACCACCGGTGACACCACGCCCGCCAGCCTTCTGGCAATCGGCCGCTTCCCGGTCTCCGACAACGGCTCCTACGACTACAGCCGCGACAACATCAAGTTCACGAAGGTTGCCGGCAGCACCGCCAAGGAAATCGCCGACGCCGTCCGCGCGGGCGAGGGTGTCGTCGTCATCCACGGGGTGGACTACAACGGCAACGGCATGTACGACTTCGACAGCGCGGGTGCCAGCGAACTCGACCCGAGCCTGCCCGCCGAGGCGACCGACCCGGCCGTCTGTGGTGTGCTCAAGGTCGTCAAGTGATTGCAGCCCCCAGCGGAGCCTGACCCTTTCGTCAGCGACGATGGCCCACTGTAACCACGGTGGGCCATCGTTCATCCGACGCAGACTGAATGGCAGCAGGCGCAGGCAAGGGGGTCCACTCCCTGCGTTCAGAACAAAACAAAGGGTTCGTGCCGTGCATTCTTGTGACCCGGCACGAAAGCGCTCCGCGAACCATCCCGGCGGGATCGCGAAACAACGCGTCCACGAGGCTGTCCCATGGTTGGAAGCGGCAAGGTGGGCCCAGGAGGCCCACATAGCCGCCCCTGAAGAATCGTTGGGCAGCCCCTCAAGGCTGCTGGATGAGGTTCGCCGAAGTACGGAGGACGGCGGGGTCGGGGGCAACGTAGCGGTTCCCGAACCCGTCCCGGATCTCCCCGACACACACGCTTCCCAGTGGGCTGGTCGCACTCCTGAGGAACACCGAATCCAGCACCGTGCCGCCGGGGCGCGCTGTGGGATGCACGACAGCGGACAGCCCGCTGACCGCAAGGTTGGCCTGCAGGAACTCCAGTGGGGTCCCACAGTCGAAGGCCATGGCGCGGGAGACGCACAGGTCGAGGGAGTCGATCCTCGGCCGCCAGAGTTCCTCGTACAGTCCCGACGGTTCGACGCGCAGCCCCTTCGCCAGCGCGTTGGGCAACAGGCTGGCACCCACGAACCGCAGGGTGCCGAAGTCGCTCGCACGACCCACATCCTTCACCAGGAGTCGGGGTCCCTTCCGGTCCCAGCCGGCGACGAAGTCCTCGGGGAGTTCTGCAAGCCAGGTGTCGGCGTTGAGGATGAGGAGGTCATCGTCGCCCAGCCAGTGGGCCACCTGTGCCACGGCGCCTGCGGTGCCCATCAACTGGGGTTCGCGCGAGACGTGGATCGAGTATGGCTCGACGAACTCGGCGATCTGCTCGGCCAGATGGAACGCGTTCACAGCCGTCCTCCCCGCCACGGCCGCCCCCAAACTGATGGCTCTGGCCAGCAACTCCTCGTTGTTCACCGTGAGAAGCGGCTTCGGGGTGACGTCGGTGAACGGTCGCATGCGGCTGCCCAGACCGGCCGCCAACACGAGGCAGGCCAGCCGTGGGTGCGAAGACACCACCCCCTCGTGGACGTCATCCGCGTTGGAGTGGGGAGGAATACGGTTCATGGCTACTTTTCGTCAGTCACTGAATGGTGATCGTGTCACCGGCATCGACATTCTGCAGGAAGGTAGCCTTGTTCCGCTCGGTGTTCGAGACACAGCCTCCCGGTGGCGCCTAGCTGGTCGGAGACCACAGCTGACCGGCGAATCGCCGATGTCACGCCACACGGCGACTGCAGCACCCCGGGCTTTCTGTTGCGGCTCTGGGTTGGGGGTCGCGAAATGGCTTTGTTCGTTCTCAACCGGCCGATGGCTCAGGTGACCGAGCCGAACTGCCAGGGAACGAACTCTTCCTGGCCGATGCCCAGTTCCTCACTGGCGGTCTGCTTACCCGAGGCGACCTGAACGATGAGGTCGAAGATCTCCTGCCCCACCTCGGCAATCGTCGCCGTCCCGTCGACGATGCGCCCGCAGTTGAGATCCATGTCGTCGGACATTCGCTCGAACATTTCAGTATTGGTCGCCAATTTGATCGACGGCGTCGGTTTGGCGCCCAACACGGAGCCGCGCCCAGTCGTGAAGCACACGACGGTCGCGCCGCCGGCGACGATGCCGGTGATCGAGACCGGGTCGTAGCCAGGCGTGTCCATGAAGACGAGGCCGCGTTCCGTCACGGGCTCCGCATATTCATAGACCGCGCTCAGGTCTGCCTGTCCCGCTTTGGCGACAGCGCCCAGGGACTTCTCGAGGATGGTCGTGAGACCGCCCGCCTTGTTTCCCGGCGAAGGATTGTTGTCCAGCGTGCCCCCGCCGCGCTCCATGTATCCGTGCCACCACTGGATGCGCTCGAGCAGCTTCTCCCCCACCGCGGCCGAAACGGCACGCCGTGTCAGCAGGTGTTCGGCGCCGAACACCTCGGGGGTCTCCGCGAGCACCGAGGTCCCACCGAGAGAGACCAGGCGGTCGGACGCGACGCCCAGCGCGGGGTTCGCCGTGATCCCCGAGAAACCGTCCGAGCCTCCGCAGTTCAGCCCCAGCACCAGTTCCGACACGGGGCTCTCCACCCGAGTCCTCAGGTTCAGCTCGGTGAGCATCTCCTTGATGCACGCGACTCCCTGCTTCACCGTGGCGCGGACACCACCCTCACCCTGGATCGTCATGGTGCTGACCAGTGTGTCGTTCGGTATCGCAGCGTTCCCGGAGAGCAGGTCGACGGGCACCATTTCGCAGCCGAGGCCCAGCACGAGCAGGCCGTGGATGTTGGGGTGGGCCGCGTAGCCGTTCAACGTACGCAGGAGCACCTGCCCGCCTTCGCTGCTGGGAACGAGGCCGCATCCGCTCTGATGCGTCAGCGCCATCACACCGTCGATGTTCTCGTACTCGTCGAGCGCGGCCCCCCGGAATGCTTCGGCAATGAGCTTCGCGGCGGTGGCCGAGCAGTTGACCGACGTGAGAATCGCGATGTAGTTGCGCGTCCCGACCTTGCCGTTCGCCCGCGGATATCCCAGGAACGTCGGCATCGGACCGGGTGCCGGCAGTGGACCCGACCGGGCCGTGCCGAATTCGTGGGGCCGATCGCTGTCGTCCATACCGAGGTTGT
>JBDSRF010000252.1:0-7662 GCA_039929445.1 Arachnia sp. | reverse complement strand
GGCTGGAGGGACGGCTGGTGGTCATCACCGGGGCGTCACGGGGGATTGGGGCCGCGACGGCTGTGGCCGTAGCCGATGAGGGCTGCGATGTGGTGCTGCTGGCGCGAAACCGCGAGGCGCTCGAGGCGGTGGCGGCACGGGTGCGTGAGCGGGGTGTCAGGGCGTGGGTGGTACCCGTTGACCTGCGGGTCGACGAGCAGGCGCGGGGGGCGGCCAGAGCCGTCCTGACCGTCGGCGTCCCGGATGTCGTAGTGGCCAACGCCGGCCACTCCATCTCCCGCGGCGTCCTGGACTGCGTGGACCGCCATGATTCCTACACCCGCACCATGGCCGTCAACTTCCTGGGGACCGTGGCGTTCTGCGGGCCACTGCTGGCCGCCATGGCAGCCCGCGGCTCGGAGCACCTCATCGGGGTGACCACGGCGACCGCGCGCATCCCCCTCCCGGGCTGGGGTCCCTACGTCGCGTCCAAGGCCGCCTTTGATGCGTGGCTGTGCGCCGCCGGGCCGGAGCTGGCGGGGGTGGGTGTCCACGTCACGATCTCCCGACCTGCGCTGGTGGACACCGACATGGTGGTGCCGCAGCATGGCCGGCAGCGCCCGGGGGTGTCTCCGCAGCGGATCGCTGGCCAACTCGTGGCCGCCATGCTCCGACCCCGCGCCGAGATCGCGCCGTGGTGGGTGCGCCCCGCCGACGTGGTCTCAGCGCTGGCACCCCACCTCGTCGCGCGGCTGATCTGGGCTGTGACCCGTCGGCGGGCACCATGACGAACTCACACATCCGTTGGCGATGGCCGGCACGTACCTGCGGCTTCCGGTTGCTGGCCGCCATCAGGGGGACGGCTGACACCGACGATCTCCGTGTCCGCTGCCGGGAGGCGCTGGGGCCGGCGCACACGCCGGTCCGGATCGATCGGGACACCTCCGCGACTGAGCGTCGTCACTGCCTCAGCGGAGACCGGAGGTGGTGAGCCCCTGCACCAGGTAGCGCTGGAGGAACAGGAACACCACCAGCATGGGCGCCACCACGATGAGGGACCCCATGAACAGCTCCGGGTAGCGCACCCCCTGGCTCGTCATGAACTGGCTGAGCGCCACCTGGACGGTGCGGGTGGCGTCGCGCCCGATGAGGCTGGGCCAGAGGAACGCGTTCCACGACCCGATCAGGATGATGGTGCCGACCGCAGCGACGATGCCCTTGGAGTTGGGGAATACAACGCGCCAGAAGGCGGACCACGGATTGCACCCGTCCACCAGCGACGCGTCCTCGAGTTCGACGGGGAAGTCCAGGAAGTACTGGCGGAAGAGGTAGGTGGCGAAGGCGGAGAAGAGGCCCGGAACCACCAGGCCCCGGAAGGTGTCCACCCATCCCAGCTGGGCCGTGATGATGAACATCGGCACGAAGATGGTGGCAACCGGCACCATGAGGGTGAACAGTGTCACACCCAGCATGAACCGCGACGCCTTGTGCGTGAAGCGGGCCAGCGCGTACCCGGCCAGCAGGCTGACCACGACGGTGCCGCCCGTCTGCAGGACGGCCATGATGGCGGAGTTCAGCAGCGCGCGCAGGATGCCGATGGAGTCGTTGGCCAGCAGCGTGTGGAGGTTTGTCAGGTTCAGCTGGTCGGGCAGCCAGTTCCACGTGGCGGACGTGATGTTCTTGTTGGTGGAGAAGGCGTTGCGCACGATCACCCAGAACGGGAGCATGAAAATCAGCGACAGGACCACCAGCGCCGCGTACCGCACGCCCAACCAGAACCTCTGCCGGCTCATTTCCCACTCCGGTTCAGGATGAAGGTCTGTCCGACGCCGAACAGCACGATGATGGCCGTCAGGATCATGGTGCCGGCGCCCCCGACGCCCAGGTCCTGCTGACCGCCGCCCACGGCGATCAGGTACAGATGGACCAGGGGTGGGCGGGCGTACGGCGGGTAGGAGCCGATGGAGCCCAGCATGTTGTAGAACTCGTCGAACGCCTGGAACGCGTTGATGAGCAGCAGGAGGATCACCGCCACGCTGGTGGCCTTCAGCTGCGGCAGGGTGATGTAGCGCAGCAGCCGCCACCCGGCGGCGCCGTCGAGCGCGGCCGCCTCGTAGGTCTCGAGCGGGATCCGTTGCAGCCCGGCGATCAGCAGGATCATGTAGAAGCCGGTCTGCAGCCACAGTCGCACGCTGACGAGCGCCACCCAGTACAGGCTGTTGGTGCCGCCCAGCCAGTTGACCTGGTCCCCACCGGCGGCGGTGATGAACTGGTTCAGGAGCCCGAACCGTGCACCGGAGAAGAAGGCGAAGCGCCAGATGATGGCCGCGATGACGTAGGAGACAGCCGTCGGGATGAAGAACACCGACCGGAAGAACGCCTGGCCCCACTTCAGGTTGTTCAACAACAACGCCAGACCCAACGAGGCCACGTAGGTGGTGGGCACGATGAACACGGCAAACGCCACGAACGTCAGCAACGAGTTGACGAACAGCTTGTCGGTGAGCAGGTACGCGTAGTTGTCCAGCCCGACGAAGCGGGTGGGGGTCACTGTGTTCCGGGCCTCGAAGAACGACAGGTACGCGCTCCACACGATGGGCAGGTACACGAACCCCACCAACCCCAGCAGGAACGGAGCGATGAAGGCGGCGAACCAGAGGTTGCGTCCCTGGTGTCCCCGAAGCCGACGCCAGAGCCCCGGCCCGTCCCTGGAGGGGCGGGCCGGGGCGACGGCGGCTTCGAGCGTGGGCATCAGCCCTTGAGCTTCTCGAGCTCGCTCTTGATCAGTGCCTTGAGGGGTTCGAACTCGGCTGCGGGATCGGCGCCGTTCTTGATCACGTTGCTGACGGCTGCGTTGTACTTGTCACCAATGGCACCGGACCACATGATGTCGTTGGCGAAACCACTGTCGGCAACGAACTTCGCCGCCTCGGCACCCGGGCCGGACGACAGCTTGGTGGCCTTGGGAACCAGGGCGTCCTTGGCGGGGATGTGGGTGCCGTAGGCGTCGGAGAACTCGACCTGCTTGTCCTCCTGGTCGATCCACAGCCACTTCACGAAGTCCTTGGATGCCTGGACGTTCTTGCCCTTGGCGGCGACGCAGGATCCGAACGCGCCGAACGGCACGGCCGGGCGACCCTTCGCACCCATGGACGGGAATGCGATGACTCCGACGTCGTCGCCGAAGGCCTTGGTGATGTCGGGCAGGGACCACAGGCCGCCCCACTGGAACGCAGCCTCCTCGTTGACGAAGGCATCCGGGGAGTACCACTCGGCGGAGGCCGACTGCACGACGCCACCCGACTTGGAGAAGTCGCGGTAGGCCACGAGCGCCTTGTAGAAGTCGTCGTTGAGGAAGGCGGCTTCGGTGCGTTCCTCGTTGAGCTGCTCATAACCCGACGCCCAGATGAAGATCGTGCCCAGGACGCCGATGCCGCCGTCGTTGCCGGCGAAGAATCCGCCGATGGACTTGGTCTTCACGGCGTTCGCGGCGGCGACGAGCTCCTCGAAGGTGGTGGGCACTGCGACGCCCGCAGCCTTCAGCAGCGAGGGCCGGTAGTACAGCAACTGCATGTCAATGGTCTGCGGGATGCCGTGGATCTTGCCCTCGAAGGTGAAGCGCTTCATCACGGACTTGTTGAACTCGGACGCGGCGGCGCCGATGAGCTCCGTGAGGTCCTCGAGCTGTCCGCTGCGGATCTGCTCCAGGGAGCCGCCCTGCTCGGCCTCGAAGACGTCGGGAACGTCATTGGTGAGCAATTGGGCCGCGAGGATGCTGTTGTAGTCGCCGGGAGTCCACTTCACGGTGACCTTGGCGGCCTCGTAGTCGGCCGCGAACTTCTCGACGGCCTCCTTGACGCCGGCCTCGCCGTACTCGTGGTACCACTGGGAGAGGTCGACCTTTTCGCCTGTCGCGACGGCCGTCTCGCTGGTGGCGGGGCTGGCGGCCCCGGTGGGCGAGGACATCGGGTTGTTCTGGCCGCAGGCGACCAGCGTGGCGGCGGCGGCAAGTCCGCCTCCCATGCCGAGGATGCTTCGTCGTGAGATGTTCATGCGCCCAATCTTGGCATCGAAGCTGCGCCCACCTTGCCGAAACGCGTGCGCTGACAGCGGAATCGTTACCTGGCATTACGCTGCAGTGGTGCCCAGCGCCCTCCCCAGCGGTGATCCGATGCCCGCCGACGGTTCCCTCCCACCCCAGGTGCTGGAGGGTATCTCCCGTGCCCCACTGTCGATGTACGTGCACGTGCCGTTCTGCCGGACGCGCTGCGGTTACTGTGATTTCAACACCTACACCGCCTCCGAATTGCCGGGCATGTCCAGCGGGGACTATGTCTCCGCCGCGCACCGGGAGATCGCGCTGGCGGCAACCGTGCTGGGCGAGGAGGCGCCGCCCGTCGACACCGTGTTCTTCGGCGGTGGCACCCCCACCATGCTGCCGGCGGCGGCCCTGGCGGGGATGCTGGGTGCCATCCGCGACCGCTTCGGCCTGGCCGACGACGCCGAGATCACCACGGAGGCCAACCCCGACACCGTCGACCCCGCCTACTTCGCCGCACTCCGGGAGGCGGGATTCACCCGTATCTCCCTGGGCATGCAGTCGGTGGTCCCGCATGTGTTGTCCGTGCTGGAGCGTGTCCACACCCCGGAGCGTGGCCTGCAGGCGGCACGGTGGGCTGCGGACGCCGGATTCGAGCACGTCAGCCTGGATCTGATCTACGGGACGCCCGGCGAGTCCGCGGCCGACTGGATGGAGTCTCTGGAAGCGGTCGCGGCCACGCCCGTGGACCATGTCAGCGCCTACTCACTCATCGTGGAGGAGGGCACTCGGCTGGCCATGCAGGTCAAACGGGGCCAGATCCCGATGCCCGATGACGACGAACTGGCAGACAAGTACCTCATGGCCGAGCAGTTCCTGACCGGGTACAAGTTCGCCAACTACGAGGTCAGCAACTGGGCTTCGACGCCGTCCGGACAGTGCCGTCACAACCTCAACTACTGGCGCGGCGCCAACTGGTGGGGCATCGGTCCGGGAGCGCACAGCCACGTCGGTGGCCTGCGGTTCTGGAACCGCAAGCACCCCCGGCCCTACGTGGCTGAACTCGACGCGGGCCGCTCACCGGCGCAGGCGGGGGAGTTGCTGTCGGTGGAGGACCGTCGGGTGGAGAAGGTCATGCTGGAGCTCCGGTTGGCCGAGGGTCTCGACCTGGCCGTCCTGACGGATACCGAGCGTGGACGTGTGCCCGCCGTGGTGGAGGAGGGGCTGGGCCGCGTGAATGCCGACCGCCTGGTGCTGACCCTGCGTGGCCGACTCCTCGCCGACGGCGTGGTCCGCGACCTCCTCGACTGAGAGTCGCGATCCCGCCTGACCCAGCCGCCGGGTGGCTGTCGATCGCGCGTCGACCACGCTTGTTTCGGGCCGCGACGGTACGATCCGCGGGACGTCATTTGGTCCGCAGGCAGGGGAAACAGTGTTCGAGCAGCTCACCGGGCGATACCTCGCGTCGTGGCCCGCGCGTCTGGTGGCGCTGGCGCTGGCGCTGCTGGTGGGGGTCGCGCTCGCGTTCTGGCTGCCCTACACCTGGCCGTACCGCATCGACATCGACGTGTACCGCCTCGGCGGGCAGGCATTCCTCGATGGCGCCGACCTCTACGGTCGCCTCCCGGACACGGAGGTGGGTGCCAACCTGCCGTTCACCTACCCCCCCATAGCCGCCGCGCTGTTCTCGTTCTTCGCCATCATGCCGCTCGTCGCGGCGTCCACCTTGGTCAGCATCCTGAGCATCCTTGCCCTGGGGTGGGTTCTGGCGCTGGTGCTGGGCGAGGTCACCCGTCGCACCCTGTCCGAGGGCCTGTGGCTCGCGCTTCCCGTTCTTGCGCTGATCTCGTGGTTGGGGCCCATGCGGGAGAACATCGAGTTCGGGCAGATCAACGTGCTCCTCATGGCGCTCGTGCTCACCGACGTGCTGGCGGGCCAGGGCAAGCCGTGGCGGGGCTGGCTGACCGGTCTGGCGGTGGCCATCAAGCTGACGCCGGCGGTCTTCCTCGTCTACTTCCTGCTGCGACGCGACTGGCGCTCGCTCATCATGACCGTCGTGTCGTTCGCGGCGTACACCACCATCGGGTTCGTGCTGCGGCCTGCCGACTCCGTGGAGTACTGGACGGCTGCCCTGCGGGACACCGGACGGATCGGCAACGCGGGTTTCCCGTCCAACCTGTCCCTCAACGGGTTCATCCATCGGCTGGGGTTCGACGGGACGGCCGCGAGCGTCGTGTGGTTCCTCGTGTCCGCCGCGGTCGGGTTGGCCATCATGTGGATCGCCTGGCGGCTGCTGGAGGCGGACCAGAAGGCTGCGGCAGCGTTGGTCGTCGGGCTCATCGCGCTGTTCAGCTCGCCCGTCTCCTGGGGACATCACTGGGTCTGGGCGCTGCCGTTGCTGGTGGTGTTCGCCGTCTGGGCTGCCCGTGGCATTGCGCCACGGGTGGCGTGGCTCGTGCTGCTGGTGGCCGGCGCCTACATCTTCTGGGCACTCCCGCAGTGGTGGTTCGCCAGCAGCGAGGGCGAGACCCCCGACTGGAACCTGTTCCAGCAGTTGGTGGGCAGCGCCTACCTGGTGTGGGCCGCCGCCTCACTCGCGGTCCTTGCGGTGCACTGGCGTCCGCGACGTCTTGCCGGGCCCGCCGCCAACTGACGGTATCCCGGGCGACGCCGCAGAACCCCCCGCACAATGGGGGCATGGACACTGAATACGACCTCATAGTCATCGGCGCCGGCAGTACCGGAGAGAACGTGGCCGACAGGGCCGTCCAGGGCGGACTGAAAGTGGTCATCGTCGAGGACGAGCTGGTGGGGGGCGAGTGCTCCTACTGGGCCTGCATGCCGTCGAAGGCGCTGCTGCGCTCCGGGGAGGCCCTGCGTGCCGCCCGGGCGGTGCCCGGGGCGGCCCAAGCCGTCACAGGTGAACTCGACGTAGCCGCGGTACTGGCCAGGCGCGACACGTTCACCAGCAACTGGGACGACCACTCCCAGGTCGAGTGGCTCGAGGGCGCCGGTATCGACCTGGTCAGGGGCCGTGGGCAGATCACCGCAGTACGTGAGGTGACCGTGCGACTCTCCGACGGTGGGTCGCGGATCCTGCGCGCCCGGCATGCCGTCGCCGTCTGCACAGGCAGCACGGCACTGGTGGTGGACATCCCGGGACTTCGCGACGCCGAGCCGTGGACAAGTCGGGACGCCACGAGCGTGAAGGAAGTTCCGGAGAGCCTCGCCATCATTGGCGGGGGTGTGGTGGCCTGCGAGATGGCGACGGCGTTCACCGACCTGGGGGCGCTGGTGACGATCATCTCCCGTGGCCGACTGCTGGAGGGCATGGAGACATTCGTCGGCGACGCGGTCGCGGATCGTCTGCGCGACCGCGGTGCGCAAGTGATGCTCGACACCGAAACCGCGTCCGTGGCGCGCGGCGACGATGGCGTCACGATCACCACCAACACCGGCGAGACCGTGAACGCCGCCGAGGTGTTGGTGGCCACGGGTCGGAAGGCACACACCGAAGGCCTTGGGCTGGACGTGGTGGGCCTGACCGACGGCGACTGGCTGGACGTCGACGACACCATGCGGGTGCAGGGGGTCGACTGGCTCTACGCGGTGGGCGACGTGAACCATCGCGTGCTGCTCACCCA
>JBDSRF010000251.1:0-17612 GCA_039929445.1 Arachnia sp. | reverse complement strand
AGGGAGGCACCATCGCCGGCATTCGTGACGTGTTCGGCGAGGCCTGCTCACTCGTCCTGCCCACCGTGAGCCGCGACGTCATCGGCGGTGGACGGGACGATCTGGTGCGGCGTGCCGGAGTATTTCTTGCTCAGGGGCAAGTCGCAGGCCTGTAGTACTGGCCTCCACCCCAAAGGGTGAGTAATATGTTCCTCTGGCACCGGTGTTGGTATACCGAGACACATGGATCCGTTCCCGCCAAGGACGGAAGAATCGATGAGGCACGACGATGGCCATTCCGCAACTCAGCACTGAACAGCTCCAATCAGCGCGCGCAGCCGCCACCGAGGCTCGCCGCGCCCGCGCGGCCCTGAAGAACCAGGTCAAGACCGGCGAGCTCTCCCTCTCCCAGGCACTCGAGAAGGCCTCGGGTGATGACACGCTCTCGCGCGTCAAGGTCGTCGACCTCCTGCGGTCGCTGCCCAGGGTGGGCGTCACGCGCTCCGCGGAGATCATGGAGAACCTCGACATTGCAGCCAACCGTCGCATCCGGGGGCTCGGACGCCACCAGATGGAGCGACTCACGGAGATGTTCTCCTAAGCTGTCAGTCGTGGCAGACAAACAACCCGCCGTATGGGTGATCTCGGGTCCGAGTGGCGTCGGCAAGGGCACGGTGTGCAACCGTCTCCGCGAACGCCGACCGGACCTGCACTACTCCGTGTCCATGACCACGAGGGCGCCCCGGCCCGGGGAGGTGGACGGCTCGAGCTACCACTTCGTCACCCCGGAACACTTCCAGGAACTGGTCGACGCCGGCATGCTGCTGGAGCACGCCCAGGTGCACGGCACCAACTTCTACGGCACGCCCCGCGGCCCTGTTGACGCGGCCCTGGCCGCCAACAGGCCCGTCGTGCTGGAGATCGACCTGCAGGGCGCACGCCAGGTCAAGGCGAACATGCCGGAGGCGCAGCTGGTGTTCCTGGACCCGCCGAACTGGGACGAGCTCGTCAACCGTCTCAAGGGGCGGGGCACCGAGGATGAGGCCGGCCAGGAGCAGCGGCTCGCCACGGCCCGCACCGAACTCGCCGAGAAGGAAGAGGCGGACCACGTGGTGCAGAACGTCTCGGTCGAGGACACCGTGTCTGCTTTGATAGACTTGATGAGCTTGTGATCACAGGCTCCCGCACCCCAGTAGCAGAAGGTGAATCTTGAGCATCAACACCGAAGGCATCACCAACCCCCCCATTGATGACCTGCTCGAGTCCGTCGACTCGAAGTACCGTCTCGTGATCATCGCCGCCAAGCGCGCGCGCCAGATCAACGCCTACTACTCGCAGCTGGGCGAAGGCCTGCTCGAGAACGTCGGACCGCTCGTGTCTGTCTCCCCTCAGGAGAAGCCGCTGTCCATCGCCCTGCGCGAACTGGCTGAGGGCATGCTGCAGTACACGCAGATCGACCCCCTCGAGGAAGAGCAGCGCTCCGCGGAGGCCGACCCGGCGTTCAGCTTCGTCGACCCGTTTGCAGGCACCGACCCCGCCTCCTGAGCAGCATCCCGGAATTGATTGTGTGCGTGGCTTGTTGCCACCCCTGTACCCAACACACCACGTGGCTTGTTGCCACGCTCGTCAAGACACTCTAGGAGCTCATCCATGAGCCGTTTGTTCACATCCGAGTCGGTGACCGAGGGTCACCCCGACAAGATCGCCGACTCCATCTCGGACGCCGTTCTTGATGCGTTGCTGGCGCAGGACCCGGGATCCCGGGTGGCGGTGGAGACGCTCGTCACCACCGGACTGGTGGTGGTGGCCGGCGAGGTCACCACCAAGGGGTTCGCTGACGTGGCCCCCATCGCCCGCCAGCGCATCCTCGACATCGGGTACAACTCGTCCCGCGTCGGCTTCGACGGCGGCTCCTGCGGCGTGACCGTCGCGATCGGGGCGCAGTCCCCGGACATCGCCGCAGGCGTGGACCGGGCCTACGAGGCCCGCGTCGAGAACGACGTCGACTCCATCAGCTCTCAGGGGGCCGGCGACCAGGGCCTGATGTTCGGCTATGCCTGCAACGAGACCCCCTCCCTCATGCCGCTGCCCATCGACCTTGCGCATCGCCTGGCCGAGCGCCTCACCGAGGTCCGCAAGGACGGCGTGCTGGACTACCTGCGCCCGGACGGCAAGACCCAGGTCACGGTCCTCTACGACGATGACGGCAAGGCCGTGGACGTCGAGACCGCCGTGGTCTCCACGCAGCACGACGACGGCGTGGACGTGGACACCACCATCCGCCCCGACCTGACCCGCGAGGTCATCGCCCCGGTGCTGGACCGCTACGGCTTCAGCGCCCGCGACACCCGCGTGCTGGTGAACCCGACGGGCACCTTCGTGATCGGCGGCCCCATGGGCGACGCCGGGGTCACGGGCCGCAAGATCATCGTCGACACCTACGGCGGCATGGCCCGCCACGGCGGCGGCGCGTTCTCCGGCAAGGACCCCTCCAAGGTGGACCGCTCCGCGGCCTACGCCATGCGCTGGGTCGCGAAGAACGTGGTGGCCGCCGGACTCGCGGACCGCTGCGAGGTGCAGGTGGCCTACGCCATCGGCAAGGCGCACCCCGTCGGCTTCTACCTCGACACTTATCAGTCGTCTGCGGTGCCCGAGGCGCAGATCCGCGACGCGGTGCTGGCTGTCTTCGACCTGCGCCCGGGCGCCATCATCCGCGACCTGGACCTGCTCCGACCCATCTACTCCCAGTTCGCCACGTACGGCCACTTCGGCCGCGACCTGCCGGATGCCTCATGGGAGCGCACCGACCGAGCCGAGGCACTGGCCCGCGCCGTCAAGGGCTAGGGCTCCGCCATGCCGGCGGCGTCGCCTGCCCTGTTCGACGGGCCCACACCCCGTCGTGTGGCGCGCGTCGCCGTCGACGTCCCGCTGGCCCACCTGGACCGGCTGTTCGACTACGAGATCCCCCCGGCGCTGGAGGAGGCCGTGGCGGAGGGCTGCCGCGTCAAGGTGCCCTTCTCCGGCCGCACACGCGAGGGCTGGCTGGTGTCCTTCGGGGACGCCCAGCCCGACATGAAGCTGCTGCGACTCACATCGGTCGTCTCCTCCGAGCCCATCCTCGATGAGGGTCTCGTGGGGCTTTTCCGCGCCGTGGCCGACCATTACGCGGGCGTCCTCACCGACGTGATCCGGCTCGCCGTGCCCCGTCGGCACGCCACCACGGAGAAGGCCGCTCAGCGCGAGTGGCCGGATCCCACCGCGTACGAGCCCCGGACCGTGCTGCCCCTGTTCCCGGGTGGAGGTGCCTTGCTCGACGCGCTGGGGCGCGGCACCGGCCCACGGGCGTTCTGGCAGGTGCCGCCCGTCGTGGATGCGCCCGGCGATCTCGTGGGTGGCGTCCTGGAAGCCGTCGACGCCACCGCGCGGGGAGGTAGGGGTGCCATCGTCATCGTTCCCACACTCCGCGAACTGACCGATGCCCTGCCACGTTTCCAGGCCGCCTTCGGCACCGGCGCCGTCGCCGTGCTGAACGGCGAACTGGGGGACTCCGCCCGCTACCGCAACTGGCTGGCGCTGCGACGCGGACAGGCACGGATCCTGCTGGCCACGCGCAGCGGCGTCCTGGCGCCCATGGACAACCTCGGCCTGGTGGTGGTCGTGGACGACGGCAACGACTCCCACGCCGAACCGCGCGCCCCCTACCCGCACACCCGGGGCATGGCGGTGCTGCGCTGCCTGCAGGACGGTTGCGCCCTCATGCTGGCCGCGCACGGACGCTCCACCGACGCCGCGGCGCTCGTGGAACGGGGCTGGCTCAAGGAGGTGGGCCTCACGCCGGGGCAGACCCGCGCCGTCACCCCGCCCGTGCGGCTCAGCGGCGACAACGCCGGCAACCGCGACCCCGTGGCCGCGCGGCTGCGTCTGCCCTCGGCGGCGTTCGAGTTCCTGCGGACCGCCCTCACGCAGGGACCGGTGCTGGTCCAGGTGCCGCGCGCCGGGCACTCCGCGGGGCTGTCGTGCCAGCGGTGCGGTGAGGCGGCACGCTGCCCCAAGTGCCAAGGACCGCTGCGGGGCCAGGGGCATGGCCGCGTCGAGTGCGCCTGGTGCGGCTTCGACCCGCCCCGCTGGGAGTGCGGCTTCTGCCATCACCAGCAACTCCGCGCCCCCATCGTCGGTGCGCTCCGCACGGCCGAGGAACTGGGCCGGGCCTTCCCCGGCGTCGTGGCCATCAACAGCTCCGCGGCCATGATCCGCACGGACGTCCCCGACGCGGCTGCCATCGTCGTCGCCACGCCGGGCGCCGAGCCCGCGGCGCCCACGGGATACGCCGGGGTGCTGCTGCTGGACACGGAACTGATGCTCTCGCGTGCGGACCTGCGGGTGGCCGAGGAATCGGTGCGTCGGTGGTGCAACGCGATCGCGCTCAGCCGCGGCCCCCGCGACGGTGGCAGGGTGCTGGCCGTGGGCCCGTCGGAGCACCCCGCCCTGCAGGCGCTCGTGCGCGGCGACGTCGGAGGCTTCATCGCGGCCGAACTGGCTGACCGGACCGCGGCCGGGCTGCCGCCGGCGGTGAAGGCCGTCCGGGTGGGGGGCGACGCGGCCGCCGTCCGCGAGTTCCTGGACAACGACCCCTTCGACGGCGTCGACATCCTCGGCCCCAACGAGTTCCAGCACGGCCCCACCACCGAGACAGTGGCGCTGTTGCGCGTGCCGCTGGAGCAGGGGCGAGACCTCGTGCGCCGCATCAAGTATGCGGCGGCGATACGCTCGGCCCGCAAGGAAGGTGGGAGGCTGTACATCCAGGTCGACCCGGAGGTATTGGACTGACATGAGACTGCTCTTCGCAGGAACCCCGGAAGCGGCGCTGCCGTCGCTCGAGGCGCTGGTGGCGTCCCGGCACGAGGTGGTGGCCGTGGTGACGCGACCCGACGCACCCGCCGGCCGGGGCCGGAAGCTGACGCCGTCGCCCGTGGCTGCGCGCGCAGCTGTGCTGGGACTGCCGGTCCTGAAGCCCGCCAAGCCGGGCGACGAGGACTTCGTGGCCGAGCTGACGCGGCTGGCTCCCGACGCGTGCCCCGTCGTGGCCTACGGCGCGCTGCTGCCCCAGCGGGTCCTGGACATTCCGCGGCTCGGCTGGATGAACCTGCACTTCTCCGTGCTGCCGCGCTGGCGCGGTGCGGCGCCCGTGCAGCGTGCCGTCATGGCCGGCGACGACACCATCGGCACCAGTTGCTTCCGCATCGTCCGCGCGCTGGACGCCGGCGACGTCTTCCGCAGCTCGTCGATGCCCATGCCAGATGCCACGGCCGGCGAACTCCTCACCGCGCTGGCCAAATCGGGCGCCCAGCAGCTCCTCGACGCGTTGGAGGCCATGGAGTCGGGGGAGACCCCGGTCCCGCAGCCCGACGACGGCATCACAGTGGCCCCCAAGGTCACCGTCGCCGACGCCCGGATCGACTGGTCGGCCCCCGCACCGGACATCCGCAACCTCGTGATGGGGTGCTCCCCGGACCCGGGCGCCTGGTGCGAGCTGGCGGGGGAGCGCTTCAAGGTCTACCGCGCCCGCGTCGCCGGGGAGACCGATGAAGGTGCGGCCGAGCCGGGCCCGCCCGGCAGGCTGCGCGCCACCAAACATCAGGTGTTCGTGGCCACCGGCGACGCTGAACTGGAATTGCTCGAGGTGCAGCCCGCCGGGAAGCGGCGGATGTCCGCCATCGACTGGGCCCGCAACATGACCGCTGGAAAGGCGCTCGCATGATCAAGAAAGACCCCCGACGCGTTGCCTTCGACGTGCTGCGCGAGGTGACGTCGCAGGACGCATACGCCAACCTGGCCCTTGCCAAGAAGCTCGCCACGGCGGGCCTGGAGGGCCGCGACGCCGGGTTCGTCACCGAACTCGTCTCCGGCACCTGCCGGCTCATGGGCACCTACGACGCCATCATCGAGGCGGCCTCCGGTCGCTCGCTGACCACGCTGCAGCCGGCCGTCGTGGACCTGCTGCGACTCGGTTCGCACCAGGCCCTGTCCATGAACGTGGCCTCGCACGCCGCCGTGGCCGCGACCGTGGACCTGGCACGCGCCACCGTCGGCCAGCGCGTCACCGGGGTCGTCAACGCCGTGCTCCGCAAGGTCGCGGCCAAGGACCTCACCACCTGGACCAACGAGCTGGCCCGCAACCTCGACGAGACGGGCGCCCTGGCCGTCCGCGGCCACCACCCGGCCTGGATCGTCAACGCGTACCGAGACGTGCTTCCCGAGGACGAGGTGGCCGACGCGCTCGCCGCCAACAATGTTGCACCCACCCCGACGCTCGTGGTGCGACCCGGGCTGTGCGAGGTGCGCGAACTCGTGGCCCTGGGCGCACGACCCACCGCGTACTCGCCGTTCGGCGCCGTGGCCGACGGCGTCCCCGCGCACCTGCCGCCCGTCGCCGAGGGTCGTGCCGGGGTGCAGGACGAGGGGTCGCAACTCGTGGCGTGGGCGCTGTCCCGCGTGGAGGCGCCAGAGGGCCCCTGGCTGGACCTGTGCGCCGGGCCCGGCGGGAAGGCCGCCCTCCTGACCGGGCTGGCCCGCCAGGCGGGTCAGGTCCTCGTTGCCAACGAGAGCTCGGAGCACCGCGCCGCACTCGTGGAGCAGACGCTGTCGGCCTACCCGAAGGGCACGGCCACGGTGGTGTGCTCCGACGGCCGCACCCCGGAGTGGGAGCCCGCGAGCTTCGCCCGCGTCATCGCGGACGTCCCCTGCACCGGGCTGGGGGCGCTGCGGCGCCGCCCGGAGTCGCGCTGGCGCCGTCGCTACGAGGACCTTGCCGCGCTGGGGGACCTGCAGCGCGACCTCTTCCGCTCCGCCCTGCGCTCCGCCATGCCGGGTGGCGTGGTGGCCTACGCCACCTGCTCACCCCATCGCGCCGAGACCAGCGATGTGGTCGAGGGGGTGCTGCAGGAGTTCCCGGAGGCCACGCTCCTGCGGGCGGCGGACTTCCTGTCGGAGGTCCCCGGCTGTGAGCTGGGAGACTACGTCCAGCTGTGGCCGCACCGCCAGGGCACCGACGCCATGTTCCTCGCTCTCGTGAGGGCGTGAGGTGAGCCACAGCCCTGAGTCTGACCCGGTCAACCCGTGGTCTTCCCGCCTGTCCCTGGCCGAGACGATCACGTGCCTGGAGGCTGACGACCGAGTCGTGGCACTGTGCTTCCTCGGGTCAACCGGGACCGACCGGTGGACTGAAGCGAGTGACTACGACCTGTTGCTCCTCATGAACGACTATCCGTCGGGCTATGGCACCGAAGCGACCTTTGTCGACGGACGGATCACCGACGTCGTGATCATCAGCTCTCAGAACGCCTCCCTTGCGACGGATGGTGGTGCTTCGCTGGACGCATCTCAGATGGCCGAGGGCGCCTGGTCCTATGTCAGTTGGTTGCGCGAGTCGCGACCTGTCTACGACCCCACTGGCGCTGCCGCCGCCGCACAAGATCGCGCCACAGAACTGTTGCGGCACCGGCCAGGCGTTGGCGAAGCCCAGCAGTCGGTTTATCGATCCTTTCTCAGCCACGATCTCCGGGTGAACGGCACTCTCCTGCGCAGGAGCGACGACCGAAGCACGCGGGCCGCGCTGGGAATGCGGCAGTTGCACACCTTCGTTTCGAGTGTGCAGGCGTGGTTCAGCATCCGCGACCTGCCCAACGAGGGCTGGAAGAAGAACATGACACGGTTGGCCGCCGACGACCCTGAGACCTTCGCACTCGTTGAGGAGTGGTTGGCAACCTCAGATGTGGAGAGCCGGCACGTGATCTTCGAAAAAGTTCTCCAGATCGTCCTGGCTCCGGTCGGCGGGATCCTTCCTGAGGACACCGTCCTTGCCCATGCGAATGAGGTGTGGGCCTCGCTGAGCAGGGGATCTGGTAACCAGCACTCACCATGACTCGGGGAAGGGGCATCGGTGGCGGCTAGGGTGAGCGCCATGCGCATCACCCCCAGCATCCTGAACGCGGACTTCTCGAACCTGGCCGCCGAGGTGCGGCGGATCCCCGGAGCCGACGCCATCCACGTCGACGTCATGGACAACCACTTCGTGCCGAACCTGACCCTGGGCCTGCCGGTGGTCGAGTCGCTGCGACGCGCCACCGACATGATGCTCGACATCCACCTCATGATCGAGGACCCCGACCGCTGGGCGCCCGCTTACGCCGAGGCCGGCGCCGAGTCCGTCACCTTCCACGTCGAGGCCGCCGCCGCCCCCATCCGCCTGGCACGCGAGCTGCGGCGCCTCGGGTCCCGCGCCGCCATCGCGCTCAAGCCCGCCACGCCCATCGACGGTTTCGCCGACATGCTGGACGAGGTGGACATGGTGCTGCTCATGACGGTGGAGCCCGGCTTCGGTGGCCAGTCGTTCCTGGACCTGGTGCTGCCCAAGATCCGGCGCACCCGCGAGCTGATGGGGGATCGACCCTTGTGGCTGCAGGTCGACGGGGGCGTCTCCGTCGCCACCATCGAGCGTTGCGCCGAGGCCGGTGCCGACACGTTCGTGGCGGGCTCGGCGGTCTACAGCGCGCCGGAACCCAACCAGATGGTCACCGAGCTGCGGGAGCTCGCGATCCGCGCCTGCCGCCACTGAGCCGCAGTCAGCTGCGGCGGGGGTTCCTACCTCGGCTCCGACCGTCGCCCCGGCCACGCAGGTAGCGCTCGAACTCGGCGGCGATGGTGTCGCCCGTGACGCCCTCCACGTCGTGGGCGTCCTTGGCCTCCTCGAGCTGCTCGATGTACTCGGCCACGTCCGGATCCTCCGAGCTGAGCTCGTCGACGGCGGCGGACCACTTGACGGCCTCGTCGGGCAGGTCGTCGTAGTCCAGCGACAGACCGAGCACCTGCTCCAGACGACTGAGCAACGCCTGCTGGCCCTTGGGGCTGGGTGGGTTGGACACGTAGTGGGGGATCGCCACCCACATCGACGCCGTCGGCAGCCCCTCCGTGATGAGCATCTGGTTGACGACGCCGATGATGCCGGTGGGGCCGTCATAGTTGGACGGCTCCAGGTTCAGCAGCTCCCGCAGACCCGAGTCGAACGTGTACATGGACACGGGCAGGGGACGGGAATGGGGGGTGTCGCTCAGCATCGCACCCAGCAGCACCACCAGCGTCGGGTCCAGCTGCTTCAGGGTGCCCACCAGCTCCGTGGAGAAGCTCCGCCACAGGAGGCTGGGTTCCGGCCCCACCACCACGAGGATGTCGCGCTCCGGGTGGCGCACCAGCGACAGCGTGATGCTGGGCCACTCGATGAACGGTCCGTCGGGGGATCGACGCATGTAGGGGCGGGTGGCCTGGTAGTCGAAGTAGCGCTCGTCGTCGATGGCACCCAGTTCGGTGCGCTCGTAGCGGTCCAGCACGTGCTCGGCGGTGTCGCTGGCGGCGCTGCCGGCGTCGTTCCACCCACCGAAGGCGATGATGACCGCCAGGTCGCGAAAGGGTCGCAGGTGATCGAAACGCATGCTGACAGTCTAGGCTCCAGCACACTTCACGCCGAAGGACCAATGCGCAGCCCAGCGCGAACGCGGCGATTTGCACACCCGCATCGGGGTTAGAGTGACCGACGTGTCCAGCTCAATTCGTGAATTCCTGAATGCCAAAGTCCTCGTCGCCGACGGTGCCATGGGCACCATGCTGCAGAGTTACGGTGACCTTGACGTCGACATCGACTTCCAGGGACTGGAAGGCTGCAACGAGGTGCTGAACGTCACCCGACCTGACATCGTGGGGGCCGTGCACCGCGCCTACCTCGAGGCCGGCGCCGACTGCGTCGAGACCAACTCGTTCGGCACCAACCTGGCGGCCCTGCGCGAGTACGACATCGAGGACCGCCTCGAGGAGCTGGCCCTGGCATCCGCCCGGATCGCCCGCGAGGCCGCCGACGAGTACTCCACGGCCGAGAAACCGCGGTTCGTGCTGGGGTCCGTGGGGCCGGGCACCAAGCTGCCCAGCCTCGGTCACATTCGCTTCGCCGAGATCCGCGACGCCTACCAGCTCCAGGTGGAGGCCATGGTGGCCGGCGGCATCGACGCCGTGCAGATCGAGACATGCCAGGACCTGCTGCAGGCCAAGGCCGCCGTCATCGCGGCGAAGCGCGCCCGCACCAAGCTCGGCGTGGACCTGCCCATCTTCGTGAACGTCACGGTGGAGGCCACCGGCACCATGCTGATGGGCTCCGAGATCGGCGCCGCCCTCACCACGCTGGAGGCGCTCGGCATCGACGTCATCGGCCTGAACTGCGCCACCGGTCCCGCCGAGATGAGCGAGCACCTTCGCCACCTGTCGCGCCGCGCGCGGATCGCCATCGGCACGATGCCCAATGCCGGTCTGCCCGAGCTGACCTCCGACGGTGCGCGCTATCCGCTGGGCCCTGAGGGGCTGGCCGAGGCACTCGAGCTGTACCTGCGCGACTACGGCCTGGCCGTCATCGGTGGTTGCTGCGGTACCACCCCTGAACACATTCGCCTGCTGGCGGAGCGCTTCTCCCACACACCTGTCGTCCAGCGCGACGTGGCAGTCGAGAACGCCGTCTCCAGCCTCTACATCGAGGTGCCGCTCGCGCAGGATGCCAGCTACCTCAACATCGGGGAGCGCACCAACGCCAACGGCTCCAAGGCCTTCAAGCTGCACATGCTGGACGGCAACTGGGACGAGTGCGTGGAGATCGCCAAGTCACAGGCCCGCGACGGCGCCCACGTGCTGGATCTGTGCATCGACTACGTGGGGCGCGACGGCGCCGCCGACATGGACCTCATGGCCTTCCGCCTCAACACCGCCGTGACGTTGCCCGTCGTGCTGGACTCCACCGAGCCGCCCGTCATCCAGGCCGGCCTGGAGCGACTGGCCGGGCGGTGCACCATCAACTCCGTCAACTACGAGGACGGCGCCGGGCCTGAGTCCCGCTTCGGCCGCGTCATGCCGATGGTGCAGGAGCACGGCGCCGCCGTCGTCGCCCTCACCATCGACGAGGAGGGCCAGGCCCGCACCGCCGAATGGAAGGTCCGCGTCGCCTCCCGCCTCATCGAGGACCTCACCGGCAACTGGGGCATGGACGTCGGCGACATCCTCGTCGACTGCCTCACCTTCCCGATCGCCACCGGCCAGGAGGAGACCCGCCGCGACGGCATTGAGACCATCGCGGCCATCCGGGAGCTGAAACAGCGGTACCCGCGGGTCCGCACCACGCTGGGAGTGAGCAACGTTTCCTTCGGCCTCAACCCTGCCGCCCGCATCGTGCTCAACTCCGTGTTCCTCAACGAGTGCGTCGCTGCCGGTCTGGATTCGGCCATCGTGCACAGCGCCAAGATCATCCCCATGGACCGCATCCCCGACGAGCAGCGCGAGGTGGCGCTCGACCTCGTGTATGACCGGCGCGCGGAGGGCTACGACCCCCTGACGAAGTACCTGGACCTGTTCGAGGGCGTCACGGCTGCCTCCGCCCGCGCCTCCCGCTCCGCGGAACTGGCTGCGCTGCCGCTGGAAGAGCGGCTCCAGCGCCGCATCATCGACGGGGAGGGCAAGGGCCTGCAGGCCGACCTCGACGAGGCCATGCTCACCAAGGCGCCCCTCGACATCATCAACAACGACCTGCTTGCCGGCATGAAGGTGGTCGGTGAGCTCTTCGGCTCCGGACAGATGCAGCTGCCGTTCGTGCTGCAGTCGGCCGAGGTCATGAAGTCCGCCGTGGCACACCTCGAGCCCCACATGGAGAAGCAGGACACCGCAGGCAAGGGCACACTCGTGCTGGCCACCGTCCGGGGCGACGTCCACGACATCGGCAAGAACCTCGTGGACATCATCGTCAGCAACAACGGGTACACGGTCGTCAACATCGGCATCAAGCAGCCCATCAACGCCATCATCGAGGCCGCCGAGAAGTCCGGGGCGGATGCCATCGGGATGTCCGGCCTGCTCGTGAAGTCCACCATTGTCATGAAGGACAACCTCGCCGAGATCAACCGGCTCGGCCTTGCGGAGAAGTACCCCGTGCTGCTGGGCGGTGCCGCCCTGACCCGGGCGTTCGTCGAGCACGACCTGGGCGACATGTTCGAGGGCGAGGTGCGCTACGCCCGCGACGCCTTCGACGGTCTGGCCCTCATGGACGCCGTCATGGCCGTCAAACGGGGCGTCCCGGGCGCCGCCCTGCCCGCCATCAAGCCCCGGCGGGTCTACAAGAAGGTGGTCGAGGAGCCGGAGGAGCCCGAGCTGGGCGTCCGCTCCGACGTGGCGCGTCGCATCGACGTGCCCACCCCGCCATTCTGGGGCTCCCGTGTGGTCAAGGGCATCTCGCTGGCGGAGGTCTCCGAGTGGCTGGACCACCGGGCCACGTTCATGGGCCAGTGGGGTCTGCGCGGGGTCCGGGGTGGCGTCAGCTACGAGGAACTCGTCCAGACCGAAGCCCTGCCGCGGCTGCGGATGTGGATGGACCGCATCAAGACCCAGGGGCTCGGCACCTTCGCCGTCGTGCACGGCTACTGGCCGGTGCACAGCGAGAACGAGACCCTCATCGTCGGTGACCCCCAGGACCCGTCGAAGGAACTCACCCGGTTCACGTTCCCGCGTCAGCGGCGCGACCGAAAGCTGTGCATCGCCGACTACTTCCGAGACGAACAAGAGACCGCCGAACTCGGCCCCGACGTGCTGGGGCTGCAGCTGGTCACCATGGGATCCGAGGTGGCCAAGGCTGCCAACAAGCTGTTCGCGGCCAACTCGTACCGTGAGTACATGGAGCTCCACGGCCTGTCGGTGCAGCTCACAGAGGCGCTGGCCGAGTTCTGGCACCACCGCACCCGCCTCGAACTGGGGCTGGCCGCGGACGACGGCGACGTCGAGGGCGCCATCCGCGACCAGGCGTACCGGGGGTCCCGCTACTCGTTCGGCTACCCTGCCTGCCCTGACCTGGAGGACAGGGTCAAGTCGGTGAAGCTGCTGGATCCCAGCCGCATCGGTGTCGTCCTGAGTGAGGAGCTCCAGCTGCACCCGGAGCAGTCGACCGACGCCATCATCGTTCACCACCCGGAGGCCAAGTACTTCAGCGCCAAGTGACCCCGCCGGCTGTTCTGCGGCTAGCGTGGTGCCCATGCAATCCGTGGTGATGGTGTGGGTCCTCGTGGGCGTGGTCCTGGCGGTTCTCGTCGCGGCCATCGCGGTGACCGTGGTGCTCGCGCGTCGCAGGAACCGCTACCGGGACGGCTAGGCTGTCCCGCGGCCCTGCAGCGAAAGAAGGACATGAATCTCTCCGGTATCCGACGTGGACCCCTCGTGGTGGGGGAGCGCGTGACCGTCACCGACACCAAGGGGCGGCGCAAGTCCCTGCTGCTCAAGGACGGTGGCGTCTGGCACACCACCAAGGGGGCCGTCAGCCATGACGAGCTCATCGGCGGGCCCGAGGGTGTCACCATCAAGTCGGTGGGCGGGATGCAGTACCTGGTCCTGCGGCCGCTGCTCAGCGAGTACATGGTGGCCATGCCCCGCGAGGCGGCGGTCATCTACCCCAAGGACGCGGCCCAGATCCTGATGTGGGCCGACATCTTTCCCGGCGCGCGCGTGCTGGAGGCCGGCGTGGGCTCCGGTGCGCTGTCGCTGGCGCTGCTGCGCGCCATCGGCCCCGAGGGCCAGCTCCACTCCTACGAGCGCCGGCAGGAGTTCGCCGATGTGGCGCGCCGCAACGTGGAAGCGTTCATCGAGGGGGAACACCCCGCCTGGCAGCTGACGGTGGGCGACCTCGTCACCGAGATTCGCGATGACCGCATCGACCGGGTCATCCTGGACATGCTCGCCCCGTGGGAATGCATCGAGGCTGTCGGGGAGCGGCTGGAGCCCGGCGGCCTGGTGTGCTGCTACGTCGCCACCTCCACCCAGCTGGGGCGAGTGGCCGACACGTTCCGCGCCCACGGTGGATTCACCGAGCCGCACCTCACGGAGACCACCGTTCGGGACTGGCACGCGGAGGGCCTGGCCATCCGGCCCGGCCACGGCACCAGCGGCCACACGGGGTTCCTGGCCATCTCCCGTCGCCTCGCACCAGGGGTGACGGCGCCGATGCGGAAGCGTCGCCCCGCGCCGGGTGCCTACGGGCCGGACTACACGGGCCCGCGTCCGGCCAACATCCCGGGGATCTGAGAAAGGGTTCTCAGCCCATGGGCAGCTGGGGGCCGGCGTTCAAGTGCTGCGTGCCGGGCCCCTCATTTCGCGTCTCAAGCGAGTTGTAGACGCCCGACTGGTAGGTCTCGAACTTTGGTGCGGACCTACGACGGACGACGAGCACGACCACCACGGCCACGACGACGACGAGAAGTACCGCGAGTGCAGCCACCAGAGCCAAACCAGTCATATTCAGAGTCTAGACCTACGACCCGGGTCCGAAGTGGTAGAACTTCGGGACGCTGGAGGGGTCCTGCGGAACCTGGGGGCCGTTGTCGAAGGGGCCGGACTTCTTGAACTTCTGGCCGCCACGCCTACGGAGTGCTCTTCCCTCGGGGGCGTGCAACTGCGGGTTCGGTGGCTGCTTCCTGGTGCGTACGTTGTAGGCGAGGACGCCCAGCACGAACAGCAGGACGACGCCCGCGAGACCCAGCCACGCTTCGAGTTCCATCACGCCACCGTAGCGCCAGCCCGCCTGCGTCTGCGGACGAACCGTGCCACCAGCCGCCAGCCGAAGAACGACGAGAACAGCACGAGCGTCGCCACGATCACGAAGGCGATCTCGGCCGTGTCTCCCGCCACGATGCGCAGGCCCATGCCCGCCAGCACGGTCACCAGCCAGATCACGAGCGCCGCGCGTGGGCCATACCCGTTGTCGTCGAGGAGCCCCACGACGATCCAGCCGAACAGGCACGCCACCAGGAAGGGCCACGCGGTCTGGGCAATACCGGGGATGGTCAGCCCCTCTGCGTGGCTGGCCCGGCCCACGAGGGCGAAGAGCACAACGAAGGCGAGGTCGATGAGGGCGGGGAGAATGCGGACCATGGCGGCAACGATATCGCCCCGCCGGGAGGCACTAGGATCAGCCGGAGCCGTTTCGCGTCAGGAGCAGGAGACCCCGTGGATGCACACCCCGTCGTGCCCGGTCCCGTCCTCGTCATCGGGGCGGGGCTCGTGGGTTCGTCGCTGGGCATGGCCCTGACGCGCGCCGGCGTGGACGTGAGCCTGGAGGACCTCAGCAAGTCGCATGCGCTGGTGGCCGCCAGCCTCGGGGCCGGCCGCGTCTCCACGACCGGGTCCGCCGACGTCACCGTCGCCGTCGTTGTGGTGGCGACGCCACCCTCCACCATCGCCGACGTCGTCTGCCGGGCCCTGGAGCGATTCCCTGATGCCGTCGTCACCGACGTCGGCTCCGTGAAGGGGCCGATCGCCGAGGACGTCGCGGAACGCAGCCCGCACTTCGCCCGCTACGTGCCGTCCCACCCCATGGCCGGCTCGCAGTTCACGGGCCCCATGACGGCCTCAGCCGACCTGTTCCGCGACCGGACCTGGGTGATCACGCCGTCGGCTGGCAACACCGAGGACTCCATTGACGTGGTCCGGGCCCTGGCCAGACTCACGGGCGCCGTCGTCGTGGAACTGGACGCCGACCTGCACGACGAGGCAGTCGCGCAGGTCAGCCACGTGCCGCACCTCATGAGCATCCTCACCGCCAGCCACCTGCGGGGCGTCCCGGGGGAGAACCTGCGGCTCGCCGGACAGGGGATCCGCGACGTCACCCGCATCGCCGGCTCCGACCCGGGCCTGTGGCGCCAGATACTGACCACCAACGCCGTCGCCGTCCGCGAGGAGCTTCTGGAAGTGGCGGACGACCTGGCCTACCTCATCCGCGTCCTGGACCATCCCGACGAGCTCGAGGCCTTCCTCCGGATCGGGCAGCACGGGGCGCAGTCGCTGCTCGGCAAGCACGGCCAGGAGCCCAAGGATGTCGTCAGCGTCACCGTCGAGATCCCGGATGAGCCCCGCGCACTGGGCAGCCTGTTCGGCGACGTCGGCGACTTCGGGTTCAACGTGGAGGATTTCGAGCTCAACCACGACGCCGTGCGAGAGGTGGGCTACCTGTCCATCTCCGTGGAGAGGCCCCAGGCGGAACAACTGCGCGCCAACCTTGTGGGACGGGGTTGGAAGGCGTGGTCCCATGCAGGAGAGTGAAGGAGACATCGTGAGCCAGTCGCTGGTCATCGCCATTGACGGACCGAGCGGGTCGGGAAAGTCGACCACGGCCCGGCTGCTCGCCGAAAGACTGCAGCTCGGATACCTCGACACCGGTGCCATGTACCGGGCGATCGCGTGGGAGTACCTCAACTCCGGTGGTGCCGCCGACGACGCCGAGGCCATCGTCGCCATCACGCGTGCAGCCGACCTGCGGATCTCCACCTACGCCGAGAATCCGCTGGTCACCATCAACGGGCACGACGTGACCACCGCCATCCGGGACCCCCGCGTCT
Organism: Arachnia sp.; assembly: GCA_039929445.1. Taxonomy (GTDB): domain Bacteria; phylum Actinomycetota; class Actinomycetes; order Propionibacteriales; family Propionibacteriaceae; genus Arachnia. The sequence continues at coordinate 1,179 of JBDSRF010000251.1, read as the reverse complement.
CGGCGTCGGTCTCGGTGGTGGCCACCAACACCGACGTCCGTCGCATCCTCACCGGCAAGATGCGCGAGATCATCGCCGCCCACCACCGCCGCATCGTGGTGGAGGGCCGCGACATCACCACCGTCGTCGCTCCCGATGCTGACGTCCGCATCCTGCTGGTGGCGGACCCCGAGGCGCGCGTCGCCCGCCGGGCCGCGGAACTGGGGCAGGCCGTTGACAAGCACGCCGTCACGGACCAGGTCATCCGCCGCGACCGCGACGATTCCACGGTCTCCAACTTCACCGACGCGTCGGAGGGTGTGGTGGTCATCGACTCCACCTTCCAGCTGCCCGACCAGGTGGTGGACCAGGTGCTGCAACTGGTGGACACAGTGGTGGCCGGCCGCTGATGGCTGGGCTGGATGTGCTGGTGTTCTACGTCCCGGTCGCGGACACCGACGCCGTGCTGGCCGCGGTGTTCGGGGCCGGGGGCGGGAGGATCGGCCACTACGACCAGTGTGCGTTCGTGGTGGAGGGTCGCGGCCAGTTCCGACCGCTGCCGGGCGCCCACCCCACGATCGGCGAGGTGGGGGAGCTGGAACACGTGGCCGAGAATCGCGTGGAGCTGACGTTCACACGGCCGCTGCGCGAGGCTGTCATCGCCGCCCTCCGGGAGTCCCACCCCTACGAGGAGCCCGCCTTCCACATCATCGAGAACGCGGCCTGAAGCGCCCGGTCGACGTGGCATCAAGCGCACCCACGGTGCCGCAGCGACCGACCAATGCACCGCCATTCGTCCCTCTTGGACGGCAAACAGCTGTTCGGTCGTTCTGGCACCGTGGGTTGGGAATGCTTCACCTCCACGTGAGGGAACAGACCAGCCCTTTCCTCGCTCGGAAGTGGAACTGTCTTACCGTGGCTCCGGATGACCCGGCAATCGCCGGATGTTTCGCCGCAAGCCTTCGGGTCGTATCAGCCTCCGGTACCCACACAGCTGCGCATCTGCTCAGCTGCGCATCTGCTCAGTTGCTCAGTTGCTCAGGCGACGTCGCTTGTCGGTGGGCTTTTTGAGTGACGGTGATCTTGTCTGGATCCGGGGGGCGCACCGTGCCACGGGCCGGGTATCGGTGGTCGGGGTGGTTTGACGTTGGGTGGGATCTGGAGCCATCTGGTCTCGCAGGTGTCGCCGCGCAGGATGTC
>JBDSRF010000250.1:0-17199 GCA_039929445.1 Arachnia sp. | reverse complement strand
GCCGCCAATGCGTGGGAGCCGTACCCTCCCACCCGCGGCCGAGTGGGTCACGATGTGGACGTCGATGTCGCCGGACTCCCGGATCACCGTCGCCCCGATGCCCGGGCCCGTGAATGCCGCCGTCAGCCGGTTGCGGCGGCTGACGCCGATGACCAGCTGGCTGGCGTTGATGCTGCGAGCGAACTCGACGAGTGCCCGTGGGACGTCGTCGCCGACGACCTGATGGTAGGAGCCGCCCAGTTTCTCCACGAGGGCGCGCTGGTGTGCCAGCAACTCCGGATGGGGGCTGCGCAGGCCGTCCTGGCTGACGACGTGCACGGCCACGAGGTCACCACCGGCTGACCGGGCCGCGATGCGCGCCCCGCGGCGCAGCAGCGCCTCCCCCTCGGGGCCACCAGTCAGCGTGACGACCACCCGCTCGCGGGCCTCCCACCGGCTGTCTATGCCGTGCTCCGCGCGGTAGTCCTTGAGCGCGCTGTCCACCTCGTCGGCCAGCCACAGCAGCGCCAACTCGCGCAGGGCCGTGAGGTTGCCGAGCCGGAAGTAGTTGGAGAGGGCGGCGTCGATGCGCTCCGCAGGGTAGACGCGGCCCACGGCGAGGCGGTCGCGCAACGCCTGAGGGGCCAGGTCCACCACCTCAATCTGGTGGGCGGAGCGCAGCACCGCATCGGGAATGGTCTCCCGCTGGGGCACACCGGTGATCTGCTGCACCACGTCATTGAGGGATTCGATGTGCTGGATGTTCACCGTCGACATGACATCGATGCCAGCATCCAGCAGCGTCTCCACGTCCTGCCAGCGCTTCTCGTGCCGGGACCCGGGCGCGTTGGTGTGGGCCAGTTCATCGACGAGCGCGATCTCGGGCCGACGGTTCAGCACGGCGTCCAGATCCATTTCCGTCAGTGTCACGCCCCGGTGCGTCACCTCGAGCCTGTCCATGATCTCCAGGCCCTCGGTCATGGCGGCGGTGGCCGGGCGTCCGTGCACCTCCACGAACGCCACGACGACGTCGCGACCCTCGCCCAGCAGGGTCCGGCCCTCCTCCAGCATCGAATACGTCTTCCCCACGCCGGGCGCGGCGCCGAGCAATACCCGAAGCCGTCCTCGTCGCATCGCCCTAGCCCTCCAAGCCGTCGAGAGCCACGTTCAGCTCCAGGACATTGACAGTCTCCTCGCCCAGGAACCCGAGTTCTCGTGAGGCAATGCTAGCTTCCACGAGTTCCCGCACCTGAGCCTCAGGCAACGATCGGGCCGCAGCCACCCGTGCAACCTGCAGACGTGCGTACGCCGGGCTGATGTGGGGGTCCAGTCCGGATGACGACGCCGTGACGGCATCGGGGGGTACGGCGCCCACCTCCACGTTGTTGAACGCTGCCACCTGCTGCCTGCGTCCGTCGATGGCAGCGATCAGGTCGGGGTTCTCCGGTCCAAGGTTCGAACCGCTGGAGCCGGCACCGTCGTACCCCTCCCCAGCAGCCGATGGACGGGACTGGAAGTACTCGGGCAGCGGATTCCCGTTGACGTCCGTGAACGACTGCCCGATCAGTGACGAGCCCACCACGGCGCCCGCCACCTCCACGGTGGAACCGCCGGCACGACCCGGCAGCAGCACGGCGCCGAGCCCGGTGACGACCAGGGGGTAGGCCACCCCGAGGACGATGGTGAGGATGATCATGGCGCGCAGCGCCACGAGGGTGGTGCGCAGGCCATTGCGGGATGAGGACATGGTGAGAGCTTTCTGTGGAAGAGGGGAGGTCAGAAGCCGGGGAGCATGCTGACGACGAGGTCGATGAGCTTGATCCCGATGAACGGGGCGATGACACCGCCGACGCCGTACAGCAGCAGGTTGCGCCCGAGGATCCGCGAAGTGCTGAGCGCTCGGTAGGCGACGCCCTTCAGCGCCAGCGGGATGAGGAAGACAATCACCAGAGCATTGAAGATGATGGCCGCCAGAACCGCCGAGGCGGGGGAGTGCAGACCCATGATGTTGAGGACTCCCAGGCCGGGGAAGATGCCCACGAACATGGCGGGGATGATGGCGAAGTACTTGGCGATGTCGTTGGCGATGGAGAACGTGGTGAGGGCCCCGCGCGTGATGAGCAACTGCTTGCCGATGCGCACGATGTCGATGAGCTTGGTGGGGTCCGAATCGAGGTCCACCATGTTCCCCGCCTCCTTGGCCGCGGAGGTACCCGTGTTCATGGCCACCCCCACGTCGGCCTGCGCCAGCGCGGGGGCATCGTTGGTACCGTCCCCGGTCATGGCCACCAGGTTGCCGCCGGCCTGCTCCCGCCTGATGAGCTCCATCTTCTGCTCGGGTGTGGCCTCGGCCAGGAAGTCGTCGACACCGGCCTCGGCTGCGATGGCACGGGCGGTCAGCGGGTTGTCGCCCGTGATCATGACCGTGCGGATGCCCATGGTGCGCAGTTCGGCGAAGCGTTCCCTGAGGCCGTCCTTGACGACGTCCTTCAGATGGACGACACCGAGGATGCGGCACTCGCCGGACGCGGTCGCGACCGCCACCACCAGGGGGGTCCCGCCTCCCTGCGAGATTGCCTCGACCTCTGTGTCCAGCTTTGCCCTCACGGAGCGGTGCAGGGGGGAGAATTGCTCGACCCACGCGATGACGGCGGATCCGGCGCCCTTGCGGATGGTGGTTCCGCCGGGTTGGTCCAGACCGCTCATGCGGGTCTGTGCCGTGAAGGGGACGACGTCGCCGGGGGCGCTCTCGCCGACGTCGACGCCGAGGACACGTGCCAGGTCGACGATGGACTTGCCCTCGGGAGTGGGGTCGGCCAGGGAGGACAGCGCGGCCGCCTCCACCAACTCGTCCACGGTGACGCCGTCGAGTGGCACGAACTCCGAGGCGCGCCGGTTGCCGTAGGTGATGGTGCCGGTCTTGTCCAGCAGCAGGGTGGTGACGTCCCCGGCTGCCTCCACGGCGCGCCCTGACATGGCCAGGACGTTGTGCTGGACGAGGCGGTCCATGCCGGCGATGCCGATGGCCGAGAGCAGGGCCCCGATGGTGGTGGGGATGAGGCAGACGAGCAGGGCGATGAGGATGGGCAGGGTGACGTCTGCGTTCACCGCGGAGGCGATGGGGCCCAGCGTCAGGGTGACCACCAGGAAGATGATGGACAGGCTGGCCAGCAGCACGTTGAGTGCAATTTCGTTGGGGGTTTTCTGGCGTGATGCACCCTCCACGAGGCTGATCATGCGGTCCACGAACGTCTCGCCCGGCTTGGAGGTGATGCGCACCACGATGCGGTCCGACAGGACACGGGTGCCGCCGGTGACGGCGCTGCGGTCACCGCCGGACTCCCGAACCACCGGGGCAGACTCCCCGGTGATGGCCGACTCGTCGATGGAGGCGATGCCCCAGATTATGTCGCCGTCGCCGGGGACCAGTTCCCCGGCAACGATCACCACCACGTCACCCAGCTGCAGATCGGCTGATGACATGTCCTCCAGGACGGATGCACCCGCTGCCGGATCGGCCGTCTCCTTGTAGTCCGTGACACGCCGGGCGATGGTACTGGTGCGCGTCTTGCGGAGGCTGTCGGCCTGTGCCTTGCCGCGTCCCTCGGCGACCGACTCGGCCATGTTGGCGAACACCACAGTGAGCCACAGCCAGATGGCGATGCCCCAGGTGAAGGAGCCCGGGATGGCGGTGCCTCCCGAGGTGCCGGGACCACCGACGAAGGGCTCCGCGATGGCGAGCAACGTCGTCAGGGCGGCACCGACTTCGACGATGAACATCACGGGGTTGCGCCACATGAGGCGCGGGTCGAGTTTGCGGAAGGCTCCCGGGAGCGCCTCGAGCAACGATGCCGGGCTGAAGGCGCCCCGAGAACTGCGCGATGACGGCGAGGCGGACGAGGTCTCGGGTGGTGTTGGTGCGGTGAGGGTGGTCATGTTCAGCGCAGCCCTTCTGCGAGCGGCCCCAGCGTGAGGATGGGGAAGAATGTGAGTGCAGTGACAACGAGCGTCACGCTGACCAGCAGACCGACGAAGAGCAGCCTGTGGGTGGGGAGCGTTCCGGCGGTGGCGGGAACCTTGTCCTGCCGGGCCAGTGTCCCCGCCAGGGCGAGGACGAAGAGGATCGGCACGAATCGGCCCAACAGCATCGCGAGTCCCAGCGCCGTGTTGAACCACGGCGTGTTGCCCGTCAGGCCCGCGAACGCGGAACCGTTGTTGTTGGATGCCGACGTGAACGCGTAGATGACCTCGGAGAGCCCATGGTTGCCGGGGTTGAGGATGGAGGTGGTCTCGACGTCGGTGCGGATGCCCGGGATGGCGAAGCTCAGCGCCGTGCCCACCAGGACCAGCGCGGGCATGACCAGGATGTAGAGGCTGGCGAGCTTGATCTCGCTCGGCCCGATCTTCTTTCCCAGGTACTCGGGCGTGCGGCCCACGAGCAGTCCTCCGATGAAGACGGTGATGACGGCCAGGACGAGCATGCCGTAGAGACCTGCCCCCACGCCTCCGGGGGCCACCTCCCCCAGCATCATGTTGAGCATGGGCAGCATGCCCCCCAGTGCGGTGTAGGAGTCGTGCATGGAGTTCACGGCGCCCGTGGAGGTCAGGGTGCTTGTGGTGCCGAACAGTGTGGTGGCGAAGATGCCGAAGCGCTGCTCCTTGCCCTCCATGGCTGCGCCCGCGAGCATGGGCGCGGTGCCGGATCCCGCGTACTCCAGAGCACTCAGGATGACGAGCGAGGCGAGGTACAGCGTGGCCATGACGGCCAGGATCGAGTATCCCTGCCGCTTGTCGCCCACCATGCGTCCGAAGGTGTAGGGCAGCGCGAAAGGGATGACGAGCATGAGGAAGATCTCGAAGAGGTTGCTCCACCCCGTCGGGTTCTCGAACGGGTGGGAGGAGTTGGCGTTGAAGAAGCCGCCGCCGTTGGTGCCGAGCTCCTTGATGACCTCCTGGGATGCGACCGGGCCGCCGGGCAGGCTCTGTGTGCCCCCCGTCAGGGTGGTGATGTCTGTGAAGCCATGGAAGTTCTGGATGACACCGGCGATCATCAGGACGATGGCGCCCAGGACAGCCATGGGCAGCAGGAGACGCAGCGTGCCGCGGGTGACGTCCACCCAGAAGTTGCCGATGGTGCCCGAGGTGCGGCGGGCGAATCCCCGCACGAACGCGATGGCCGCGGCGATGCCGACGGCCGCTGACACGAAGTTCTGTACGGCGAGCCCGGCCATCTGGGTGGTGTAGCCCAGCGTGGCCTCGGGGGAGTAGTTCTGCCAGTTCGTATTGGTGACGAAGGAGACGGCCGTGTTGAAGGCCAGTCCCGGCGGCACGGCCGGCAGTCCGAGCGCGTACGGCAGCAGGGGCTGGAGTCTCTGCATCCCGTAGACCAGCAGGAGGCCGATGACGGAGAACGCCAGCAGGGCGCGTAGGTAGGACTGCCACGTCTGTTCGGTGCGCGGTGCGACGCCGATGAGGCGGTAGAAGCCCCGCTCAAGCGCCAAGTCCTTGTCCGAGGTGAAGATGTGGGCCATGAAAGCGCCCAGCGGGCGGTGAGTGATCGCAAGCATCAGGACCAGCGTTGCGGCCTGGAAGGTGGCGAGGAGGACGGGCATCAGAAGCGCTCCGGCCTGATGAGCGCGAACACGAGGTACACGATGGCGGCGAGCGCCAGGACGGCGGCCAGGAGGCTGAAGGCGGTCACAGCGCTTCGACCCCCTTCGCGAGCAGGCCGATCATCACGAAGATGATGATGAGACCGGCGACGTACACGATGTCCAGCATGGTGGGGCTCCTTCGGGGTTTGACCCTTTGGAGTCCACACCCGCCTCAGCGTGGGGGAGTCACGTCCTAACGGAACGCACACGGCATCACCCGAAACCCTGACGGGTTCCATGCGGGTGCCTGCCCGAGTGGTGCGAACATGCCCCCGGGATCAACCGGTGGCGGCGTCCGTCAGCCGAAGATCTTCGTGCTCGGCTCCACGTCCACGCTGTAGAGCGCCGCAGCCTCGAGCTCCAGGAGCTCGGCGGCGGTGGTGGGCACCTCGGCGCGCATCACGATGGTGCAGCGCCCCGGCATCACCATCGGCGATCCCGGCTCCAGGGGCCCCGTCGGGAGTTCGTGCGCCTCGGCGGAGTGCCAGTAGATGGTGTACTCCTTGGCCCACGGCACCCCCGGCAGCGTGATGGCCACCGGGTGCTCGCCGGAGTGGAACCACGTGAGGAAGGCGTCGTTGTGGTCCGAGCTGTACATGCCCAGAAGGCGCCGGGACTGGTCGTGCCAGTCGTCCTCGCCCATCTGGCCCTGCTCGCCGTCCATCCACGTGAGGTCCACCCGTCGCAGGTTCTCGCCGTGGGAGTTGATGATGTCGGAGTGGTACATGAACCGGTCGGTGCGGAGCAGGGGGTGGGCCGCGCGCAGTGCCAGCAGGCTGGCGACGCGGTCGCGGACCGTCTGCCAGCGCGGCGGGACGTCCCAGTTCACCCAGGACAACGGGTTGTCCTGGCAGTAGGCGTTGTTGTTGCCGAGCTGGGTGCGCCCGAACTCGTCGCCGGCCACCAGCATGGGCGTGCCCTGCGCGAGGACCTGAGTGGCCATGAGGTTCAGCACCTGGCGTGACCGAAGCGCGTTGGTGTCCTCGTCGTCGGTGGCACCTTCCCAGCCGTGGTTCCAGGACCTGTTGTTGTCGGTGCCGTCACGGTTGGACTCGCCGTTGGCGAGGTTCTTCTTGACGTCGTAGCTGACGAGGTCGTGCATGGTGAAGCCGTCGTGCGCCGTGACGAGGTTGACGCTGGCCTGTGGCGTGCGACCGGAGTTGTCGAAGATGTCCGGCGAACCGGAGAGCCGGGTGGCCAACTCCTGCACACCGGGGACGGCGCCACGCCAGTAGTCGCGGACGTGGTCGCGGAAGCGGTCGTTCCACTCGGACCAGCGGGGCCCGAACGCCCCCACCTGGTAGCCGTAGGGCCCCACGTCCCACGGCTCGGCGATGAACTTGATGTCGTCGAAGGCGGGATCGGTGTCCATGGCGACCTTGAGGGGGTGGTCGTGGACCACGTGGTGGTTCTCGTCGCGCAGCAGCGTGGTGGCCAGGTCGAAACGGAAGCCGTCGACGCCCATCTCCTTCACCCAGTACTTCAGGGAGTCGAGGACGAGGTTGGCCACCATGGGCTCCGCGGTGTCCACGGAGTTGCCGCAGCCCGTGACGTCGTAGTCGTTGCGCTTGTCGTTGGTCAGCCGGTAGTAGGCGTGGTGGTCGATGCCGCGCATGGACATGGTGGGGCCGGCGTGGCCACCCTCGGCGGTGTGGTTGTAGACCACGTCGAGGATGACCTCGATGTCGGCCTCGTGCAGTGCGGAGACCATGTCCTTGAACTCGTCCACCTGGTTGCCCCGGTTGCCGCGGGTGGCGTAGAACGAGTGGGGGGCGAAGAAGCCCAGCGTGTTGTAGCCCCAGTAGTTGCGCATGCCCTTGGCCACGACGAACGGCTCGGACACGAAGTGGTGTACGGGCAGCAGTTCGACGGCGGTGACGCCGAGGTCCTTGAGGTACTTGATGACCTCGGGGTAGGCCAGCCCGGCGTAGGAGCCGCGGAGATGTTCGGGCACAAGGGGGTGGGACTTGGTGAAGCCGCGGACGTGGAGTTCGTGGATCACGGTCTCGGCCATGGGGCGGCGCCGCGCCATGGGGGTGGGGGCGGGGGAATCCTCCACCACGACCGACAGCGGGACGGCGCCGATCGAGTCGGTCTTGTCCATGGTGTAGTCGTGGCCCGGGATGTGGTCGAGGATGGGGCCGCGGAAGTCGACGCCGCCGCTGATGGCGCGTGCGTACGGGTCCACGAGGAGGCGGTTCGGGTTGAACCGACTGCCCTGGGAGGGGTCCCAGACGCCGTCCACGCGGTAACCGTAGCGCTGCCCCGACACCACTCCCGGTACGTGGACGCTCCACATGCCGCCCTCGCCCAGCACCATGGCCACGTCGTGCTGCTGCTTCCTGTCGTGCACCAGGGTCAGCGTGACGCCCGTGGCGCGGGGGGCCCACAGTCCGAAGAGTGCGCCATCGTCGACGAGGCGGGCGCCCAGGACGGACGTGTCGGGGGTGGAGTTCATGGGGGAGTCCTCATTTGCAGTTCAAGCGGTTGCACAACCTGCATAGTGTGCCAGTTCCTTGGCATACCAGTGGAATGCGGGGCGTGTCGCGCTAGCGTGGGGCATCATGCCCGCACCCGCCTACCTGGACCACGCCGCCTCCTCCCCGCTGCGCCCAGAAGCGTTGGACGCCCTGGTCACGCACCTGTCGCTGGAGGGGAACCCGTCCGCACTCCACGTGGCGGGGCAGCGCGCCCGCCGGTCCTTGGAAGAGGCAAGGGAGCGACTGGCCGCCGTGGTGGGCGCGGCACCCGGCGACGTGGTCTTCACCTCCGGCGGCTCGGAGGCCGATAGCATCGCCCTCATCGGGGGCATGGCGGCCCGCCACCCGCAGGGGCGGACGCGATGCCTGGTCTCGGCCGTGGAGCATCCGGCCGTGCTGGGGATGCTCCAGCGTGGCGCCGAGGCGCTGCCGGTGACGCGCGACGGTGTCATCGACGTCGACAGGGCCCTCGATGCCGTCGACGGTGACGTCGGCGTGGTCTCCGTCATGGCCGTCAACAACGAGACGGGTATCTGCCAGCCGCTGGCCGCGCTGTCCGCGGCTGCCCTCGGGCACGGAGCGTGGCTGCACACGGACGCCGTCCAGGCGCTGGGGCACGTGCCTGTGGACTTCCGCGCCAGCGGCGTCGACATGATGACGCTGTCGGCCCACAAGGTGGGGGGCCCCGTGGGGATCGGCGCCCTTCTGGTGCGGCGCTCCGTGACCCCCTCCATGGTGGGGCTGGGGGGCGGCCAGGAGCGCGACATCAGGTCCGGCACGGGCGCTGTGGCGTTGGCTGCCGCTTTCGCCGCGGCGGCGGTGGCCGCCACGGAATCCCTGGAGGGGGAGATGGTTCGGCTCGGCGGCATGCAGGCCCGCATCATGGCCGTCTCCCGTGAGCTGGGCGGGGTTGTCACCACGGCGCTTGCCGAGCATGCACCCCACATCACCAACGTCACGTTCGGGGGGGTGCGCGCCAACGACCTGCTGTTCCTGCTGGACCAGCGGGGCGTCTACGCCTCCGTTGGGTCCGCGTGCCGGGCCGGGGTCCACCAGCCCAGTGAGGTCCTGCTGGCCATGGGGCGCACGGCCGACGAGGCCGCCGGCACCCTGCGGTTCTCCACGGGCCACAGCACCACCGACGCCGACATCGCCCGGCTGGAGGAGGTCCTGCCAACCGCCGTCCGGCAGGCCCGGGCCGCTTTCTGAGGCGGCGGACGAATCGGCCCCCGCGGGTGCATCGCGTACCATCGCTGCGGAGTCTTTTTACGATGGAGGGTGGACGTGCGAGTACTGGCAGCCATGAGTGGCGGGGTGGATTCGGCGGTGGCCGCGGCCCGTCTGGTGGCGGCGGGGCACGAGGTCACGGGTGTGCACCTGGCGTTGTCGAAGAACCCGCAGAGCTACCGCACCGGGGCCCGCGGCTGCTGCTCGCTGGAGGACTCCCACGACGCACGCCGGGCCGCCGACGTCCTGGACATCCCCTTCTACGTCTGGGACTTCGCACAGGAGTTCCAGGAGGCCGTGGTCGACGACTTCGTGGCCGAGTACCAGGCCGGCCGCACCCCCAACCCGTGCCTGAAGTGCAACGAGAAGATCAAGTTCGAGGCGGTGCTGAACAGGGGGCTGGCTCTCGGGTTCGACGCCGTCGCCACCGGGCACTATGCGCGCATCGTGCAAGGTGCCTCCGGCGTCGAGCTGCATCGCGCAGTGGACCCCGAGAAGGACCAGTCCTACGTTCTCGGCGTGCTCACGCAGGAGCAGCTGAGGCACTCGCTGTTCCCCCTGGCGCAGACCCCCAAGACCGAGGTGCGTGCCGAGGCGGAGCGCCTTGGGCTGGCAGTGGCGAAGAAGCCTGACAGCCACGACATCTGTTTCATCCCCGACGGCGACACGCAGGGTTTCCTGTCGCGGTACCTGGGCGAGGAAAGCGGGGACATCGTCGACGCCGAGGGCGTGACGCTCGGGATCCACCACGGCAGCCACAACTTCACCGTCGGTCAGCGCAAGGGCCTGGACCTGAAGATCCCCGCCCCTGATGGCCGGGCCCGCTACGTGCTGCGGATCGAACCCGTCAACAACACCGTCGTGGTGGGGTCACGGGAGGACCTGCGCGTCAGGACTTTCCGCGGCATCCGCCCCAGCTGGACCCAGGGCCCGGTGGAGGGTCCCTGGCGTGGGCAGGCGCAGTACCGCGCGCACGGCACGCCGATGGATGCCACGATCTCGCTCATCGACGGGGAACTCGTGGTGGAACTGGACGACGAGGCCTCCGGCGTCGCGCCCGGCCAGAGCGTCGTCGTCTTCGATGGCGACCGCGTGGTCGGGTCCGCCACCATCAACGAAGCCCGCTGATGCGGGTCACCGCCGCCGGTTCCCTGCCCGGCGACGACTTCCGGGGCGCGCTCGGTGCCATGATCGACGCGCTGCCAGAGATCACCCCGCTGCCGGAGCTGCCCGACCGCGGCGTCGGCTCGCACATGGTGGGCCGTGCACTGGGCCTCATCAGGGGTCTCGACTTCGACCTGCAGCCCGCCGGCTGGCGACTCACGAACGGGTCCGGCGCCGACCATCGCCGGGCCAAATCACAGTGGAGTTACGACCTGGACGACACGGAGGAACTCCTGCAGGGGTTCACGGGAGCCCTGAAGGTGGCCGTGGCCGGTCCGTGGACGCTCGCCGCCTCGGTGGAGCGACCCACGGGTGACCGGCTGCTGGCCGATCACGGCGCCCGGCGCGAACTGGCGCAGGCGCTGGCCGACGGCGTGGCCACGCTGTTCGCGGACCTCACGAAGCGGCTTCCCGAGGCCACGCTGCAACTCCAGGTGGACGAGCCCCTCGTGGTGGACGTCGCGGAGGGCAGGGTTCCGACCGCGAGCGGTTTCTCGCGCCACCGCCGCGTCCACGCCCCGGAGCTGAGCGGTGCGCTGGCTCTGCTGCGTGCGGTGGAGCCCTCCGCCGTCCTCCACTGCTGCGCGGCCGGGGAATGGCTACCGCTGGCGCGGCACGCCGGGTTCGACTCCGTGTCGGTGGACCTCCGCCTCTTCCAGGACGGTCGGCTGCGCGACGTCGTGGGCCAGTGGCTTGCCGACGGCAAATCTGTGGTCGCCGGCGTCGTCGACAGCGCGCGTCCGGAAGTGCAATCCGCAGACGAGCTCGTCTCGCGTGCGCTCGCGTTCCTGCGCCCCATGGGCCTGGATCCCCAGCTGCTCCGCGGCGGCGTCGTACTGGGCACAGCCTGCGGACTGGCCGGATGGTCGCTCAGGGACGTCACGGCGCAACTGGAGCAGTTGCGACGCTCTGGTGAGCTCATCGACGAACAGCTGGAGCGCTGAGCATCCTGTCGGGCCACCGCCGCTGCGGTCGGTAGACTGCTGGGCGTGCGCGTCTTCTCCGATCTGAACCTCAACGGCAAGAACCCGATGCGCGCCCAGCCGCGCATCGGCGACTGGGGTCCCCAGAAGGTTCCCAGCACCCGGTGGAAGAAGTGGCAGCGCGTGCTGGTTCCCATCCTGGCGATCCTGCTGGCCGTGGGCGTCTTCTTCCTGGGCCGGATGTTCTACCTGGCGCTCACCCAGCCGCAGGCCGCGGCGTTCCTCGGCTGATCAGGAACCCGCGACCGCCGCCGCGAACCAGCCCGTGATCGTGGACGGGTGCGTGATGGCGGTGCCGACGCAGACCGCGTGGGCACCCAGCCGCATGACGGCCGCGGCGTGCTCGAGCGTGTGAACCCGACCCTCCACCACGACGGGCCGGCTGCAGGCCTCGATGGCCTCCTGCGCGAACTCGAAGTCCGGACCCACCGTCTTGTTGCGGTCCTGTGTGTAGCCCCCCAGCGTCGTGCCGATGATGTCGGCGCCGTCGGCCTCGGCACGGACGCAGTCCGTCACGGAGCCGCAGTCGGCCATCACGAGCACGTCCGGGTACTGCTCCTTGAGTCCGGCGACGACGTCCGCGAAGGTCCTGCCATCGGGGCGTGGCCGCGACGTGGCGTCGATGGCGACGATGCGGGCGCCGGCCTCGGCACATGCCAGCGCCAGCTCGAGCGTGGGTGTGATGTAGACGCCCTCGTCGCCCTCCTTGACGAGGCCGATCACCGGCACGTCCACGGCCGCGACGGTGGCCCGGATGTCCTCCAGTCCCTGCACGCGGATGGCTGCCGCGCCGCCCGCGACGCAGGCCTGCGCCACCTGCGACATGGTGCGTGGGTCGCGCATGGGCTCGCCCGGGTAGGCCTGGCAGGACACCACGAGGCGTCCCGCCAGAGCGTCGACCAGGTCGGTCACGACAGCAGCCCGGTGCGCACCAGGACCTCGCGCACGCCGGCGATGTCCTCGGCAGTGAAGTCGGCTAGGGGACGGGGCTGGGTGGGCGTATCGATGACACCCAGGAGGTGCATGGCGATCTTGAAGGCGCCGACACCGGTGCCGTCGCCGCCGCGACCGCGGGGCTTGAACACGATGTCGAACTCGGCGTTGATCTCCTCCTGGATGGCGACGGCATGCTCCCACTTGCCGTCCACGCAGGCGTCCCAGAGGGCGCGGTAGCGGGCCGGGTCCACGTTGGCGAAGCCGGGGACCATGCCGTCGGCGCCCACGAGCATCATGGCCTCGTTGATCATCTCGTGCCCCGTGAACAGCTTCAGCGGTGAACCGGCGGCCCGGTTCAGGGCGATGAGGCGACGGAACTCGACGTCGTTGCCGGAGGAGTCCTTGACACCGGCGATGACGCCCTCGGTGCCCAGCGTCACGAGCATCTCGGGGGCCAGCTTGACGCCGCCGAGGCGGACGGGCACGTCGTAGGCGAAGACGGGAACGTCGACGGCCGCGGCCACCATGCGGAAGTGGTCGGCGATCTCGGACATCGAGTTCAGGGCGTAGAACGGGGCCGTGACAACGATGCCGACGGCACCGGCGGCGACGGCGCGGTGGGCCTGCTGGATGACCCGGGGCGCGGTCTGTTCCATGCAGCCCACGAGCATCGGCACCCGGCCGTCGGCGCGGGCGGCGATGGCGGAGACCACGGACTCGCGCTGGTCGTCGGTGAGGTAGGCCACCTCACCGGTGGAGCCGAGGACGAAGAGGCCGTGCATGCCACCGTCGATGAGGTGGTCCACCACGCGGTCGAGGGAGGCGAAATCGATGTCACCGGCGGCCGTGAAGGGGGTGACGACCGGGGGGTAGATGCCGACGAATTCTTGGGTCATGCTGATGGCTCCTGGAGCAGGGATGGCACTGCGGATAGCAGCTTGGCGGTGTAGGGGTCCTTGGGGTGGTGGAAGATCTCGTCGGTCGGGCCCATCTCGACGAGTTTCCCGAAGTACATGACACCGATCCGGTCCGAGACGAACCGCACCGTGTTGATGTCGTGGCTGATGAACACCAGGCCGAGGCCGAGCCTTTCCTTGAGGTCGCTCAGCAGGTTCAACACCTGCGCCCGCACCGACACGTCCAGCGCTGAGGTGGGTTCGTCGGCGATGATCACGTCGGGCTCGAGGGTGAGTGCCCGGGCGATGGCCACGCGCTGCCGCTGGCCGCCGGAGATCTGGCGGGGGAGTACGTCGAGCGCGGACTGAGGCAGTCCAACCAGCTCAAGCAGTTCCTTGACCTTCCTGAGTCGCTCCGGCGGCGTGCTGATGCCGTGCACCCGGTACGGATCGAGCAGGGTGTCGCGGACGGTCATGCGGGGGTTCAGCGCCGTTGCGGGGTCCTGGAAGACCACGGAGACGGCGCGGCCCAGCTTGCGGCGTTCCGCGTAGGAATGGCCCACGGCCTCGCCGTTGAAGAGCACCTCCCCTGAGGTGACGGGCTGGAGGCCCACCATGACACGGGCGGTGGTGGACTTGCCGCAGCCGGATTCGCCGACGATGCCGACCGTCTCGCCGCGCGAGACGCTGAGGGTGACGTCGTTGACGGCGTGCACCTTGTCGGGGCGGAAGAGCTTGCCGGTGCGGGCCTTGTGCACCACGTGCACGTTGCGCAGCTCGATGACCGGCGGGGCCACGCTGGAGGTGGTGGTCTCAGACATGCTGTGCCTCCTTGGCGAGTGCGTCGCGCAGCTCGGGGGTACTGGCCCACACGTGGTCCGTCTCGTCGATCCGGAGCAGCTCCGGCCGTTGGGTGAGGCCCAGGGTGGGATGCGACGAGCGGGGCGCGAAGCGGTCGCCGACGACGAACTCCCGCGGTGACGGGACCGTGCCCGGCACCTGGTGCAGGCGGTCGGAACCCTCCTCGATCGAGAGGACAGCGCCCAGGAGGCCGCGGGTGTACTCGTGGCGCGGGTCGGTGAGCAGGTTGTGGGTGGAGGCCTGCTCCACCACCTGGCCGGCGTACATGACCGTGATGCGGTGCGCCACCTCGGCCACGAGGGCCAGGTCGTGGCTGACGAACACCATGGCGAAGCCGAGCTTGGTGCGCAGCTCGTTGAGCAGGTCGATGACCTGGGCCTGGACGGTGACGTCGAGGGCCGTGGTGGGCTCGTCGGCGATCACGAGTCGCGGGTTGCGGGTGAGCGCCATGGCGATGAGGACGCGCTGACGCTGGCCCCCGGACAGCTCGTGCGGGTACGACTTCAGGGTGCGGACGGGGTCCAGACCCACCAGCGCCATGAGGTCCTCGGCCGTGCGCTGTCCGCCCCGTTTGGTGAGCTGCTTCATCTGCGAGCGGATCAGCATGGACGGGTTCAGGGAGCTGAGGGCGTCCTGGTAGATCATGGCCATCTCGTGACCGCGCAACGCGTTGCGGTCCTTGGGGCTCAGCGTCAGCAGGTCGACCCCATCGAACATGATCTTCCCGGTGATCTTTGCCGTGGGCGGGAGCAGACCCATGATGGCCATCGACGTGATGGACTTGCCGCAGCCGGACTCGCCCACCAGACCCATGGTCTCCTCCGGGCGAACGGTGAAGGAGACCCTGTCGACAATGCTGACGTCGCCGTGCGCGCCGGGGAATGCGATGCTGAGGTCGATGACTTCGAGCAGGGGTGAGGCGTCGGGGTTCGCGAGGACCAGTCGGTCTGTGCGGGCCGACTCGGAGGCCTTCAGGTGTGCCAGACGTTCGTTGAGCGAGGCGGCCTGCGCGAGGTGGCTGGCGGCGATCCCGCCGGCGGCCTTCTCGCCGCGGAGGGCGGCCTCGTCGGCATCGACGTTCACCTTGACCCGGACCCGCGGCGACGCCATGGCGTCGGTGAGGCCCTCGGAGAGGATGTTGAGGCACAGCGTGGTGATGAGGATGAACAGGCCTGGGAAGAACGTGGCCCACCAGTGGCCGGACAGCAGCAGCGCCTTGCCCTCGGAGAGCATGTTGCCCCACGTGGGCGTGTTGACGGGACTGATGCCGGTGCCGATGAACGACAGCGACGCCTCGAAGACAATGGCGTCGGCCACCAGCACGGTGGCGAACACCATGATGGGCGCCAGGCAGTTGCGGGCGACGTGTTTGACGAGGATCCACCAGGTGCGGGCCCCCATCACCTTGGAGGCGGACACGTAGTCCTCGCCGAACTGCGACATGACGTTGGCGCGCACCACACGGGTCAGCTGTGGCACGTAGAGGAAGGCGATGGAGGCGATGACGACCGGCAGCATCGGCAGGCGCGTGGCGAGCGCGGAGACCAGCACGGCGGCCAGCGCGATGCCGGGGAAGCTCATGATGATGTCGAGGATGCGCATCAGCACCTCGGCGATCCACCTGCGGGCGGTGGCGGCGATGGAGCCCAGCACGGCCGCCACGAGGAGGGCGATGCCGGTGGCGCTCAGGCCGACGATGAGGGAGACCCTGGCCCCGAAGACGACGCGTGAGGCGATGTCGCGGCCCTTGGCGTCGGTGCCGAACCAGAACTCGGGGTCGGGGGCGATGGCATTGTCGGGCAGCTTCTGGATGCCGATGCCCTCGATGTTGACCTCGGTGTAGACGATCTTGTCCTTCGGCACCAGGCCGGACGCGTCGGGGGCAAACGGGGCGACCAGTGGCGCGAAGACGGCCATGAGGACCACGAGGGCCACCACCACCAGCGCGATGCGGGACCCGATGGGCAGCGACTTCAGAGACGGGAGGCGCAGGCCGGGGGTCTGGAGCTTTGTCTTTGATTCGGCCGAGAGCATCACACGCTCCTGATACGCGGGTTGACCATCACGTAGAGGAGGTCCACGACCATGTTGATGAAGATGAAGGCGATGGCCACCGTCACGGTGACGCCCTGGACGATGTTCACGTCGTTGCGGGTGATGCCCTGGAAGATCAGCTGGCCCATGCCCTGGATGTTGAAGATCATCTCGATGACCACGGCGCCACCCATGAGGTAGCCCACGCGCAGCCCGAGGACGGTGATGGGGGTGATGAGGGCGTTGCGCAGGACGTTGCGGCCGATGACGACGGGCTTGGGGATGCCGGCGCCAATGGCGGTGCGGACGTAGTCGCGGTCGAGTTCCTCCACCATGGCGGTGCGCACCACGCGGGTCAGCGATCCTGACACGGGGATGGCCAGCGCGACGACGGGCAGGAACACCTGGTCCACGTAGGCGGCCGGGTTGGCCACGAAGGAGATCCAGTCGGTGACCACGGCGGGGAACAGCCCTGCGCCGCCGGGCACGTTGCCCAACCACTGGATCAGCAGCAGCGCCAGCCAGAAGGACGGCGTCGCGAGGCTGGCGATGGAGAACACGCGGATGGCCTGGTCGGGCCACTTGTCGCGGTACAGGGCCGCGATCACGCCCAGCAGGGTTGAGACGATGATGGCCAGGATCAGGCCGAGGAACGTCAACTGCAGCGTGATGGGGAACGACTTGGCCACCATGTCCGAGATGGGGACGCCCACGAAGGACGTCCCGAGGTCCCCCTGGACCAGGTGCGTGAGGTAGTCCCAGAACCGCACGAGCAGCGGGTCGTTGAGGTGGTTGAGGTTGCGGTAGTTCTCGAGCGCCTGGGCGCTGGCGGACTCACCGAGCGCGAGGCGGGCGGGATCTGCACTGGAGAACGACATGACGATGAAAACGAGCA
Organism: Arachnia sp.; assembly: GCA_039929445.1. Classification (GTDB taxonomy): domain Bacteria; phylum Actinomycetota; class Actinomycetes; order Propionibacteriales; family Propionibacteriaceae; genus Arachnia. Next base: position 90 of record JBDSRF010000250.1, on the reverse strand, counting down.
ACGTCACCCCGAACACCATGATCGGCAACGCGAGGATGCGCCGGCCGAGCAGACGGATGAGGTTGGACAAGACGGTTGCTCCTTTGCACT
>JBDSRF010000249.1:0-7948 GCA_039929445.1 Arachnia sp. | reverse complement strand
GATCGCTTATCATGAGCAGTCTATGAAACCTGTGCGAACCGCTGATCAGATCCGTACTCCACGAAACCTGTGGGGTCGTCTGATTGCGCTGCTCGTCCCCATCGCCGTACTGGGAGTGGCGCTCAAGATCCTGCGAATTCAGGAGTTCTTTCCCACTGCTGGTGTGGCGGAAACCGCGAAAAACGTCTCCTCAGACGTTGCATTCGGTGGCGCGTGGGTGCTGGTGTGGACTCTTGGCTGCCTTTTCACCCGCAGGCGGTTCCGCACCATCACTTTTTACGTTGCCCACCTGGCAACCCTTCTCGTCGGCCTCTTTGCTGTGGTCAACCACGAGTACGTCATGACCACTGGTAATCCGTTGACGTGGCCAACGCTCGTCGACGCCGCACAGCGCCGTGAGGAGTTGGCAGCCGTGATCGACTCGCAGATCGACGATAGCCTCATTGGCGTGCTCGTCGGAGTCGGCGTCGGGGTGGTTGTGGTGCCGCTGGTCCTGGGCCCCATCCTCAGCCGACTCCTGAAGCCCAACCCCAGGACGAGGATCAAGGCCGCCAGCGTGGTGGGGCTCGTCGTGCTGCTGATTGCAGCCGGGTGGAGCGCACCCAACGCATCGGCTGCCTTCTCTCTCGCACCGGCCCTGAGGTTGGCGATGGCTCCGGTGCGGGCCGCCACTGCCTACCCCCGGGAGTTGGCCGCTGACGCAGTCACTCCCACGCCGGAGACCACCCGCCTCGTCGGCCACAACGGCGCTTTCCGCAACGTGGTGGTCATCACGCTCGAGTCGCAACGCGCAGCGGCGACCCTGCAGGACGTGAAGCAACCGGTGACGCCTGTCATCGATGAACTCATGAAGACGTCGATCAGGCCGGAACGCGGCTACTCGGTGCTGCCGCACACGTCCAAGGCGCTGACCGCCATCCACTGCGGCATCGCCCCCCCGCCGGACAGCGACAACTCCGAGGCCGATCCCGACAGCCTCCCCGCCAAATGCCTGCCCACCCTCCTCAAGGAGCAGGGGTACGCCACGTCGTTCTTCCAGTCCGCCATTGAGAGATTCGAGCGACGACGCGCCACGGCGCGCAATTTCGGGTTCCAGAACTTCATGTCCGTCGACCAGATGAAGACACCCGGCTTTCAGCGGGCCAACTATTTCGGTTACGAGGACGACATCATGCTCGGCCCCGAGCGCACATGGCTGGAGAAGAACGGCGACGGACCTTTCATGCTCTCGATGCTGACGGTGACCGGCCACCACGACTACGCACTCACGGGCTATCCCCGTATTGATTTCGTGGAAGACCCCCTGCTCAACAACTACCTCAACGGCATTCATTACCAGGATCGGTTCGTCGGCAAGGTCGTCGACATGTTCAAGGAACTGGGGCTGTACGAGAACACGGTCTTTGTCGTGGTCGGCGACCATGGCGAGGGCTTCGGTGAACATCAGATTTTCCAGCACGACGACACCATTTATGAGGAGGGCATCCGCATCCCGTTCCTCATTCACGATCCCCAGCGTGCGGGTGAGTTGGTCGATGGCCCGGCCAACCAGCTCGCCGTGCTGCCCACCGTCGTCGACCTCCTCGGATTCGATCTCGAGAGCGATGCCACGTACAGGCCCTCCCTGCTCAGCGGAGAACCCCAGGGTCCACTCGTGGCCACGTGCTACGCCCGCGGCAAGTGCACCGCCACCATCGACGGGGACATCAAACTCATCCACCACTTCGGTGATCGGCGCGACGAAGTGTTCAACGTGGCGCTCGACCCGCATGAGACAACCGATCTCATCGGCCAGACCGACCAGGCATGGTTGGCTGAGATGCGCGGGACCGCGCTGCGCTGGTACGTGAGCACCGAGAACCGCTACGCAGCCTTCCGCAATAGTTGAGCTGGCACGGCCTCAGGGTCGGTCCGAGCTCTGTGGGACGGACTGCCAGCTTCCGTTCGGCGGAACCTTCAGCGGAGTTCCAGTCCCTCCGCGACCACGACGCCACCCCGCAGCACTGTGCGATCCGCGGGACGGTCCATCACGGCGGAGGTGACAGTTTCTCCTGCGAGCAGCACGAGATCGGCGGCGTCGCCGACGGAGACACCGGGGCGGTCGGCCAGTGAGGACAGACGGGGAGTGTTGCGCTCGACGATCGAGCGCCCACCGATCGTCGCCACTGCCGCGCAGTGTTCGATCCACTCGTCAGCCCGTGCACCCTGGGTGAAGGCCAGCTGCCACGTCCGATCCAGCATGTCGCCGTTGCCGTAGGGGGACCAGTAGTCGCGCTGCCCATCCTCCCCCAGCCCGACCCTCACGCCGGCCGCCACCAACTGCGGCAACGGGAGCGGTTGCGCCCTGCCGGGGGCCACCGTGGACAAGGCGATGTCGGCCCTCGCCAGGTCGTCAATCATCCGGGCCGTTTCTGCCCCACCATCGAACAGCCCGTACGCATGTGAAATGAGCACCCTGCCCTGCATTCCCAGCGCCTCGGTCCGCTCGATGATGAGGGCCGCGCTGAACCCGCCCAGGTCACCGGGCTCGTGCAGGTGAATGTCGACGGGCGCCTGGTAGCGCTCGGCCAGGTCGAAGACGATATCCAGGTGCCGGGCCGGGTCCCGGTCCAGCGAGCATGGGTCGATCCCGCCGATCACCTGCGCGCCGGCCCGCAACGCATCCTCCAATACCTGCGTCGAGCCATCCTCACGCAAGATCCCCGCTTGCGGAAAGGCCACCACCTCGACGTCGGCGCGATGTCCATGGGTGTCCTTGGCAGCAAGCACAGCCTCGAGACGCTCCAGCCGGCAGTCGACGTCCACCTGCGCGAAGCTGCGCACGCGCGTGGTGCCGTGCGCGATCATCCGACCGAGCAGATCGGTGGTGCGCTGGGTGATGCTGACCTCGGCATCACGCCAGTTGGCTCGGTCGTTGAGCATCATCTGCCATACCCCGGGGCCGCCGGTGTGTGACCGGAAGGGTAGACCGACCCTGGTGGAGTCCAGATGGCAGTGGGCGTCGGTGAACGACGGCAACACCAGCCTGCCCCGGCCGTCGAGCACGCCGTCGCGGGTGGCACTGGGGCCGGTGTGCGCGGAGATGGCCGTGATCCGCCCATCGGCCAGATGGAGGTCGCACAGCTCTGCGCCCCACGGACGGCAGGCCTCAATGGTGGTGATCATTTTCGTCTCCTCAAGGTATGTAGGCCGGATTCAGTCGAGTAGTGCGGGATTCGCCTTCTCAGCGAGCAGGCCACGTGCCGCCATTCCGATCACCGCACTGTAGGTGGGGTAGGCGAACTTCACGGAAGCGAGAGTTGCCACGTCGATTCCTGCCGCCATCGCCGTCGTCGCCGCCTGGATGACCTCCACCGCATTCTCCCCCACGGCGTGCGCGCCGAGGATGAGTTCGCGCCTCCTGTCGGAAATGAGCTTCAGGAATTCGCGCTCACGGTCGTCGATCACCGCCCTATCGAGAGCCGTGTAGGGGAAGACCGACACGACGCACTCCGCATCGCGCTCACGCGCCTGCTCCTCGGTGAAGCCGACGCCGGCGTAGTCGGGATCGGTGAATCCGCCCGCTGGCAGCAGGTGACGCGGGGTGCGTCGGTTGGTGTCGAGCACAGCGTTCTCCGCGGCGACCTCGCCCTCGAACTGCGCGGCCTGCACGAGCATGTCGCGCCCGGTCGCGTCACCCACCGCGAAGATGTGCGGCACCACACTGCGGAAGTGCAGGTCGACCGGGATCGCGGACTTCACGACGTCTATCCCTGCCGCTTCGAGCCCAAGGTCACCGACATCCGCCGGCCACCCCGTCGCCATGATCACGGCGTCGAAGCTGCTCGACTCCGGACGTCCATCTTCACGCCAGAGCAGAGTGATGGAGCCATCCGTGGATCTCTCGAGTCCGGTTACTGTCTCGATTCCGGTGCGCACGGTCATGCCTTGTTCGACGAACGCACGCGAAACATGCTCGGAGATCAGGGCGTCGGATGCCATCAGGATGCGCGGCGCGAGGTCGAGCAGGGTGACTTGCGAGCCGAACGAGCTGAAGACCGTGGCAAGTTGGGCACCCGTATTTCCGGCGCCGATGATGGCCACGCGGTCGGGAAGTTCCGGCAGTGTCAGGACCTCGTCGGGAACGGTCGCGAGCTCCGCCCCGGGCACCGGTAGCCTGCGCGAGTGACCGCCCACGCACACGATGAAGGTATCTGCGGTGAGGCGTCGACCCGACGCGATCTCCACGGTCTGGGCATTCGTGAACCTCGCCCTGCCTTCGAGTACGAGCTCGATTCCGGCGTCGTCGAACCGCTGGGCCTCACGCTTGATCGAGCGCACCCGGTCCACGCGCTCCTGCACACGCGCGACGGTGGTCGACCAGACAAGCGGACGCTGCTCGACCTCAATCCCGTACGACTCGGCGGTGCGGATCTCGCGCATCATGCGTGCCGCCTTCGCGAGGACGCGGGTCGGAACGCATCCGGTATTCACGCAGGTTCCGCCGGTGCGGTCGCCCTCGACGACCGCGACCCTTGCACCCAGCTCCGCCGCCCGGAGTGCAGCCGCAGTGCCGGCCGGGCCCGCGCCGATCACGACGATGTCGAAGTGGTCGGTGGCGTAGTCGGTCATCGTGTCTCCAAGTGCTAGGGGCTCCCGCTCAAGCACCTGCGGCGCTGGAAGCCAAGGATAATCGGCGCAATCGGGTGATCGGTCGCCACGCCACTGAGCACGATGTCCCACACACAAGCCGTCAGGCGGCCAAGAACAACGGGGAAGCGGAGGAGCACTGGTATTCCAAGCTCCCCAAACGTTGGGGATGTCCGGCCACCTGCGACACATGAGCGCAGGGGGTGCTCACTGGCCACTCAGGCGACTGTTCACAAGGCTCCACTCAACGCGAGCCCACCAACGGGTGCGCCAGCCCACGATGGATGCCGGCAAGGAGGACCAGGGCGGACAAGCATGAACCTCCCGGGTAGGGATGGGCACGGCGACGAAGGACGCTGTCCCGAAACCGATTGCCTCCCTCCACCCATCCAATGCACCCATGAGAATTCTTCGGACGATCACTCCGAGAGAAGCAGAGGAGCTGGCAGCACACTGGACGCGTCTTCTGGGAGCCAATGGCGTGGAGGTCACGTGAGTCGCACATCCATCATCGACCGATGCCATCGCCGCGTCACCGCTCGCGTTCGGTTGACGATCCGCTCGTGGCTCGGTAGTAGCGGGGAACGCCGTCGCCCTAGATACTGGGGTCGTCGCATGTAGCCTCACGGCGGCCGATGCCACAGCAGGGAGACGATGGTCATGGTGAACTATTCGTCGGTGTACCGGCGATACGCTCGTCGAGCCACACCGTGGGAGCGTTACGCGCAGGTCTCGGGCGCGAAAATCGTCGACGTCTTCGATCGCGTGTCGGCGGGGTGCGCTCGTCCGCCCGGCAGGGCTCTGGATCTCGGTTGTGGCCGTGGGATATACACGCGTCAGCTCGCTCAGCTTGGATGGGATGCTGTCGGAGTCGACGCTGCCCCCGAAGCGATCGCGGGCGCTCAGGAGAGTGGCGGTACCGCGGTGCGATACCTCGTCGGGGATGTCACGGACCTCAACGCTGTCGACCTCGGTGCTTTCGATCTGTTCATCGACATCGGATGCTTCCAAGGTCTGAGTGCGCAGCAGCAACCCGCGATGGGAAAGAGCGTTTCCTCGCTGGCGAACCCGAATGCGTTGTTGCTCATGCTTGCATTCGGCTGGACGCGCTTCCGGTGGCTTTTCGAGGGAGTTTCTCGGGGCGAGATCGAAGGCGCTTTCCCTCTCTGGGAAATACGTGAGGTCTGGCCAGCGCCGACAGCCGGTCTGGGCTGGCCAATGGATCGGACGGCGCCGCAGTGGTACCGAATGCAGCTACGGCCTCGCGCGGAGACACGATCCGACGCCTGAAGTTCGACACGAGGCCGTCGGGTGGGCGCTCTCCCAATTTGACGCGAAGTCAGTCAAGGTTGGAGTACTCGGTACGTCTGTCCCACTCAGCTCCTTGCACCAGCCTCTGGTGGCAACTTGAGGCTTACATTAGTTTTGATGATGATCCCAGAACCTTTTCGCATGGCAATCGCTGGCCGCGCCGCGGATGGTGCCGGTTACCCTAGCGGCGACGATTGGCTTGCACAGGTCCCATCACTTGTGGAGGAGCACCTCGAGCGTTGGGGGCTCACGCTCGATGGGCGACCCTGGCACGGCGAGAACGCCTTGGTCTTCCCGATGCTTCGCGAGGCGCAGGCTGCCGTGTTGAAGGTGACGTGGCCGCACACCGAGGCGCGTCACGAGCACCTCGCCTTGAAGCTCTGGGACGGCCGCGGTGCGGTGCGGCTTCTCGCGGCCGACCCGTCGGCGTCGACACTGTTGTTGGAGCGCCTCGACGGCAACCGACCACTCACCGAGCTCCCGATCCTTCAAGCGTGCGAGGTGGTCGGAGAACTCATTCAGCAGCTGGACCGGCCACCGGCCCCTCAATTGGACACGGTCGCGGACAAGGCCATCCGATGGCAGGAACAGCTGAGCGCGGCGTCGGTACTCGTGCCCCGACGTCTCACCCACCAAGCGAACGATGAGCTGAAGGCGCTGGTGGCAAGTGCTCCGCCGGCTCGGTTGGTGCACGAAGATCTGCACGACATGAACGTGCTTGCGCCACTCGAGGAACATCGCGGCAACTGGCTCGCCATCGACCCGAAGCCCGTAGCGGGGGAATGGGCCTACGCGGTCGCGCCCATGGTGTGGAACAGGGCGGAGGTAACGGCGGCTGCATTTTCCGTGCGCAACCACGTCCGGTTGCGCTCAGAAGTGGTCGCTGATGTGGCGGGGCTCGACGAGGATAGAGTCCGGCGCTGGACGTTTGTCCGGCTGGTGCTCAATGCCGTCTGGGCCGCGGTTTACTCCCCCGGTTCCGACGACTTCCGAACACGCATGATCATGCTTGCGAAGGCATTCTCCGACTGAGCCACAGCGTGCACTGGCCATGGACGAGGTGTCAGATGTCTGGCGCGGTCCTCGGCGAGAGACGGTTCCTCGCCATCGGGAGAAACGGAGCTCCTGGACATCACAACTAGATCAAGAAGCAGTAGACCCCAGTCGCCAGGCAGATCAGGAGCATCCCTGTGGCGTTGAGGAGGAGGTTTCGTCCGACGTCGCGTGCACGGATGTGCATCGTGATGGCGACGAGGAAGTAGAGCACCATGCAGCCCGTCGTCACCGCAGCCAACGCGGGGATCCAGATCCCGGCAATCAACCCGACGGCTGCCGCGAGCTTTACGGGCGGCATCAACCACCAGTACCGACGGGGCCACCCAACATCGTTGAAACACTGGGCGATGAAGGCTGCCGGTTTGATGCAGATCAGTGCGTCAACCAGCGATATGGCCGCCAATACGATCACCGGCCAGCCGGGATCCGGCAACAAGGACATGGGGACCAGCATACCGTACCGTTTGGTATGCTGGTGGATGTGAAAGGTGAGCGCTGGATAGCTGAAGGGTTGCGAGTTCTTGCCGAAGAAGGGGTCAGTGGACTTCGAATCGACAAGATCGCGGCGCGCATCGATCTGACCAAAGGGTCGTTCTTTCATCACTTTGATAGCGCCGCGCACTACCGCGCCTCCCTCCTGGACCGCTGGGAGCAGAAGGCCCTTGAAGATCTCGTCGACTCCCCATCTCCGGCGCTCCTGGAAGACCTCGCCGCCCGGTTGGAGTCCTTGGTCGATCTCCGCCTCGAGGTGGCCGTGCGCGCCTGGGCGTTTCAGGACCCCGTCGCCAAGGCTGCACTGGAGCGTGTGGATCAAGCGCGACTGCGGGCTTTGGAGTCGGTGTGGTCCGAGATGGTCGATGACTCCAGCCGTGCGCACGCAGCGGCGCTGCTGCCGCACCTGTTGGTCATCGGTGCCAGCGTCGCGGTCCCGCAACCGACCCAGCAGGAGCTC
>JBDSRF010000248.1:0-2914 GCA_039929445.1 Arachnia sp. | reverse complement strand
GGAGCGACTATTACCAACGGGTTGGCTACTCTTCGGAGAGGTTCGAACCGACAGGTTTCGACAATTTGGTGCAACGGGGGCGCGTGGTCTTTGACAGCGACCCTGCACACTGGGAAGCGGCGATGTTCACTGGAATCGACCGTGTTGCGCAATGGTCACGTGCCACAGGCTTGGGTCTCTACACCTCCGAATGCTGGGTGGTGGTGGACTACAAGGACTGGCCCGGCTTGGAATGGGACTGGGTCAAGGACACCAACGCCAAGGCGGTGGCCCGGGCCGCTGCCACGGGTCGCTGGGTCGGGATCGCCACCAGCAACTTTTGCGCTCCCCAGTTCGTCGAGATGTGGCGGGACATCAACTGGCACCGCCGGCTGACAGGCCTGATCACCACTGCACACATCGACGCCGACCTGCACCGAGGTGCCCCAACGCCATGATCCCAGCTCCTGGCATGGACGCCGTTGCACCAGCCCTCCTCGGCCTGGAGCACCGGCCCACTAGTCGCCGCTGGTCCAGCGCACTTCGCCGTCCACCAGTGTCCCGGTGGGGTGGAGGCCGACGGCTGCCGCAATGGCTTGGGAGGCCTGGTGTTCCGGGTGCACGTGCGCAATGATGCATCCCGCGCCGGAAGCCCAGAGCCACTCGACCATGGCCACGGCGGCTTGGCGGGCCAGGCCGCGGGACTGATGGCGTCGGGCCACCACCCACGCGACCTCCGCGACACTCACGCCGTCCTGCTCGGTGATGGTGGCCTGGACGTACCCGGCCGCCTCCCGCGTGTCGGTGCGGCGCAGCACCCAGGTGAACCACATCTCGGTGCCATCCGGGGACACCCCCTTCACCTGCAGCCCGTAGATCTGCCGCAGCTGGTCGAGCGTCGCCGGCTCACCCCCTATGAAGGTGTGCAGCGCGACGTCGTCGAGTGCGGGCGCCATCTCCTCGGCATGCTCGCTCCGCAGGGGCTCCAGCGTCAGGTCTGCACACTCGATCGTGGGTGCGCTGCGCCATGTGTCCATGGGGGAATTCTTGCCCAGGGGGCGGCCAGGGAGCTCGGCAGTCCGAGTTCCCGGGCGTCCCGCGATCACGGCTACGGTAGGCGGCATGCCCTTCTTGCCGGCCCGCGGCGACCGCCTGCCAGCACGCTTTGCGCAGTTGCTCGGCGGACTTGCCCTCTTCGGCACCAGCATCGCGCTCATCGTGCATGCCGAGCTCGGGGTCATGCCCTGGACGGTGCTCGAGCAGGGCCTGACCAACGCCGTTGGCCTGAGCATCGGTGTCTGGTCGGTCCTGGTGGGACTGCTGCTGCTCGCGGTCTCCATGTGGTTGGGTCTGCGGCCCGGCGTGGGGACCCTGCTCAACATCGTGCTCGTGGGCCTCACCATCGACGCGGTCCTCGCGGTGCTGCCACCCCTGGAGGGGCTACCCCTGCGCGTCGGGGCTCTCGTCCTCGGCATCGCCCTGAACGGGGTGGCCACGGGTGCCTACATCGGCGCTGGTCTGGGTCACGGGCCCCGGGACGGGCTAGTCACCTCGCTCGCCGGCAGGACGGGCCGGACGCTCCGGCTGACCCGGACCGTGGTCGAAATCGGCGTCGTCGTCCTCGGGGTGGTTCTCGGAGGACAGCTGGGAGCAGGAACGGTGGTTTTCGCACTGGCCATCGGGCCGCTCATGCACTTCTTCGTCCCGCTGCTGGACATGCGCAGTAGCAGCGTCTGACGCGCGCGCAGTCCGGGGTTCGGGTGCTTGCTAGCCTTCTGGCGTGCGAGTGACCAGGCTCCGTGTGTATCCGGTGAAATCGTGTGCGGGCGAGGACGTCGATGCGGCGTGGGCCAACCCCTGGGGTCTGGACCAGGACCGCCGCTGGGGACTCGTCGGCCGAAAGGGCGAGAAGCTCACGGCGCGCGAACACAAGCAACTACTCGGCCTGTCCGCGAGATCGCTCGGCGAGAATGCCGTGCGACTGGCCGACCGTGATGGGGGAGTCATCGACGTCGACATGCGCGAGGGCGGCGACGTCATCGCGGTGGACCACAGTCGGCAGGGCTCGGCCGTGGCTGCCGGGAGCGACGTGAACCGATGGTTGAGCGATCGCCTGGGGTTCCGCGTGAGGCTGGTGTGGCAGCCGGATCCCATGCTGCGCCCCATCGCCGCGGAGGACGGAGGCCAGGCCGGCGACGTCATGTCGCTGGCGGATGGCGCGCCGTTGCTCCTCATCACGGAATCATCCATGCGCCAGCTCGACGACTGGGCCGGCTCCGGGGCATCGCCGGTGGACCCGGTGAGGTTCCGGCCGAACGTCATCATCGACGGCGGGGAACCCTTCGTGGAGGAGGGGTGGACGGGCGTGAACATCAACGGCGTCGGGTTCCGGGTGACGATGATCTGTGACCGGTGCTCCATGACCACGGTCGATCCTGCGACGCTGGCCCGCGGCAGGGAGCCGATCCGCACGTTGGCGGCGCATCGCAGGCGGGAGAACAAGACCTGGTTTGGCCTGCGACTCACCCCGCTCGGCCAAGGGCGCATTCACGTCGGCGACCCCGTGGAGCCGTTCTCAGCATGATGCTCGTGTGGGCTACCGACGGGCGGGTTCCGGCCGTGGAGGCAGGGTGTTGGTGGCTCCAATCATCTCAAGGGCCTTCGTGGTGGTGCAACCACGCACGCAGAAGGGGCTCGAGCGCTTCTTGTTGGGCTGGCGTGAGCTGATCCACGAGGCGTCTTTCGTTGGCCATGTGCTCCGTGAAGGCCGCATCGATGCGGGTCCTCCCCTCAGGGGTGAGTTGGACGAGTTTTGAGCGGCCGTCGGTTCCTTCAGTCCGGGTGCGCGCCACGAGGCCCAAGGCCTCGAGTCGGTCGAGCCGCTTTGTCAGCCCGCCCGTCGTGATCATCGTTGTTCGCGCCAGCTCCGCGGGCT
>JBDSRF010000247.1:0-8101 GCA_039929445.1 Arachnia sp. | reverse complement strand
CACCACCATTTGCGCCGTTGCCGTTGGTCTTACCGGGCGAGTCGCCCCCGCAGCCGGACAGCAGACCGCCACTCAAGGCAGCGATGGCCAGCGAGGCATGGACGAACTGGCGACGGGACAGTGGACTCATTGTTTTCTCCTTGTGGGGGCGGATGTGTGTTGGGGGTGGGAGCCGGTGGTCAACCCTTCACCGCGCCGGTGAGCATGCCTGTGGTGAAGTGCTTCTGCATGAAGGGGTAGACGCACAGGATCGGGAAGATGGCGATGATGAGCATCGCCATCTGGAGTGCGGGCTGTGGAGGCAGCGCGTTGACGGCTGTGCCGAGGTCGCCCTGTGCCAGTTGCGCGTTGTCCAGGACGTAGGTGCGCATGACCAGCGTGAGCGGCCATTTGCTCTGGTCCGAGAGGTAGAGGAGGGCGTTGAAGAAGGAGTTCCAGTAGCCCACGGCGTAAAACAGGCCGATGACGGCCAGCACGGCCTTGGAGAGCGGGAGTACGAGACGGGTGAAGATGTGCCAGTCCGAGGCGCCGTCGAGGCGTGCGGACTCGAACAACTCGGTGGGGATGTTCATGAAGAAGGCGCGCAACACGATGACGTTGAAGGCGCTGATGAGGCCGGGCAGGATCAGCGACCAGTACGAGTTCAGCAGTCCGACCTGTTTGACCGTCAGGTAGAGCGGGATAAGTCCGGGGCTGAAGAGCAGACTGAACAGCAGAATGAGCAGGATGGGTTTGTGGAACAAACTGCCCGGACGGGACAGGCCGAACGCCATCATCGAGCTGACGATGAGGCTCAGCAGCGTGCCCACGGTGGTCACGCCGATGCTGACCAGAAGCGCGCGGGTCACCACGCCCCCGGTCAGTACCGATGTGTAGGCGCCGATGTTGAAGCCGTCGGGCCACAGCGTGAAGCCGCCGGCCTCGTCGAGGTGCTGCGAGGTGGACAGCGATGTGGAGATGATGCCGAGGAACGGGACGACCACCACCGCGCAGCAGATCGTCAGGACCACCCCGATGAGAAGTTTCTCGGATCCGCTGGGGGCCTGCTGCCCGTTGTCGAGCGTGGGTCGTCGGGTTCCACGTCCCGAACGAGGGGACCGTTTCACGGTCGCGGCCGCAGCCACATCCGTTTTCACTGGTGCGGCGGTGCTCATGCTTTGTACACTCCCTGTTCTCCGAACACGTGGGCCAACTTGTTTGCGCCCAGCACGAGTAACGTGCCGATCACCCCCTTGACGAGACCCACTGCGGTGGCCTCGCCCCAGGCGTTGCCCACGACGCCATGGTTGAACACGTAGGTGTCGATGACCTCGCTGGCGTCGATACCGACGGCACGCTGCTGCAGGATGATCTGTTCGAAGCCGACGGACAGCGAATCGCCCAGCCGCAGGATCAACAGCAGGATGATGACCCCCCGCAGGCCGGGAAGTGTCACGTGCCAGATCTGCCGCCACCTGGATGCCCCGTCGACCGCCGTCGCCTCGTACAGGGACGAATCGATGCCGGAGAGCGCGGCAAGGAAAAGGATCGTGGCCCAGCCCGTGTCCTTCCACATGACCTCGCTGGTCAACAGGGCGACGAAGAGGTCGGGGTTGCCGATGATGTCGAGCGTCGTCGCCCCGTTCTGGCGGAGGAACGAGTTGATCAGGCCACCACCGCCGAGGATCTGCTGGAACACGGCCACAACGACCACCCAGCTCAGGAAGTGGGGGAGGTAGAGGACGCTCTGCACCACGCGCTTGACGCGTTGCGACAGGACGCTGTTCAGCAGCAGCGCGAGCAGGATCGGGGCGGGGAACACGAGCACGCTCTGGACCAACGTGAGTACCAGCGTGTTGCGTACCGCCCTCAGGAAGGCTGGGTCGCCGTCGGTGATGATCCTGAAGTTGTCCCAACCCACCCAGTCGCTGGTGCCGATGCTGAGGTAGGGCTTGTAGTCCTTCCACGCGATGACGTTCCCGGCCAGGGCCGCGTAGTGGAAAGTGATGAGGACGGCGAGGCCCGGCACACACATCAGCAGCAGAGTCTTGTCCCGCCAGAAGCGTTGACCAACGGTTCTGCGTTGCCTGGCCGGGCGCACGGCGCTCCGATGCGGGGATGCCTTCTGCAGCAAGTCTGACGTGGTCACCAGTCTCCTTTCCCCAACCTGTTTCGGCGATGCTGAGGACCGGGGGGCCTCAAGTAGTCGAGACTGTAGTTGCCGTCTCGGGTCAATCTCAGGGGGATTTGGGGGCGGCTTTGCCGTTGTCAGGTGGTGTTTGGCCTGATCAGGGCCTTAAGCGAAAAAACCACCCTTTTGGTGGGGCGAAATGACCGGCGACGGGCATGTGGTGGACCCGTGAAGCAGGGCAGGCGGCATGCGTCATCTGACCCGGTCCGGGCGCGGCGGCTCCGTCCGGGAACCACACCGGGGGGTCATGCACCCGGCAGTCTGGGGGCATCTCATCTGCGCGCCCGCGATTGACAACGCCCTTCGCGCACTCTGGACTGTAGGCATGAGCACCGTCGGGTCGCAGGCCCCCAACGACACCCGGGCCACGTTTTTCGGCCACCCCCGCATGCTGGCGAACTTGTTCAGCGTCGAGATGTGGGAGCGCTTCTCGTTCTACGGGATGCAGGGGATCCTGCTCTACTACATGTACTTCACGGTGACCGAAGGCGGTCTTGGTATCGACCGCGGGGTCGCCACCGGACTGGTGGGCGCCTACGGCGGTGGGGTCTACCTGTCGACGATCCTCGGGGCCTGGCTGGCTGACCGCCTGTTGGGCTCGGAGCGGGTGCTGCTCTACTCGGCCATCATGATCATGTTCGGCCACATCTCGTTGGCTGTGCTCCCGGACATCGTCGGGCTCACCATCGGCCTCATTCTCATCGCCGTCGGCTCCGGTGGCCTGAAGGCCAACGCCACGTCCCTGGTGGGCACCTTGTACGAGGAGGGGGACGAGCGTCGCGACGCCGGGTTCTCGATCTTCTACATGGGCATCAACGTAGGGGCACTGGTTGGCCCGCTCATCACGGGTTGGCTGCAGCAAACCTGGGGTTTCCACTTCGGCTTCGGCGCGGCTGCCGTGGGGATGGCCATCGGCCTGACGCAGTACGCGCTCACCCGCAAGAACCTGCCCGCCGAGGCGCACGAGGTGCCCAACCCGTTGCCCGCGTCGCAGTTCCGCCGCTACGGTCTGATCGGCGTCGGCGCGCTGGTCGTGATCGTCGCTTTCCTGTTTTCCGGCCTCGTGAATGCCGGCAATCTGGCCAACGTCATGGCGGGTCTGGCGATTTTCGCCTCCATCGCGTACTTCGTTCTCCTCCTCAGGAGCCCCCGGGTCGACGCCACCGAACGCAGCAGGGTGGTGTCCTTCATTCCCCTGTTCATCGCCTCGGCCGCCTTCTGGGCCCTGTTCCAGCAGCAGTTCACCGTCGTGGCCATCTACTCCGAGGAGAGTCTCAACAGGACCATTTTCGGCTGGACGATGCCGCCAAGCTGGGTGCAGTCGATCAACCCGGTCTTCATCATCATCTTCTCAGGGATCTTCGCCGCCGTCTGGACGAAGATGGGGTCACGTCAGCCCAGTTCACCGCTGAAGTTCGCCCTGGGGCTCATCATGATGGGGCTGGCGTTCCTGGCCTTCATCCCGTTCGCCGGCGGCGGTCCCAACAGCACACCCCTGCTTGGGCTCGTCTTCATCCTGTTCCTGTTCACGCTGGCTGAGCTGTTCCTGTCCCCGATCGGGCTGTCGGTGGCAACCAAGCTGGCACCGCAGGCGTTCCGGACGCAGATGGTGGCCCTGTTCTTCCTGTCCGTCTCCATCGGCACCACACTCGCGGGCATCCTCGCCGGGTACTACGACCGGAACAACGAGGTCCCGTACTTCTCGTTCCTCGGTGGCACCTCGATCGTGCTGGGCGTGATTCTGGCGGCGTTCGTCCCGATGCTGAAGAAGACGATGCGCGGGGTTCGCTGACCTGAGCTCCTCCCCGCGCGGCGATCGGGCGAGCTACCCGGCCGGGACCACCACGAGGTCGTGGCCACCCCGGTTCAGCGCCTCCACGCCGGCGGCAGTGCACACCACGATGTCCTCGATGCGCGCGCCGTGACGGCCGGGGAGGTAGATGCCCGGCTCGACGGAGAAGGCCATGCCAGGCTCCAGCAGCAGTTCGTTGCCCTGCACGATGTAGGGGTCCTCGTGGGTCTCCAGGCCGATGCCGTGCCCGGTCCGGTGGATGAACAGGTCCCCGAACCCGGCGTCGGTGATGACGTCGCGGGCCGCGGCGTCGACGGAGGCGCAGGTCACCCCGGGGCGGACGTGCTCCACGGCCGCGGCCTGGGCTCGTTGCAGCACCTCGTAGGACGCGACGAAGTCCGCGGACGGCTCCCCGACGACGTAGGTGCGGGTGCAGTCCGAGCAGTAGCCGGCTGCTGTGGTGCCGCCGATGTCGACGACCACGGGGTCGCCCGGACGTATCACCCGGTCGGAGAGTTCATGGTGCGGGCTGGCGCCGTTGGGTCCGGACCCGACGATCACGAAGTCGACGCTCTCGTGCCCCTCGGCGCGGATGGCCTTCTCGATGTCGGCACCCACCTGCCGCTCCGTGCGCCCGGCCCTCAGCCACTCGGGCACCTGGGCGTGCACCCGGTCGATCGCGGCCCCGGCCTGCCGCAACGCCTCGATCTCGGCGACGGACTTGCGCATCCGCAGTGGAGAAATGACCTCGCTGGCCAGCTCCTGTCGGACGCCGGGCAGGGCAGCGCGCAGTCGCAGTACCTTCTCCGCCCACATCTGGTTGTCGAGCGACACGACCGCGGCGTCGGGCAGGAGCCCGGCCACGAGGTCGTAGGGATCATCCGTCTCGTCCCAGCCCACGATCTCCAGGCCAGCGGCCCCAGCGGGCGAGGCCAGAGCGGCGGGACGTTCCAGGTTCGGGACCACCAACACCGGATCGGCCCCCGCACGTACGACCAGACAGGTCAGCCGCTCCAGCGGCAGCGCTTGGTAGCCCGTCAGGTACCGCAGGTCCGGCCCCGGCGACAGCAGAAGCGCGTCTGTCCCTGCCTCCCTCGCACCCGCCTGGGCACGTCGAATCCGCTCGGGCCACTCATCGTTCGCGTTGAAGATCTGGTCGTTGTCGCTCATCTCGGCAGCCTACGCAGACTTGGCTGTCGTCGGTGGGTTCGGAGGGTAGCCGCCGTCATTGCAGGGGGTCTGGTCCCACCTGCTGTTAATTTGAGTCCATCCGGCGTCAATGAAGATGAGGGAGCGACATGTTTACAGCACAACTTTCCCCCGTCCGTTCCGGAGGCACATCTGTGCGAAGGCGACTGCGTCTGCGCGGCCGCCCGCGGCATCTGGTGGCGCTGGGAGCCGTAGTAGCGATGCTCGTCTCGACGGGGTTGTCGATCCCCGCGGCCAACGCTGATACGCCGCAGGCTGACCCTGTTGGTGTTGACTCCGAGGCCGCGTTCCCGCCGCGGGCCAACGGGGTGTGGATGTATGACAGGGATCCCGCGGGCGCATTTGACCCGGGCCGCTGGATCAACCTCATCAACAAGTACAACGCCGCCGCCACACCGGGCAACGAACTCGACCAGGTGTTCAGCTACGGCAGCGACATGGAGACCTACTGCGAGGACGACGACGCCACCAAGTGCACGATCGACGACCTCAACATGTACTACACGCCTGACAGCGACGGGTACGAGTCCACCGGCGCCTACGTCGACGGCCTCAACCCCGTCGGCCCCGACTCCTCGGGCGGTGCATCGCGGCCGGTGATCATGACACCAGTGATCGACGGACGCGTCGGGCCCGAGGGCTACCTGCGCAACTTCAACGACCTGAGCGAGAGCCTCGCCCGCGACTACGCGGACAAGGCGGCCAAGGGGCTCTGCGCCGATGGGCGCATCGACGGCATCCAGTTCGACCTGGAGCCCTTCGACGTCACTGCGACGAACGGCCAGTACTACTTCTACATGCAGATCGCCAAGAACTTCGCCGGTGAGCACGACGGTGACCCCGCCAACGACCCGTACGGTTGCGTCGATGCCCCCCACCCGCAGGGCCGGTTCTTCTCGTTCTTCACGTTCGCAGCGGCGATCCAGCCGGGGACGCTGAGTGCCAGCAACGTCTCCGACATGGTCACGTCCCACGGTAACGGCCTCATCATCGCCTCGCTGTATGACCTCAACGGCATTCCGGCAGGCAGTCTCAATGACCTTCCCACCTACACCAGCAGTGTGCAGCGGGAAGTCGGCAACATGAAGGCGTGGGCGCAGGCGCTGGACATTCCTTATGCCTTCGGGATTCCGGCGTCGGCGTCGTCGAATGAGTACACGACGTGTGACGGCCCCAGTTGCGTGCCGGGGGAGAACGGTGCCACCGGATATCCGATGCTGGAGTACACCAAGGCCGCCGTGACCGCGCTGCACGACAGTGACGTCGACTCCGATCCCCTGTTCCGCGGAACGTCCATCTGGGACTTCGGGGAGGACGTCAACGTCAACGGCAATGCGTTCGGTCCCGCGCCCGCGCCAGCGGAGGTGCTGCTCTACCTGACGCACAACCTGACCAGACCCGACGCCAACCAGCCCGGGCCGGCGGAGCCCTCGCCCGCCCCCACCGTCACCGTGAGCGTTCCGGGGCCCACCGTCACCCCGACGGCGCCGACGGGTGACCTGTACGAGACGCCTGGCTTCCACGATGTCAACGGTCGCAAGTGGATGACCACTTGTGAGGCGTACTCCGTGACGCAGCGGTGCTGGACCTACATCTGGGGAACCCAGATCCAGTACACCGACGGCACGTTCGCGAAGTTCAACGGGTGGCTGTTCAACAACCTGACCTATGTGGCATCGCCGCGCAGCACATGGAAGGACAACAAACTGGCCCACGACAACAGCTGGACGGCTGCGGATGGCCGCAAGTGGCGCACGGAATGCGAAACAGCGCAGACCGGGCGCAACGGCTGCCGCAGTTGGGCGGAGGCAACCGTGATGGAGTCCACCGGTTCGGGTTACCGCAACGTCAAGAAGTTCGTCTTCAGCAACATGGCGCGCTTCAGTAGGTAGCGCTTGCGGGGCGGGGTGCCGGCCTTCTGGCTGGCCCCCTGCTCGTTCGGCGCAACTGCTCCGGGATCTTGCTGACTTCCCCCAGAAGCGCTGGGAACGGCTCGTGAAATTCCCCGCCATCAAGATGGACTGCGATGCGACCAGACGTGCTGACCACTCGATTGACTCTGGCTAAGGTGTGACCGTGTCAGCACAAGGCGATTTACCAGTCAAGGCTCTCCGGTCAGGTGCCTCGGCAACCACCGGCGTCCCAGCGGGCGGGTTCCTCACGCTCGGCCACGTGCTCAGCGGGATTGGCGGAGACCACGCCCCTCCCATTCGTCTGGAAGACATCCGCGTCATCCGGCACAGCTTCAGGTCGAATGACCTCAATGCGCTGCAGGGGCCGCAGGACCTGACCGACGAGCGTGTTCTCGCCTATACCCGGGCGCAGGACATCTCCAGTCGTCGGTTCCCTGCCGAGCCCGAACGGTACTGGGTCGTACTCGTGGCCGACGGCCAGCGACGATCCCGTCTCCACTGCATCTTCGAGAACAGGGGAGAGTTGCGCTCCGAAAGAAACGATACGCACCGCTTCTTTGACCTTCATCTCAACGACTTTCTTGAACCGTTGATGGACCGACTCGTGGTGGACTGGACGAGTCCGCGTAACTGGCACCGTCGGGCCACCAGCGCCGCAAACTTGCAGGTGCTGGAGATCGCGGACCGGGACACCGTCCCATTTCCGGGTTTTGACCGCGTGCGGTTGGCCTTTCACGAGGTGAAGGACATGGTGGAAGACCATCGCTATGCCGACTGGCGAGCGGCGCTTTCGGAGGTGCAGGGGATCTACCTGATCACGGACTCGACAAACGGCAAGCAATACGTCGGCAAGGCGGATGGTGCGGAGCGGATCCTCGGCCGCTGGACGGTCTACGCACGGGATGGGCACGGCGGAAATGTCGCCCTCAGAGAGCTTGCCTTCGCGAGCACAGGGGATGGACTCACTACGAGAGTGTCCACGGAACACGCCCGCCACTTCGTGTTCAGCATCCTGCG
>JBDSRF010000246.1:0-5298 GCA_039929445.1 Arachnia sp. | reverse complement strand
CATCCCGCGCCCCGAGACCGAGCAACTCGTGGAGCTGGCACTGCAGGTGCTGGCGAACCGACCCGTGGGGCAGCGCCGCGTGGTGGAGTTGTGCGCGGGGTCCGGGGCCATCACGCTGTGCCTGGGTCATGAGATCGGTGGGGTGGAGCTGCACGCCGTCGAGCTGTCGGACGCGGCCTGGCCGTACCTCCTGGACAACCTCCGTGGTCTCGAGGTGGATCTGCTGCACGGCGACATGGCCAAGGCCTTCCGCCCCCTGGATGGCACCGTCGACCTGGTGGTGTCGAACCCGCCGTACGTCCCCGAGACGGACGCTCACCTGATCCCCGCCGACGTGCTGGGCGGGGACCCCGCCGTGGCGCTCTTCAGCGGTCAGGACGGCATGGATGCGCTGCGCGTCGTGCGTGAGGTGGCGTGCCGGCTGTTGCGGCCCGGTGGCCACGTCCTTGCCGAACACGACGAGAAGCAGTCGCTGGCGGTGACGCAGCTCTTCGGGGGCCCGGACTTCGAACTGACGCGTGACCTCGCTGACCTCACGGGCCGGCCGAGGTACGTGAGTGCACAGCGCTCCCGTGAAGGACAGGGCTCCGGCATGGCAGGATTGACGCCGTGACCGACGACACTGCTGCAGCGACCCCAGAGACCATGCCCGCGGCCGCGGTGCACCACCTCCTTGAGGACGCCGAGGTCGGCATCGCGGCCGCCGCGGAAGCGGTCGCGGCCGGTCAGTGCATCGTGCTGCCCACCGACACCGTCTACGGCATCGGCGCCGACGCCTTCTCCAGCGACGCAGTCCAGAAACTCCTCGACGCCAAGCAGCGGGGCAAGGACATGCCGCCGCCCGTCCTGATCGCGGAGCCCTCCATGCTGCGCGCCCTGACCGCGGATGTCCCGAAGGACGCCGCCGCCCTGGCGAAGGCGTTCTGGCCGGGGGCACTGACGTTGATCCTGAAGGCGCAGAAGACCCTGCACCTGAAGGTGGGGGAGACCGACGGCACCGTGGCGGTCCGGGTGCCGGACCACGACGGTGCCAGGGCGCTGCTGCGTCGCACGGGTCCCCTGGCCGTCAGCTCCGCGAACCTGTCCGGTCAGCCCGCCGCCGTCACATGTGATGAGGCGCGGGCCGCGCTGGGTGACAGCGTTGCCGTGTACCTCGACGGTGGCGCCGTCGGTGGTCGGGGAGCCAGCACCATCGTCGACTTCAGCCGCACCGACAAGGGTCGGGTGCTGCGCGCAGGAGCGCTGTCGTACGAGGACCTCGTGGCCGTGGCCACCCGACTGGAGCCGCTGCCGGAGCCGCCGGCGCCCGAGGAGCCTGCGCTGGAGGCGCCCGAGCCCGTGGCCGCCCTCGACGCGCCCGCCGACGCGCCCGCTGACGAACCGGTCCCCGAGTGACCCATGCGTGAGTACCTGCTGGTCCTGCTGGTGGCAGCCGCCACCACCTATCTGCTGGCAGGGCTGTGCCGCACCATCGCGGTCCGGACGGGGGCGATGGCCACGGTACGGTCCCGGGACGTGCACACGGAGCCCATCCCGTACTTCGGGGGCGTCGCGATGCTCGGCGGCCTGGCCGTGGCGTTCTGGCTGGCCGTGCAGTTGCCGTTCCTGGGCAGGCACGCGTCCGTGGCGCACGACGCTTCGGCTGTGCTTTGGGCCAGCCTGGTGATCTGCATCGTCGGGGTCCTGGATGACAAGTACGACATGCCCGCGCTCGTGAAGCTGGGCGGTCAGGTGCTGGCCGCCGGGGTCGCGGTGCTGGGCGGCGTGCGCATCTACTGGATCCCGCTGCCGGATCGGATCGTCAGCCTGGACGACGCCACCAGCATCATCGTCACCTTTTTCTTCATCGCGCTGTGCGTCAACGCCATCAACTTCGTTGACGGTCTCGACGGCCTGGCAGCCGGGGTGGTGGCCATCGGTTCCGGTGCCTTCTTCGCCTACGCCTACGTGCTGGCCTACGAGCAGGAGCTGGTGCGCGCCACCACAGCCAGCCTCATCACCGTGGCCACCGTCGGGATCTGCCTCGGGTTCCTAGGCCACAACTTCCACCCCGCCAAGATGTTCATGGGCGACTCCGGGGCGATGTTGCTGGGGCTGCTCATGGCCATGAGCGCCATCTCGTTCACGGGCCTTGATTCGAGTGCGCTGCCGAGCAAGGCGGGCGACATCCTGCCGGCGCTGCTGCCCATCCTGCTGCCGCTGGCCGCGCTGGCGCTACCGTTCCTGGACCTCGCGCAGGCCTACGTGCGGCGCACACGCAACGGGCAGTACTGGTTTGTGGCGGACAAGCAGCACCTCCACCACCGGCTCGTGGCGCGCGGTCACTCGCACCGCGGGGCGGTCCTGCTCATGTACGCCTGGACGGCCGTCCTCTCCGTGGGTCTGGTGGCCATCACACTCACCGACAACACACTGGTGATCGCGGGCGTGGTGCTGGCACTCATCGCCGTCATCGTGTGGTCCACCCGTCCCCTCCACCCCATGAATGCGCTCCTCACTCCCGATCCCGGGCAGCTCACCGCGGCCGATGACCCCAGTGTCCTGAACGAGGGGGAGACGCCATGAGGAGAACTGTGGAGCCACGGCCGAAGCGAGTCGTCAGCGGTGCCGCGCAGCGCGCCAGGCAGATGATGGTGGGGGGCCTGGTCCTGGCGCATGCCGTGGGACTGGGAATCTTCGGGATCTCCCTGGCCGTGGCCGGCACGTCGGGTGCCATCAGCGTCGCGCTGGGCTTCGCGGCCGTCGTGATCTTCTTCTCCATGGGCCAGGCCATCGAGATTGTGGCGTGCGAGCTCGACCCCGTGCAGGGGATGGGGCTGGCGCTCGCGTCCTACGCCGTGCGGGTGGTGGGCATCGGAGCAGGCATGTGGTTCCTGCTGGGCCACCCCGCCGTGAAGGCCCACATTGAACCGGGTTGGCTGATGCTGGCCGTCACCGGCACCGTCGTCGCCTGGGTGAGTGGGGTGGTGCTGGTGGCGAGCCGTCAGCGGGTTCCGATCTACGACAACGAGTATGTCGCTCCAACAGACTGACTGCCGAAGTGATCGAGCCCGACTTTTCCGCTAGGCTCACCCACGAACATGGTCACGACACTGCCACCCGAGGGGATACGGCCGCCACCACGAGGCGGCAGTACCGACGATGGCATGGTCGTGCTCAGCTACATCTTGGCTGGCCAGATCCTCTACGGGGGGCTCGGCTGGCTCGGGGACCACTACTTGCACGCCGGGTGGATGCTGCCGGTGGGACTCATCCTGGGTTTTGCCACCAGCACCTACTTGATCATCAAGAGATACGGGAGACTTGAGTGAACCCAGGACTTCTTCCGCTGGAGGGCGGCGGTTACACACCGCCCGGCGTGGACGACTTCAAGTTCGGCCCCGCCTTCGCAGGTGCGCCCGAATGGCTGAACAAGCCCATGCTGCAGGCCGTGATCGGCGCCCTGCTCGTGATCCTGCTGTGGTGGTGGGCGTCGCGCAACCTCAAGGTCAGGCCCACCAAGGGGCAGTTCTTGGCCGAATACGTGTACGAGTTCGTCCGCAACGGCATCGCCCGCGACATCCTCCACAAGGACTACAAGAAGTTCCTGCCCTACCTGCTGGGACTCTTCTCGTTCGTCCTCATCAACAACTGGTTCGGCGAGTTCTTCTTCTTCATGTTCCCCACGTTCTCCAACGTTGGCTACGCCTACGGCCTCGCGCTCATGTCATGGGTCATCTACGTGGGTGCTGGCTTCAAGAAGTTCGGCATCGGATTCCTCAAGCGCTCGCTGATCCCCGAGGGTGTTCCCTGGTACCTTCTGCCCCTCATCATCCCCCTGGAATTCCTTTCCACCTTCATCACCCGGCCCATCACGCTGGCCCTGCGTCTGTTCGCCAACATGTTCGCCGGACACCTCGTCGTGGCGGTGTTCGTGGTCGGCGGCTCGTTCCTCCTCACTTACGAGAACAACCTCGGCTTCAACGTCGCCGGTGGTGTTTCCGTGATTTTCAGCTTCGCCATCCTGTTCCTGGAGCTGTTCATCGGGGCCCTGCAGGCCTACATCTTCACCGTCCTGACCGCCCAGTACGTGTCGACCTCCATCTCCGAGGCGCACTAATCACCAACGACTTCCTCCCCGGGAGAGAAGCCATCCGAAAGGTAAGCAATGTACTTGTTGGAAATTCAAGGCTCGCTGAACATGCTCGGCTACGCCATCGCAACCATCGGCCCAGCGCTGGGCGTGGCATGGATCTTCGCATCCGTCATCAATGGCACCGCCCGCCAGCCTGAGGCCCGTGGCGCCATGATGAGCACCGCCTTCATCGGCTTCGCCGTCGTGGAAGCCCTGGCCATCATTGCCATCGCCCTCGCCTTCGTAATCTGATCCGGATGACTGTCCCCGTCATCGGGGTGCTGCAAGAGATCAATCTTGGCCCTCTTGCCCCCGAACACCTGTCGGAGGTCATCGTCGGCATCGTTCTGATGCTGCTGGTCTTCCTGGTGATGTGGAAGGCGATCGTCCCCGCCTTCGAGAAGATGTACGACGAGCGTTCGTCGCGGATCGAGGGTGGTCTGCAGCGCGCGGCCGCCGCCGAGGCCAAGGCCGCGGCAGCACTGGCCGAGTACAAGGACCAGCTCGCCACCGCCCGCGAGGAAGCGGCACGCATCCGGGAGGACGCCAAGAACGCTGGCGCCCAGATCGTCGCCGAAGCTCGCGACAAGGCCTCCACGGAGTCTGCCCGCATCCTGGCATCTGGCCACGCACAGCTGGAGGCGGAGCGTTCCCAGCTCCTGACCCAACTGCGCAGCGAGGTGGGCGGTCTGGCCACCACGCTGGCCGGCAAGATCGTCGGCGAGTCCCTCACGGACGACGAGCGTGCCAACCGCACGGTTGACCGCTTCCTGGCCGAGCTCGAGTCGGCGCGATGAAGGCACGCGACGCAGCACTGCTCGCCCTCGACGCGAAGACCGACGCCCTGTCGGTGGATGCCGGGGCCGCCGACGAGCTGTTCGCCGTCGTCGACCTCCTTGAGTCCGAGCCACCGCTGCGCCGCTCGCTGTCCGACCCGTCGGCATCAGCGGAGGACCGGGCCGCTCTAGCGACCCGCCTCTTCGGCAACCGCATCAGCCCCGCTGCCATGGCGGTCCTCTCGGAGGTGGCGCGTGCCGCCTTCGCCGGTGGCCGACGCCTGGTGAACTCCCTGGAGTCACAGGGGGTGCGGGCGTTGCTTCGGCAGGCACGCAACTCCGGTGACCTGGCGCAGGTGCAACAGGATCTACACGGATTCTCGGAGGTCGTTGTTGGCAACGCGGAAC
>JBDSRF010000245.1:0-8081 GCA_039929445.1 Arachnia sp. | reverse complement strand
CGGCGCCCTCAGTCCACAGACCCAGCCCACGCAGCTGCTCCTCGATGGCCGCCACGGAGCCGGCGAACGTGGTGGGATGCCCCGTGGCCGCGGCCAACTGGAAGCCCAGCACCTCGGCGAAGGAGTTGTTGGAGCGCAGCATCATCTGCTCCGCGAGCACGTGCAGCGGGGCCGACTCGACGCGCGCCAGTTCCTCGCCGGCACCCACCCCGGCGGTGGGTGCACCCGTGACGGTGATGCCGAGCGCCGTGAGCTGCCCCGCAAACGTCGTGGCGGCGGCCAGGGCGGGCGTGCGGCTGCGGCCCCCGGCCGGTTCCCGCCCCTCGTTCACCCACAGGGCGCTGATCTGCGTGACCTGGTCGCGGTAGTTCGCCGGCCACGTCGCATTCCAGCCGGGGTCGGTGAACAGGCTGGCGTCGAAGGTCAGCGCGACGCTCGTTTCGCCCGCCTCCTTCAGCGACGCCGCCGTCAGCGCCGCCAGCTCCTGCAGCGACGCCGGGCGGGGGTAGGAGTCCGTGGGTGCCGTCGTCAGCAGCGGGTCACCGCCGCCCACGAGGGTGATGGTGCCGGCGGCGCCCTGGAGGACACGGGTGGCGAAGCGGGTCTGGCGGTCCATGGCGTGCATGACGGCCGTGATGGTCAGGAGCTTGGTGTTGGACGCCGGGATCAGCAGGGCCGAGGGATTGCTGGCCGCCACCACCTCCCCCGTCTGGGTGTCGACCACCTCGTAGGCGAGCTGCAGGGACTCGGCCCCCGCGGCCAGGGCCACGGTGTCGAGCCCGTTCAGCCGGGATTCGACGGTGGCGCGCACAGGAACCTCACCGGGAGCCGCCACGGCCGCGGCACCCACGGGCCCCCCGTCGGCGGTGGGTGTGGGCACGGGCACATCCGGCGGCAGCAGCAGCGATGGCGACACCGTGGTGGGGGCGCCCGTCACCTCGGCACCCACCGCGCGCATCACCGGATGGAAGAACAGGACGGCAGCCACCGCCACCAGCAGGAGGGCGCCAACGGTGATCCACGTCATGAGCCATTGGCGGGCCAGCCGTGATGTGCTCACTCATGCTCCAGACGCTGTATTCTGCTTCGGACACCAACCATCCGCATCTCCGCGGGTGACAACCCAATCATAGGAGTGCCTCCGTGAGTGAAGACTTCGTCGAGAGCGTCACGCTGATCCCCGCCGAGCGTCGGATCCTCTTCGACGTCACCGTGGAGATTCCCAAGGGCACGAAGAACAAATACGAGATGGACCACAACACTGGTCGCATCCGTCTTGACCGCACCCTGTTCACCTCGACGCAGTACCCGTACGACTACGGCTTCATCGAGGGCACGCTCGGCCAGGACAGCGACCCGCTGGACGCCATGGTCATCGGCGCCGAGCCCACCTTCCCCGGCTGCCTCATCGAGTGCTACGCCGTCGCCATGTTCCGCATGAAGGACGAGATGGGGGGCGACGACAAGGTGCTGTGCCTGCCCACCGCCGACACCCGTCGCCGCCACATGGCCGACCTCGACTCCGTGCCCGAGTACATGCTGCTGGAGATCGAGCACTTCTTCTCCGTCTACAAGGACCTCGAGCCCGGCAAGTCCGTGGAGGGCGCCACCTGGGTGGGCGTCAGCGAGGCCGAGGACGAGATCAAGGCGAGCTTCGAGCGGGCCAAGGGCACGCCGTACGAGCACCACAACGTCAACCTGGCGTGATTCTCTGACGCCCGGGCATCCGGGCTGATACGGCGGAAGGGGCGGATGTGACACCCACTGCTGGGACGCCGCAGCCCCACCCGTCGCGCCTCACGCCCTTCGCTGGCCATCCCGTCGTGGTGGGGGTGGTTCCGGGCCAGCCGGAATTGGTCACCCTGACGGCCGCTTCCTGGGCGGCCGCGCTCGGCGTCGACCTGTACGTCGGCTACGTCGACCCCGCACGCATCACCGTCGAGGAGTTCCCCGACGGGACTGTCCGGCACGCGGAGATGAGCGTCGACGCCGTGGACGACTCCTGGCGCACACGCGCCACCCGCATCACCACCTTCGTGGACCAAGTGCTCTCCGACAGCGGGGTCACCTGGCATTTCCGGTACCTGGCGGGTCGGCCGGACCGGTCGCTGACACACCTGGCGCGCGCCGTCGACGCGTCCGCCCTGGTGGTGGGCACCCACTCCCCCGGCCCCTCCGGTCGCTGGCACGAGTTCATGGACGGGTCCATGGCGGCCCGGTTGGCGCACCACCAGCACCGCCCGGTCCTCGTGGTGCCGCTGCAGGTGGTCGACTGGCACGCCAAGACCCCGTGGCAGTGACATCCGGGTGGGCGGAGCCGGTGGATCCGGACGTGACCGCGTCGCGCCCCCGTCGAGCCACAACACTGCTTCTCATCGCGCTTGGCGGGGCGGTTGGCACCACGCTGCGCGCCGCGCTGGAGACTGCCTTCCCAACCGCCGCGGGGTCGTGGCCGTGGGCCACCTTCGTCATCAACGTCACCGGCGCATTCCTGCTGGCCGTGGTGCTGGAGACCCTGTCGGTGCTGGGCCCGGACGAGGGATGGAGCCGCCGCGTGCGGCTCGGCGTGGGGACGGGCCTGCTGGGGGGATTCACCACGTACAGCACGTTCATGGTGGAGGCGGCACGGCTCGGGCGGGCGGGTGCGTACCTGACCACGCTCGGTTATGTGGCGGCCAGCCTCCTCCTCGGGGTCGCCGCCGCATGGGCGGGTATGTCGTTGGTCTCGGCGCTGCACCGTCGACTGGTGGCCACGCGATGATCCCCGTCCTCGTGGGTTTGGCAGGTGGCCTCGGCGCCGCGGCCCGGTTCAGTCTCGACTCGTGGATCACCTCCAGGTGGCGGGCGCCGCTGCCCGTCGGCACGGTCATCATCAACGTCACGGGATCACTCCTGCTGGGGCTGCTCACCGGGTGGGCGCTGCGGACCTCGGGCGCTGAGGTGCTCGCCGTGCTGGGGACGGGGTTCCTGGGCGGCTACACCACCTTCAGCACCGCCAGTGTCGAGGCGGCGCGGCTGGCTCGCAGTGGACGGGGCCTCGGCGCGGTCGTCCATGCGATCGCGATGCTGCTCCTGGGGCTGGGTGCGGCGCTGCTGGGGCTGTGGCTCACGTCACCCTGATCCCAGGGCCGTGGGCCGCTCAGATCAGGTCCGGGCCCCTGCGCATCGTCACGAGGTGCCCGATCCCGCCGAACATGACGCCGATCACCACCTCGACAAGGGCCACCACCACGCTTCCGGCGTTGGGGATGCCATGGATGAGCAGCGTCATCCACGACGTGAACGAGGTGATACCGAGGGCCAACAGGAACGCCACGAGGTGCGCGACGCGCACGCCGTAGCGCCCGTGCAGCAGGCCCAGTACGAACCACCCCACGACGTTCACGGCGGCCAGCGCCACCATCTCGTCCCCCAGTAAGGCGTCAAGGCCAAGGCGCAGGGCCGTCCCCAGGACTCCCGCGCCCACGACAGCCGCAGCCGCAGCCGTCGGAAACCATGCACCGTTCATATCGGCTTGGACACTACACGCAGGGCCTCAGGTGACGCCCCCCGGCACCCGCGTGCGACACTTGCGCAATGCCTGAACTGCTACTGCTGCGCACCCCGTCTGCGAATCGTGTCTACGCCGGGGAGGCTGCCGCCCTGAGCGCCGCCGAGCTGGAGATCTGCGCCCCGTTAGTCCGGGACGTCGCCGACCAGGAGCTCGCAGGCATCGGTTACCTCGGCTTCAGCACCGACGAACTCACGGATGAGCACCTGGCCGTCATCGCCACCCAGTCGAGCGCGTTCGCCCTGTTCGAGCAGGAGGGCGACATGCTGCGCCCCCTTCGGCTGCCCGTGGTGGAGGTCCTCGACGACGACCTCGTGACCATTCCCAAGTACCAGGGCAAGACCAACGAGCAGTTCACACGGTTGCTGCTGAACGTCACACTGGCGGCCGTCGAGCGGGAGGCCACCGGCCCCCGCCAGGTGCTGGACCCGCTGGCCGGGCGCGGCACCACACTGAGCTCAGCCCTGCTGCTGGGCCACGACGGCTACGGCGTCGACGCGGACGACAAGGCGTTCGAGCAGATGGCCGCCTTCCTCAAGACGTGGCTGCGCCGCAAGCGCCTGAAGCACACCGCCGACGTCCGGCCGGTCCGTCGCGACGGCAAGGCCGTGGGCAAACGATTCGACGCCACCATCCGCCCGGAGGGCCGCATCATGCAGCTCACCATGTTCACGGGCGACACCCGCGACTCCGCGGACCTGTTCGGGAAGAAGAAGTTCGACGCCATCGTCACCGACGCCCCCTACGGCGTCGTCCACGGCTCCACCACCGATGTCCGCGGCGGCGGCAAGCGCGACCGCACCCCCGCGCGGCTGCTGAAGGACGCCGTCGGCGTGTGGGCGTCACAGTTGATGCACGGCGGCGCGCTGGGTCTGAGCTGGAACACGTTCGGGATGGCCCGCGAGGACCTCGCCGCGCTGCTGGAGGCCGAAGGTCTCGTGGTGAAGAGCGAGGGTCCGTGGGAGCGTTTCGCGCACCGCGTCGACGCCTCCATCCGCCGCGACCTCATGGTGGCCGTCAAGCCCTGACGCCCGTCCTGTACCTGGGACGCCCGCCCTTGATCGCGGACGCCCGCCCTATTCCTCGACGCCCGACTTATTCGGCGGGCGTCGATGAACGCGGCGGGCGTGCGGGGTTCTGGGCGGGCGTGTGGCTCAGTGCTTGGCGGGGCGCTCCACCCGCTGGAGCGACACGTGCCGGAGGTTGTCGCGGTCGAGGTCGGCCCACTCGCCCTCGAAGGTGAACTCCGCGAACGCGGATGTGGGGAACGAACACTGCAGCGCGTCCGCCTCTGACGGGTTGCTGGCGTGGCCGAGTTCCGCACTGAGCTGCGGGATGGTCGGGGCGTGGCCCACCACGAGCAGCCCCGTGATGTCCGGGTCGGTCTCGCTGATGCGTTGCAGCATCGTGTCCGCGCCCTCGGTGTAGAGCACGTTGTGGAACTCCGCGGGGATGGCGAGGCCGAGCGCGTCGAACGTCTGGCGGGTCCGCACCGCCGTTGACACCAGCGCGTGCTGCAGCCCGAGTGCTGCCAGGTCGTTGCCGACGGCGGCCGCGTCGTCGCGGCCACGCTGCAGCAGTTCCCGGGCCCGATCACCGTCCCGGTTGTGTCCCTCGGTCTTGGCATGGCGCATCAGGACGAGTCGTTTCATGACATCCACCCTAACCACGGGTGGAGTCAGCCGAGAGTGTTTCCCGACCCTGCCCCGCCGCGCTCCGACGTGGAAGTGGCCGGACACGCCTCACGCACTCCCCGCCGCGACGCCCACGTCCACGACGGCCATTCAACGCCGCGTGTCGGGTCAGTCCCCGGGTGTGGGACCCGTGCCCGTGCCCGTGGCCGGACACGCCTCACGCACTGCCCGGCGCGACGCCTGCGTCCACGGTGGCCATTGAACGCCGCGTGTCCGGCACTGTTTGCGGGACGTAGCGGCGTGCGGACCGGGCCGTGCGCCGTGAGGTGGCGGTGTAGCGTTTCTTCCGCGACGGCGTCGCCGCAGATCCGAGGAAAGGGTGATGGTCCATGGCATCAGATGCTGCCCCGCAGAAACGGTCGAAGGGCCGTCGCATCATCACCCGGGTGCTGCTGGGCGTGCTCGCGTTCCTGGGGCTCGTGGTGGTCGGCTTCCTCATCTGGGCAAACGTGGGCGTTATGCAGGCCGAGCCCGGGCCGCTCGCCGCCGTCGAGTCCGACCCGGCCATCACCATCGTCGAGAATCCCGAGGCTGTGGTGATGTCGCCCACTGACCAGAAATCCGCCAAGGGCCTGGTGTTCATCCCCGGTGCCAAGGTCACGGCGGAGAGCTACCTGTCCAACCTGTCGGGCATCGTGATCGACGACGGCGTCACCGTGGTGATCACGAAACCGACGCTGAACCTAGCGTTCTTCGACCTGCGCCCACTGTCAACGTTCACCGATCTGGCTCCCGACGTCGACCAGTGGTGGGTCGGCGGTCACTCCCTGGGCGGGGTGAAGGCCTGCCAGTTCGCCGCAGAGCCCGGCGTCAAGGGCCTGCTCCTGTTCGGCAGCTACTGCGCCAACGACCTCTCCGGCTCGGGCCTGAGCGTGCTGAGCCTCGGCGGCAGCAACGACGGACTCAGCACCCCCGCCAAGATCAAGGACGCCTCTGA
Source organism: Arachnia sp. (assembly GCA_039929445.1). Taxonomy (GTDB): domain Bacteria; phylum Actinomycetota; class Actinomycetes; order Propionibacteriales; family Propionibacteriaceae; genus Arachnia. The sequence goes on along the minus strand of JBDSRF010000245.1, from coordinate 1,900 downwards.
CCTCCTGCCTGCGGACGCCCAGTTCGTCCAGATCGACGGCGCCAACCACGCGCGCTTCGGCGACTACGGCGTCCAGTCCGGCGATGGCACCGCCACCATCAGCAGCGACGAGATGCGGAGCCACCTCACCGAGGACATGACCCCCTTCTTCGAAAAGGGCTAGGACAACAGCAGGGCCGCGACACTCAACTCGCGCTCCAGCAGCCGGGCCTTCAGATCCAGCCCGTAGCGGAAACCACCCAGCGAACCGTCCGACCTCACCACGCGGTGGCACGGCACAAACAGTGCGGCTGCGTTGCGCGCGCACGCCGCCGCAGCGGCTCGGACGGCCGACGGCGCCCCCGTGCGTGCCGCGAACTCGGTGTAGGTGATGGGTGCCCCCGGGGACACCTCCCGGAGCACGTCCCACGCCTTCATCCGGAACGGTCCCGACTGCTGGCGCACCGGCACCGAGGCGGGGGCGTCCGGGTCGCCGTCGTAGTGGGCCGCCACTGCTGCCAGCGCGGCGCGCATGCCGGCATCCTCCCTGTCCGCGACGACGACCCCGCCCCCCGGGCGCAGCCCCGGATGGACGAGCGCCAGCAGCGCGTCCACGTCGGTGCACCAGCCGGAGGCGATGACGGCGCCGCCGTCCATGAGGATGGTGAACGGCCCGTCGGGGGTGTCCATCGTCTGGAGAGTGACGTGGTTCATGGTGTGGCTCCTTCGGTTGGGCGTGGCGCAGCGGCGGCGCGCCACAGGTGCATGACGGCGTGGGAGCGCCAGGGTGACCAGAGCGTCGCGCGCTCCGCGAGCGCACGGTGCGCCGCACCCTTGGACATCTCCAGCGGGAGGATGCCCGCCGCCCTGGCCCCCGCGACGAGTGCCACGTCACCCGGCAGCCATGCGTCGGGATCACCGAGCACGCGCATGGTGACGTAGGCGGCCGTCCACGGCCCGATGCCCGGCACGGCGACGAGCTGGGCCCGCAGGGCGTCGGCATCGGCCCCCACGTGGAGGTGCAGGGTCTCGTCCAGGACGGCCCGGGCGCACGAGATGACGGCGCGGACCGACCGACTGGGCAGCCGCAGCGGCCGGTCGGGGTCCAGCGGTTCACCGTCGACCGGCACCGGGATGTGCTCCAGGATCTCCTCGGGCGTGGGGAAGAGCCTGTCCAGCCCGGGGATACCGGAGGCCCAACGCCGGCCCGCGACCGCGACCAGCCGGTCCAGATGGGCCGTGGCCCTGGCCACGGATATCTGCTGGCCCACCACCGCCCGCACCACCAGCTCGAACGGCTCAACCGCCCCCGGCACCCGCATGCCCGGGGCCCGCGCCACGAGTGGCGACATCTGTGGATCCTCCGACAGTGCGGCGTCGATGGCCACGGGGTCGGCGTCGAGGTCCAGCAGCCGCCTCACCCGCGCCACGGCCGGTGCGACGTCGGCCAGGGACTCCACCTCCAGTCGCAGCCGGAGCTGCCATCCAGCTGGCCCGTGCGTCGCGGCGACGTCGATGGCGCCGGGCCCGTGGGGAAGCGCGAGGGTCCGCGCGTACCCCAGCGACGACGGGGAGTCGATGTGGGCCACCTCGATGCCGGCCACGGCACGGGCCGCCAGGAACCCGAACACGCCCACGGCGTCGAAGGGCTGACGGACGGGGAGGTCGAGGTCGAGCCGCACGGCCGCCCCGGCGGCGCCCGATCCTGTGCCGCTCCGCGCGGGATGGCCCAGGGCGCGGAGCTCCCCCGGTCGGGCATCGAAGACGCCACGCATGGTGTCGTTGAACTGGCGGACGGAGCCGAACCCGGCGGCGAAGGCGACCTCCGTGACCGGTAGGTCCGTGCCCACCAGCAGCGATCGAGCCGTCTGGGCGCGCCGCGCCCGTGCCAGCGCCACGGGGCCGGCGCCCAGCTCGTCGG
>JBDSRF010000244.1:0-12564 GCA_039929445.1 Arachnia sp. | reverse complement strand
GGCCTCGTCGCGATCCGCCTCGGTGACGGCGGGGGCTATCCGGTCGACCATCGTCGAGGGGAACGCCACCGATGCCGCCATCCACTCGCCGAAGGAGTCGCGGGCCTCGACCAATGCGTCGGAGGAGTCGCGGGAACCGATCGCCGCGACGAGCGAGGCGACGAGCGTGCGCACCACGGTCCCGTTCTCGACGAGGTTGTCGCACGGCACCACCGTGAAGGGCTGGCGATGCGTGCGGAACCTGCGTGCCAGCCCCCGCACGAGGAGGCCGATCGGCGTCTGCGACATGAGCAGGCTGTCATCGGTTGCTGCAGGATCGGTGGGCCCTGGCCCGACCAGTTCGGCCTCGATGAGACGGAGGTCGTGCTGCACGGCCGAGAGGGTCAGGTCGATGGAACCGTCACTGGAGCGCGTGTACCCCTTCTCGGTGATCGTCAGCGTGGCGATGTACGTACCGGTCTGCGCCAGAGCCTCGACGACCCGTTCCGAGTCCCGACCGGGCCACGCAGCCTCGCGCACACTGCCGATGATCCTCAAACTGGTGGCGGCGCCCCCCTTCTCGAGTACCCCGTACAGGCAGTCCTGCGCCCGCAGTTGGGCCGCGACTGTGTCGGATCGTCCGGTCACCCCGAGGATGCCCCAGCGCGTGTCATCCGTCGCCGCCGCCGCATCCTCCGTGAACACCGCCTGGTGACTGCGATGGAATGCACCGATGCCGAAGTGCACGATTCCAATGGACAGGGCAGCGGGATCGACCGCAGGCCGCCTCACTCCCCCGGGTATCGAGCCCATCGTCGCGAGCGACAACCGCTTCGCCCCCGACGCTTCACCGTGTGTGGACCCCTCGGGGTGCTGTTCCGTGCTTGTCATCAAACTCACTCGTCTCTGGATTCTTTGACCTGGGCCACCAACTGGGTGGGGTTGATGAAGCGCAGCGCGACGACGAGGATGATCAGCATCATCGCTGTGTAGACCACTCCCATCGCGGAGACCAGCTGCCGCGCCTCGGATCCGCCCGCACTGGTCATGGCTCGATAAATCGCGACGACGAGCGTGTCGGATGACGGACCGGAGACCAGGAACGTCAGCTCGAACATCCCGACGGTCCTCACCAGGACGAGGATGCCGGCCGCGAGGATGCCCGGGACGAGCAGTGGTGCCAGCACCCTCACGAAGACCTGCCGCATGTTGGCGCCACACATGCGCGCCGCGTTCTCGATCGACGGGTTGATCTGCTCGATGAACGGCGTCATCGTGATGATCACGAAGGGGACGGAGGGAACAAGGTTCACGAGGATGACGGCGATGAGTGTCCGGCCGAGACCGAAGTTGTACATCACGGTGGCCAGAGGAATACCGAACGTGATCGGCGGGATCAGAATGGGCAGCAGGAACAGCACCATGACGAGCCGTTTCAGCGGGAAATTGCTGCGAGCCAGCACGTAGGACGCCGGGACTCCGATCAGGACGGAAATCGCCACGACCGAAAACCCGACTATGAGGGTCACACCGATGATGTGGGTCATGTCGAACTTGTCCCACGCGCTCTGATACCAGCTCAGCGTGAAGTTCTCGGGCAACCAGGTCCTGAACCAGGGCTTGCCGAACGAGTCGACGAGGACGCTGCTGATGATCCCGAACAGGAAGATGAAGAAGGCGCCGATGCCCGCCCAGACGAACCAGGTGCCCGGTGAGGCCGCGAGCGACTTCTCACCCGGCGGCCGGGACGCATGCCCTGACCTCTTCGGTTCTGCCATGACCTTCTCGGCCCCACGCACGAACGGTGCAGCCTCGTCGACGATCTGCGACTTGGACATCAGCCCTTCCCTCCCGTTGAACCCTTGTACAGGAAGGAGCGACCCAGCAGGACGATGGCGATGACGATGAGTTCGATCACTCCCATCATGACTGCGATGGTCGACGCCATGCTGTAGTCGATCTGCTCGGCGAATGAGCGATACGCCATCAGCGCCATCACGCGGGTGGTGCCGAGCGGGTCACCGACCAGCCTCGCGGACGGGAAGACGCTGAATGCCAGGACGAAGGTCAGGATGAACGTCGTCGCCAACCCGGGGGCCAGCAGTGGCAGCGTCACACGCATGAAGCGCTGTTTCCAGTTGGCTCCGAGCGTCTTGGCTGCAGCATCGAGCGATGGGTCAATGCCGGACAGGTAGGAGGAGATCAACAGATAGGCAAAGGGGAATCCGGAGATCACCAGCGTGAACGTCACGCCGAGGTAGTTGTTCACAAGTTGGAGCGGATCGGAGATGATGCCGCTCTGGATCAGGAAACGGTTCAGCCAGCCCTGGCGTCCGGCGAAGATCAGGAGCCCCTGGGCGGTGAGCACGGTGCCCAGGGTGATCGGCAGCACCAGCATCGTGGAGAGGAATCGCTTCCCGCGGAACTTGCGCCGCAGCTTGAAGGCGATGGGCACTGACACGATCACGTTGAACAGCGCTGCGGGAAGCGCCAGACGCATCGTGATCCAGATCGAATCGAAGATGAAGGAATCGCCGAAGAACGCGACGTAATTGGCGAAGATTCCCCCGCCCCACTTGTCGACCGTGCCCTGCAGCGGTTGGAAGGTCAGCCCGATGCCGTAGGTGAAGGGATAGACGAAGAGCACCAGCGCGAAGATGATCGCCGGCAGCAGCATCAGCAGCTTCCTGTCGACCCCGCGCTCCGCCATGCGGTGCCGGAGGCTGGCACTCGAGGTGGCGCCCCGCCCCCGCCCGGTGGCGGTACTCATGCGTGCACCTCGGCGAGGTGGCTCTCCTCAACGCTCCGTACGTCGGGCGAGTCGAGCACCAATCGGTAGACGAGGGCCCGTTTCGGGTCCAGGGTCAGCGTGACCTCGCTCCCGATGGGGGGCGCGGTCTCCGCGTGCACGAAGAGGCGCACACCTGATGCCGTGGTGACCTCGACCGCGAATTCCCGGCCCTGGTACTCGACGACGGTGACCACCGCGGTGAAGACGTTTGATCCGGATGTGTGTCCGGCGCCCTCCACCACGTTCAGGTCGTGTGGCCGGATGGCCACGCGAACCTTGTCACCGATCGACGCGGGCTGTGCCGCAGTGCCGGTGAGCTCGAGTCCACCGGCGACCCGCACCTGCGAGCCGTCGACAGCGACGACCTCCAGATCGAGGAGGTTGCGATACCCCATGAAGTCCGCCACGTGCCAGTTGGCGGGGTTGTTGTGCAGCTCTTCGGGGGTGCCGATCTGCTGGACGCGGCCCGCCCGGAGGACGACGAGCCGGTCCGCCAGCGACAACGCCTCCTCCTGGTCATGTGTCACGTAGACCGTTGTCAGACCCAGCGACTGGTGCAGCCGCCGGATCTCGGTACGCATCTCCAGACGCAGCTTCGCGTCGAGGTTGGAGAGTGGCTCATCCATCAGGACGACACGCGGTTCGAGCACGACGGCTCGTGCGATCGCCACGCGCTGCTGCTGACCACCCGAGAGCTGACCGGGCAGCTTCTTGGCGTGCTCCTCCAGTTTGACGAGGCTGATCGCCTCGGCGACGCGCCGGTGGACCTCCGATTTCGGAAGGTTCCGCACCTGCAATCCGAACGCCACGTTCCTCTCCACGCTCAGGTGGGGGAAGAGTGCGTAGTTCTGGAAGACCATTCCGAAGTCACGCTTCTCGGAGGGCAGTACGTCGATCCGTTTGCCATCGATGGTGATCTCACCGTGGGTGAGGGGCAGGAGGCCCGCGAGGCAGTTGAGCGCCGTGGACTTCCCGCAACCTGAGGGCCCGAGCAGGGCGATGAACTCCCCCGCCCGGATCGTCAGGTTGAGCTCGGCCAGTGCTTCGCGGCCGCCGAAACTGCGTCCGACATCCTTCAGTTCGAGTGACTCGAATTTGCCAGCCGATAGGGACATGTTCTACTTCACCTCAAATTTACCGGAGCCGATTTCGCGATCCCAGATGTCGAATGCCTTGACCAGTTCGGCCGGGGCGAGGGGCGTTGCCTTGGGCATCTTCTCGATCAGGTCGTCGTACCAGTCGCGCCCGAACTCCTTGAGGAGGTCCTGGCTGGCCTGCGGCGCCATCTCCAGGGTTGCTCCCTTGATGGAGGGGCCCGGGTAGAAGTAACCACTGTCGTAGGCCATGGCGTTCGTCTCCGGCGTCAGGATGTCCTGGAGCAGGAGAAGGATCGCGGAGATCTTGTCAGCCGACTGACCCTTGGGGATGACCGCATAGTGCGCGTCCGTCACCCAGGTGAACTTGTCGAATGCAGCGGCTTCGATGTCAGCGGGCTCCTTGCCCGTCGCCCGCGGTTCAATGTCCCAGCCAGTGGTGGTCGGGATCATCGACCAGGTGCCGTCCGCCATGTTGGTGATGACCTGGCCGGTACCCGTCGGGTAGTTGTCGATGGTCTGACCGATTTCCTTGAGGTATTCCCAGGTCTTGTCCCAGCCCTTCTCCGGATCGCTCGGGTCGGAGTCGCCGAGGATGTAGGGCAGGCCCATCAGGAACGTGCGTCCGGGACCGGAGTTGGCCGGCCGGGCGTATCCGAACTTACCGGGATTCGCCTTGGCCCACTCCAGGAGCGCCTCCGGAGTGGTCGGAACATCGGTGACCACCTTGGGGTCGTACTGGATCAGCGGGCCCGACGGGTAGTACGTGGTGACGACCCCGTACCCGCCGGCCAGCTTCTGCATGTTGGCCGCAGGTTCGATGTAGTTCGCCTGGTTGCTGAGGCGGTCACCGTAGTCATCGACCACGGGCAGCCAGAGCTTCTGGTCAATACCGGCTGACAGGCCGTCGTTGCCGGTCATCACGAGGTCGACCGACAGGTTCTTGCTGTCGACCTGGGGCTTGATCGTTCCAACGAGGTCGGGAGCGCCCGCGCTCTCCCAGGTGACGGCCGAGATGATGTCGGGGTTGGCCTTCACGAACGCTTCCACCATCGGACCGGTGAGCTTCTGGTTTCCGGCGACATCGAGGATGTTCAGGGTGACGGGGGACGACGGCTTGTCGGGGACCGTGGACGCATCTCCGGCGGGGGACGTGGTCTCGGATGGTCCGCCCGTATTCGGCGCGGAGCATGCAGCGAGTGTCAGTGAGAGCACGGCAACGACAGACGCCGCAAAGACGCTTTTTGGTGCAGGCATAACGTGTTCCTTTCCTTCTTGGTTCCCTAGACTTGTGCGTCTAGAAGCGTGTGGGGTCCGTCGAGCGGAGGATTCTTCTCCCGAGCTGGACGCAGGTCATGTGAGCCACCGGCGGGCACGTCTGTGGACTGTCGGATCACCAGTTCGACTGGGATCTCGTGGACGGGCTCGCTGTTCCACCGGGTGCCGAGGACAACCTTGAGCAGCGAATCGACGGCCGCTCGTCCCATCTGGATCCGGGGGAAGTCGACGGTCGTCAGGTTGGGCCACACGAACGTCGACACGGCGACGTTGTCGAAGCCGCCCACGCTCATGTCCCCGGGTGCGCTCATGCCGCGTTGGCGGAGCCGGTCCATCAGTCCCAGTGCCACCAGGTCGTTGAAGGCGACCACGGCCGTGGCCCCGCTGGCGATCGCGAGATCACCCGCCTGGATGCCGCCGGAGAAGGTGGGCCTGAAGTTGCCGAGCTGCACCAGATCCAGCTCGGCAGATGTGCGCCCGTACTCGGTGAAAGCGCCGGAGCGGTGATCGTTCGACCAGCTGCGCACCGGACCTCCGGCATAGGCGATGCGGCGGTGCCCGAGTGCGACCAGGTGGTCCATCATGGCGCGCATTCCGCTCGCGTTGTCGTAGGTGATGGACGGGATCCCCGGCATCGTCCGGTTGACGAGAAGCGTGGGCGTCTCCTGCGCCATCCGAGCGATGTCCGCATCCGTTCCACGGGCGGAACAGAAGATGATCCCGTCGACCTGTTTGCCAAGGTGCTGAAAGATGTCCAACTCCGCGGTGGGATCCTCGTCGGTGTCGGCCACGAAGACGGTGTAGCCGACCTCTCTCGCACGAGCCTGGGCGCCCTTGCAGATCGAGCCGAAGAACGGGTTCTCCAGGTCAGGGACGATCAGCCCGATGGTGCCGCTCCGTCCGGTGATGAGGCTGCGGGCCATCGGATTCGGGCGATACCCCATGGAGATGGCCATGGCCTGAATCCGGGTCCGCGTCGCCTCGTTCACCTTCTCGGGGTCAGAGATGGCACGGGAGACGGTTGCGGGTGACACGCCGCAGGCCCGGGCGACATCGCGAATGGTGACAGCCACCTCACACCCCCTCGTGTAGATCAGTCGCAGTCGTCGCATCGTCGCAACGCTGTGGGGACAGTCTGCAAACCTTTTCATCGTTTCGTCAAGGGGTGACAGTGATTCGTTATAAACCACGTGTCCACCGTCAACCCCATTGACCCCGTGGGTCTAGAATTCACGCTGGCGGATCGGTATGGTGATGGCAGTTGCGTCCAACCTCCCCAGGGAGGGGCCGACCGTAAAGTTTCTGAAACGATGTTGCAGTGTTGCAACGAGGAGGCAGATCATGTCGAAGACATCATCGACGGACACGGCATGGTCACTCGATCCCGATCGCGCTCTTCCGGCTGAGCCCGGTCAACGCGACATCGCCCGCGTTCTGTATCAGGAGACCGCTGACCTTCCCATCGTCTCCATGCACGGCCACGTCGCGGTGGAAGCCATCCTTGAGAACGAGTCGTTCGGCGACCCGGCGGAACTGTTCGTCATCCCGGACCACTATCTGGTGCGCATGCTCGTCTCCCAGGGGCACTCCCCCGCCGACCTCGGTGTCCCCGGGGTGGGCACATCCGGGCCCGCGTCTGAAACCGACCATCGCAAGATCTGGCGGCTGTTCTGTGAGAACTGGAAGCTCTTCCGCGGAACGCCCACCCGCTACTGGATTGAACACGCGCTCGTCGAAGTCTTCGGCGTCACCCACGTGCCGTCATCCGAGCGTGCCGACGAGATCTACGACCATCTGCTGGCCACACTTGCCCTCCCCGAGTTCCACATCCGGAGCCTGTTCGACCGCTTCAACATCGAGATCCTCAGCACCACCGACGCACCCGAATCGGATCTTGCGGCGCATGCGGGGCTGGCGGCCGAGGGTTGGGGTGAGCGAGTCGTCCCGACGTTTCGCCCCGACGCCCTCTTCTACCCCAATCACGCCACGTGGCGCGACGGTCTCGGCCGCCTTGCTGCTCGCAGCGGTATCGAGATCACCGGCTACGAGAGCTATCTCGAAGCCCTGAGACAGCGTCGGTTCGCGTTCGCCGAAGCTGGCGCCCGGTCCAGCGACCACGGTCACCTGCTCGCCGACACCACGCCGCTCTCGGCTGCCGATGCAGGACGCATCTTCGAGGCTGCCCGACGCGGCCAGATCAGCCAAGGCGAATCCGACGCGTTCGCGGCCAACATGCTCTTCGAGACCGCACGGATGTCGCTCGACGACGGCCTCGTGATGCAGTTGCACCCCGGCGTCCTGCGGAACCATTCCGACACGAACTTCAAGGGGTTCGGCGCCGATACAGGCTTCGACATTCCCATCCCCATCGAGTTCACACGATCCCTTCGTCCACTGCTTGAAGAGTTCGGGCTCGACCCGCGGTTCCGGATGATCCTCTTCACCATCGATGAGGACGTCTACTCCCGCGAACTGGCCCCCCTTGCCGGCGTCTACCCGTCCGTGCGCCTCGGGGCCCCGTGGTGGTTCCTCGACTCGCCGGGCGGCATGGCGCGTTTCCGCGATCTCGTCACGGAGACCGCCGGTTTCTACAACACGAGCGGGTTCGTCGACGACACGCGCGCGTTCGCCTCCATCCCCGCCCGGCACGACCTGTCCCGTCGTGTCGACGCCGGTTACCTCGCCAAACTCGTCGCCGAGCATCGCCTCGGCCTCGACGAAGCCGTCGAAACTGCCATCGACCTGGCGTACAACCTGCCGCTCCAGTCCTACGCCCGCCGAGACAGCTGACTCCACAGCTCAACACACTGACCATCCCGACACAGAAGTTCCCCTGAGGAGAGAGAGAACCATGGCTGTCATCGAAACAGCGGAAGTCTTCGTCACGAGCCCCGGACGCAACTTCGTGACGTTGAAGATCACCACCTCCGACGGGGTCACCGGACTCGGGGACGCCACCCTCAACGGTCGCGAACTCTCGGTCGTGGCCTACTTGAAGGAGCATGTCGCCCCCCTCCTGATCGGCCGTGATCCACAGAACATTGAGGACACGTGGCAGTACCTGTACCGCGGTGCGTACTGGCGGCGCGGCCCGGTGACGATGGCCGCCATCGCCGCCGTCGACGTCGCCCTGTGGGACATCAAGGGCAAGGTCGCCGGGCTCCCCGTCTTCCAGTTGCTGGGCGGTGCTTCCCGCACGGGCGCCCTCGCGTACGGTCACGCCTCCGGATCGGACCTGCCCTCGTTGTTCAGCTCGATCAGGAACCATCTTGACGAGGGGTACAGGGCAATCCGCGTGCAAACGGGCGTCCCCGGCCTCGGTCAGGTCTACGGCGTCGCCAGCGACCAGGCTCCCGGGCAGCGCTACGACTATGAGCCGGCCGGCCGGGGCGCTCTTCCCAAGGAGGAGGCATGGGACACGCGCGCATACATGCGCCACATCCCGACCATCTTCGCGGCAGTGCGCGAGGAGTTCGGATACGAACTGCCGTTGCTGCACGACGGACACCACCGCCTCACCCCCAACCAGGCCGGCAGCCTCGGCAAGACGCTGGAGCCCTACGACCTGTTCTGGCTCGAGGACTGCACCCCCGGTGAGAACCAGGAGGGACTGCGCCGGGTCCGTTCGCAGACCACCACGCCGCTCGCCATCGGCGAGGTGTTCAACTCGGTCTTCGACTACCAGACGCTCATCACCGAGCAACTGATCGACTACGTCCGCAGCGCCGTGACCCACACCGGTGGCATTAGCGGGCTGAAGAAGATCATCGATTTCGCCGCCATCTACCAGATCAAGTCCGGCTTCCATGGGCCGACGGACATCTCCCCGGTCGGGCAGGCCGCCGCCCTACACCTGGACATCGCCATCCACAATTTTGGTATCCAAGAATACATGCAGCACTCCGAGGACACGTTGCAGGTCTTCAGGACCAATTACACGTTCGAGAACGGACTTCTGCACCCCGGGACGGCACCCGGCCTCGGCGTCGAATACGACGAGGATCTCGCCGCCGGGTTCGAGTACTCCACCGCGTACCTCCCGATCAACCGCCTGCAACTCGACGGGACCGTGCACGACTGGTGAGGGCGCTGGGGTCAGCCGACCGGTTGACCCCAGAAGCGCACGCGGTCGATGGTGCCGCCGAACGCGTCGGCGTAGCGGCCCTCGTACTCGCCGGCACCGGCGCGCCAGCGCCACGGTCCCTCGGCCAGAATCTGGTGCAGGTTGCCGTCGACGCGCCCCACGGGGTCGCCGTCCACCCAGACGCCTGCGTCCGTCCCATTGGCCACGACGACCGTGACCCTCGCGCCGGGGAGGTACTCGTGGGACGTCGCCCACGTCTCGCCGCCGTCGACGAAGGCCATCCACCCCAGGAAGTTCTCGCTGGACAGGCTCATGGCGGCGAGCGGCTCGGGCGAGCCGTCGGGCGCGGCACCGAGCCGTACGAGCAGCACCTGCCAGCTCTCCGACGGGGACTCCGGCAGACGGCACTGGATCTCGGCCACGAAGCGTCCGCGGAGCGGGGCATCGAACTCGGCCACGCCGTCGGGCGCGATGTCGACGACCAGATCCATGCCGTCGGCCTGCCACGGGATGTCGGTGCGGCCACCGAGGGAGACGGGCAGGGGGAAGGAGAACTGGTCCTCGGGCCGCGCAAGGGCGAGACGTTGGCGCGCAGCGGCGCTGCGCAACACCGTCGGGTGCCGCAGCGCCGGGCACAAGGAGATGGCCTGGCACCGGTGGGTGCGCGGGTCGACGTCGTAGACGCGTGCCGCTCCGGCGCCACCGAAGGGGAGCTCCTGGTAGTTGACGGCGTGGTACTCGCGTTCGTCGGCGACGACGCGGGTGCTCGGCCATTCGTGCCCGCCGAGCACGAGGAAGACCTGCGGATGCGCCGCCAGCATCTCGTGGAGGTGGCGGCCGTGCGGGGTGAGCTCGGCACGGGCGGCCACGTCGTGGCTGACCAGTACCGTCGGCACCTCCTGGTGCCTGAGCAGCATTTCCTGCGCCCAGAGCCAGCCGTCGTCGCTGGGGCGCCAGTCGAGGGCGAGGACACCGAGCGTCGGGCCCCCCGGTAGCGCCAGCTCGCGCCACGACGAGTAACCGCCCGGCCCGTGCTCGACCTCTCCCGGGAGGTGTCCCCCGACAAGGAGTTGGCAGCCGGGGCCGAAGGTCTCCACGAACGGGGTGAGGCCGCGGTCGTCGCGCGAGTGGTGCTCCACGTCGTGGTTGCCTGTGGCGATGGTCATGGCCGGTGCCTTCATCCCGCTGACCAGGACCTGCGCGCCGCGGCTGAGTGTCTCGAGTGCCGCGGAACACTCCCCCGCCCAGCCGTGCTCCGTCACATCCCCCACGTGGATCACGTGCACCACCGGGGCGATCGCGCCGCTGCGCTGGAGCGACGCCACCTCGTCGAACGTCGCCGCCAGCAACTCCGGGTTCTGACGGGATCCGTCAAAGAGGTACTGGCTGTCGGCGATCACCAGCAGGGAGAACGGATCGGTCATGCGGGCTCGGTGTCCAATCGGGCTGCCGTGGCTGACAGGATCTCGTGGACACGGGCTCGCCGGGGATCGGTGCTTCCCGCACAGCGCTCGACGAGCTCGTCGAGGGTGGGCGGCGTGGCCGCACCACCGGGTCGCTCCAGAATGGATGCGGCGATGAAGGCCGCCAGGTCCAGCCGCCGTTCCAGGGTGAGCCCCGGGATCTGGTTGGCGAACACGAACGCGGCCAGGGTGGAGTCCCCGGCACCGGTGGTGGTGGCCGGTGTGACAGGAAACGCGTCGACCTCCGCCTCTTCGCCGGTGGTGCGGTCGAGGCCGTACATTCCCTGGGCACCACGCGTCACCACCACCAGAGGCACGTGCGACGTCAGCGCCCGGGCTGCCGCGGGGATGTCGTCCTCGCCGGTGAATGCCCGGGCCTCCAGGTCGTTGAGCATCCAGGCATCGCAGCTGTCGACTTCGGCGAGTGCCGCTCGTCCCCACTCTCCGCTGGGATCGAAACCGCGGGATGCGTAGACCTTGGAGCCGCGTGAGCGAGCCGCCTCCAACCAATCCATGGCGGGGTCGCGCATGTCGATGATGATGGCGTCGGCCTGGAACAGGGCGTCGTCGAGATGGGCCGCGATGCCGGTGGGCGGCGGGCGCTCCACCGTGACCATGGCGCGGTCGCCCGGCAGTGACAGGGCGACCGTCACCGGCAGTTGCCAGCCGGCGTGCCGATTGGTCAGTGTCGTGTCCACGCCGAGGGCTGCCATGTCGCGCAGCAGGTGCTCACTCGCCTCGTCATCACCGACGGCCGTTGCGAGCGCCGTGGTCATCCCGAGGCTGCGGCAGACGCGCGTCATGTTCCCGATTCCGCCCCACGTCTCGTGCAGGGCCTCGCCGTAGCTCTCCTCGCCGAGGCGGGGCATGGCCTGCAGGCCAGTGATGACGATGTCGCGATAGGTCATCCCGACGGTGAGGACCTGTGCGCGTGTCGTCTGATTGTTGCTGCCCACCCGGCTGCCCCCTCGGAACCCTGCTCGCCCTCTGCGCGGGTATGCGCATCAATGCTCACGATGCTCGCATCGTACTCGCCGCGGGGGCAAAATGGCTGCCGAGTTCACGATTGAGCCACGTATGCACGGCCAAATTGCACGAGTTTGAACTCGAATGACCAATGCTGCTCATCTTGGGTAGGATCGTTCCATGATTCCTGCGGTCCGGCACCAGCGCATCGCGCGGAGCCTGCGCCAGCTCGGCGGCCAGACGGTCGGGGAGCTGGCATCGACGCTCAACGTCAGCCCCTCCACCATTCGTCGCGACCTGACGCAGATGGAGGATCACGGCCTTTTGCAGCGAACCTTTGGTGGCGCGATCCTCACGGACGAGCGCGACGAACCCATCGGGCAGGCGCACCAGGCCAACGCCGAGGGCAAGCTGGCCATCGCGCTGGCGGCCAGCCACCTCGTCAAGGACGGCATGGCGGTCATTCTCGACGTCGGCAGCACCACACTGGCGTTCGCCGAGACACTCCGCGGGCGACCACTCACGATCATCACGGCCAGCCTGCCCGTCTTCTCGCTCTTCTCCCATGAACCACTCACCCGAATCCTGCTGCTCGGCGGCAGCTACCGCCCGGACTACGAATGCACGGCAGGCCACATCACCGTCGCTGCTCTGCGGGAGGTGCACGCAGACATCGCGTTCCTCGGGTGCACCGGGATCTCCGCCGACGGCACCATTCGCGACAACACCGCCGACCAGGTCCCCGTCAAACGCGCCATCATGGAGGCGGCAGACACCTCCGTGATGCTGTGCGACTCCAGCAAGTTTCCCGGGCAGGGCACCTACACGGTTGCGTCTGCCTCCACCCTCTCCCACGTGGTGACCGACGCCCCCGTGCCGGCATCACTGCTCAAGAAACTCGCTGTCTCA
>JBDSRF010000243.1:0-5554 GCA_039929445.1 Arachnia sp. | reverse complement strand
CCGGGGTGCGGCCGCAGGTGGTGCACATGGACGACATCTTTCCCGGCTGGGACGGTCTCGCCGAGGCAGTGGAGCTCGTGAGCGATCTCGTGCTGGAGCCGCTGGCGCGTGGAGTTGACGGCGGCTTACACCGCTGGGTCTGGCTGGCGGGAGAGCGTGCGGAATGGGTCGGGGTGCCCGTCGCCGAGTGGGTGGTGGTGGAGGGTGTGGGGTGTGGGTCGCGGCGTTGTCGCCCCCACCTGTCGGCCCTGGCCTGGGTCGAGGCGGACCGGGATGTGCGGATGGCCCGCGGCCTCGAGCGCGACGGCGAGTCCTTCCGCCCCCACTGGGAACGGTGGGCGTTGCAGGAGGACGAACTCTTCAGATCCGAGGACACCCGCGCACACGCCGACGTGATCCTCAACACCTGAACTGCCACGACGAGGCGCGCCCACTGGGCGCGCCTCGTCGTCAGCTCATGCTCGGCTTCTCCGCTCACTTCCCGAACAGTGGCGTCAGCGCCTCTGCCGTACCGGCCATCGGGGTCCAGAGCCTCGCATACTCACCTTCGCTCCAGTAGAACGTCCCGTCTTCGAGGCGGTACAGGACGAACGGGTCCCCTGCCTTGGTCAGGAGGACGATGCTGTCGCCGTCGGGTGCCACCGCCGGCACCCCCAGTGGCGCGCTGGCAATTCCGGTGTTGATCTGTGCCAGAAGCTCCGCGGGGATGGCCACTTCCTGGGCGGGGGTACTGGAGTCATTGCCGGCACCGGTCGCGACACACGTCACACCGGAGGCAGCTGTCACATTCTCCGAGAGAAGGGAAAACACCGAACCGGTCAGCGGGCACAGCGGCCCGGGGCGGGTCTGCGTCGTGTCGAGGTCCGCGCGCTGCTGGCGCCACAGCTCCAGGAGCTTGTCCTTGTAGAGCTCGCTGTTGCCCTTGACTGTTGCTCCCCCAATCACCAGATGGCAGCCATACTCCTGCAGTTCGACGGCGTGGCGCGTGCCGTCGGCATACTCGTGGACCACCAGGTAGGCAGGGCCGAGTTCCATGGTGCAGGCCTGGTCCGGAGGGAGGAGCGGCAGCTCGTTGAAGGCGGCAGTGGCCCCGGCGATGAGGGTGGCATCCTCCAACGGCTCCAGCGGCGGAGCCGGTGCCCCCACCTGAATCTCGCCGCTGGCGCACAACCAGACACGCTCGGCACCCTCAGGCAGCGCACCATCGGGCAGTTCAGTGGACGCCAGATCGCCGGAGGCTGCGTCCCTGCATCCCTCCGCTACGGAGGGCTGGGGAGCGTCACTCGTCTGGCCCGGATCCGGCGTCGGGTCGGGTGCGCCACTCGACCCCGGACCCACTGGCTGGCCCGCCGGCGGGACGTCGGTGGATCCGGCATCCGCAAGGGCCGCATCCAGCTTCGCAGAGACGTCCTCGGACGGCTTCCAGAACCACTCCAGCCCCTCGCCGTCGTAGGCGCGGTACAGGCCGTCCTCGTGGCGCACCAGCGTCAGGTAGTCCGTGAACTTGTTGGAAAGCGTCAACCAGATGCGCTGCTCCGGCGCGGACGACTGCGGCTGAGGGGTACTCTCCTCGGGCGGCTGGAGCGCGGCCCGCATGGATTCCGTCACCTCTGTGACAAGTGCGTCGCTGAGGTACGTGGCCGATCGTGCACCGTCGGCACCCTCACCGCACAGGGATCCCTGAACGGCATCCCACGGAGTCATCGCGATGAGCGAGAGCGGCCCGGGGCAGATGTTGGGCACCACCCAGTCGCCCACCTCGGTCTCGCGCTGCTTTTCCCAGGCGTTGTACAGGGCCCCGTAGAACTCGTCGGCCCCGGCCCGGGCGACGCCGCCGTCGTAGGTGGTGCGACAGCCGTGGCGGTCGCCGCCGATGATGCGACGGGAGCCGTCCGGGTACTCGAAGACCGCATTGAAGGACAGGTTGTAGTCGGCCAGGCAACTCGTGACGGTGAGGTCGATGACGTCGGCGGCCTGCACATCCACGATGAGGGTGTCCAGCCCGGACGTGAGCGGTTCGATGGGCCCGACGAAGCCCGTGCCGGTCTCCGGTGAATAGTCGCCACAGAACCACGCCTTCACGGCCCCGGGCTCCGCCGGACCTGTCTGGATCTCAGACCAGCTGATCGGTGTGCCGTCGTCGTTGTAGCAGGCTCGTGCTCCCGGGAGGGCCTGTGCTTCACCCGTCCCATCGGTCTGCCGCACGTCGGGGGTCTGGGACGGGGTGGCGGCAGGTTGGGCGACGATGTCGCGCGGCAGATTGACGGCCACGGGGACGGCGATGGCCACCAGCGCCAGCGCTGCAACAACGCCGACCATGCTGCGGCGCTGGCGACGCTTGCGCCGTGCGCCCTCGACCAGGCCCGCAGGCGACAGGTCGTCGGGGACAATGCGGCGCAGGTTGTTGGAGATTTCGGGGTCGTTCATGGTGTCACCTCTAGTCCGGCGAGATGGACCGAGCCGCGCAGTGCTGCGCAACCTCGGTGGGAGTGGGATTTGACCGTGCCCTCCGGGATACCGAGGACGCGCGCCACCTCAGCGGTGGGCATGTCGTCGACGAACCGAAGGGTGAGGACCGCACGCTGCATGCGGGGCAGCCCGTCGAGGGCCCGCAACAGGTCGACGCGCAGCGTCTCCACGCCGTCGCCCACCCCCAGGTCGGGCACGTCGTCGTGTGGCCGCTCCGAGCGCCAGCTCATCCGACGCCACCACGACACGTACGTGCGGTAGATGGTCGTGCGGACGTAGGCCTCGAACTTGTGGTCGTTGGACATGGCGGCGTAGCGCCCCCACGTCTTGGCGAGCGCGGTCTGCACGAGGTCCTCGGCGTGATGGTGGTCACCGGTCAGCAGCCATGCGGCACGCAACAGCCCGCGGCCGCGCTCGGCCACAAACTGCTCGAAGCCCACGGCCTCGTCCACCAGTGATTCCGTCATCGGTCAACACCTCCTACCCACCACGACGCGGTGAACGTCGTGATCGGTTGCAGTGTTCCAGCAAGAGGCGTTGAGCCGATCATTCCGGTGCGAAGTCGAAGCCGTAGCGTTCCAGTTCTCGCTGCACGTCACCCGGAATCGGCCACGAGCGTTTGCTCATCTCGTCTACGAGGTGGGCGGGATTCCGGCCGTCCCAGTAGAGACGTGTGCTCTTGCCGTCGGCATCGGTCAGCACCATGAAGTTGGCGGTGTTCCAGCCGTTCCACGTCGCCGCGGTGGACTCTGTGGCGACGAGTCGGGCCAGTTCCGTCGCGAACGCGGGGTCCAGGTCCGGCCCCTTCTCCGGAACCGCAAACTGCCCGACGCATGCCAGTCCTCCAACGACGCTGGAGAGGTCACCCGTGAGCGTGGCGGGGTCATAGCCACCGCACTCCGGGGGGGCGACGTAGAACGGCGTCGTCCGCAGACCGGACAGAACCTCCTTCCACTCATCGGCGAGAGGCCCGGACGGCGTCCACACGCCGCCCTCCTCGCCCAGGTACACGGCCCCGCCTTCGCCGACGGCCAGCACGAGAGGGTCGCCGAACGCATTCAGCAAAACGATGGATGGCAGGCCGGCGGCGAGGGGTACGTCCGCTGGCGCGACTGGTGTGGGCGTCGCCTCGGCGATGGCCGTGACCAGTGCGGGTGGAAGCCAGCGCTGCACCACATCGCCCGTGAAGTCCGTCGAGTCCGACGGCAGCCCGCAGAGCGTGCCGCTGGTGGCTTCCGCTCGGTCAACCGGGAGGAACGTGTGGGGATAGCGGGGTCCACCGGTGTCGCTTCGGGGGTATCCGTCGCACAGCCGGGGCTCACCCAGGTCGGACGAGGGGTGCGTGGCGCGCTGCTGGGTCCACATCGGTGTGATGGCCTCCAGCAGTGCGTCGCCGCCGACGCGGCCACCCCAGCCGCCCACCCACCGGCAGTTGACAGTCTCCGCCGAGATGACGCGCCGGCGGCCGTCCGGGTAGTCGATGGCCAGGTGGTAGGTCAGCCCGCCGACCAGCGTGCAGGCGCCCGACCCCCCTGAGGTCATTGGCTGCAGTTGGTTGATGGCGTCGACGACCCTGTCCGGGTTCGTCACGAGTGGCTCCCGCAGGCCGAGCTGTCCACCGAAAGGGTCGTTGAGGTCGCCGCACAGCCACACACGTTCCGCGCCGATGGGCAGCCTGTCTCCCGCGGGCAACTCGTCGGGCGTGAGCGTGCCGTCCTGGATGTCGGCGCACACCTTGGATGTCAGGCCGCCCGTGTCCTCGGGGCCGAGTGTGGGTTCCGGCTCCGCGTCGGAGATCTGTCGCAGTTGCGCGAAGTAGTCGTCCAGGCGTTTCGCCTGTGCGGCGTCGGGGTACCAGACGCGCCGTTCGGGGTTGTTCCACGTCAGACCGGCGGCCTTGCCCCAGGTCCCCCAGGACAGGGTGACGGGGTCGTTGTGGGGGCTGAGCAGGATAATCTGCTCATCTGAACTGAACGCCCCGAACCGGCTCAGCGGCTCACCACCCGACGACACCTTGTCCCGGACCAGCGCAAACAGGTCCGCGGGGAGATTGTCCGTGGTGGCCGTCATGGAATTGGAGTCAGGCCTCTGCACGACGCAGCCATGGCCATTCCCGAGATCGGCACGGTCCACGCTGAACAGGGAGGTGTAACCGGGGCACATGGTGACGTCGAGCTGCACAGGGTCAGCGGACTCGCGCTGCGCTTCCCACAGACCTTGCAGGGTCGCCAAATAGCCGTCGGCCCCCTCTACGATGCCGCCTGACATCTCAAAGTGCTGGCAGCCATCGGGCGCGAAGTTCCCCTCGAGTGTCCGCGTCGGCCCGTCGGGATACTCCACCAGGAGGTGGTACACCTCGCCACTGGACGCGCAGTCAATCGCCATTCCCTCCTGCCAGGTCAGGTCGTTGAAGGCGCTCACCGCTGCATCGACACCCACAGTGAGGGCCTCCTGCGGCCCGATGAACGCCAACTGCCCCCCGTAGGGAAGCCTTGCGTAGGCCTCGCCGCAGAGCCATAGCTTCGTCGCTCCTTCCGGGAGCTTGCCGTCGACCGGGTCGGTCTTCTCGAAATTCTTGTCCGCTGCTTCCTGACAGCGAGTCGGCGTGCCCTCCAGCTCTGGTTGTGGCGTGGCGGTGGGGGCGGGGGTGGTCATCACCTGGGTCCCGGTGCCGAGGTGCAGCCCCAGCGGGATGGCGAAGGCGGCGACGACCGCGACCGCGGCGGCCCCGACCATTCGCCGGTGCTGCTGGCTTCGGCGTCGGGCCCTGCCTGCCCAGCCCCCGGGTGACGGCTGCTCGGGGAGGATGCGCTGGAAGGCGTCGCTGAGTTCGTGTCCGTTCATGAGTCGACCTCCGTGTCACTCAGGTGGGTGGAGAGCCGCAGCGCCTTGAGGCCACGGCTGGCGTGTGAGGTGACGGTGCCGGCGGGGATCCCCAGCATCTGCGCGACCTCCTTGGCGGGTCGGTCCTCGAAGTACCGCAGCACCAGGACGGCCCGTTGCATGCGGGGCAGTGTCGCCAGCGCGCGGAGCAGGTCCTCCCGCAGCGCCGGGTCGCCGTCGACCATGTGGACGACGTCCGGGT
>JBDSRF010000242.1:0-3098 GCA_039929445.1 Arachnia sp. | reverse complement strand
GGGGTCCGGGCCTTCCTGCGTTCCAGGAGCTTGGGTGTTCAAGTTCTGTTCGACTAACAACAGAAGTTGAACACCTAGACCACTGGACACTCAGGACACCTTCGCAAGCCGCCTCTCCATCCCCGTGCGGTCAGCGCTCGTGCGACCTGGGCGGCCACGGCGCACGGATCCGAAGTGACCGCGTGCCAGCCATACCGGAGCGTGTCCACTCCGTGCTGAAGGACGTGGCGGTTGTCGCGGACCATGTCCTTGGGGGCGTCGTGGAATGACCGCCCGTCAAGCTCGATGGCCAAATTGAATTCGCGGTAGATCCCGTCGATTCGTGCGCGGTCACCGAGCGAAGCCTGTCGCTCAGGCTTCGGCAGACGGTGGCGTTGCTCGACGCGCTCCAGGTATCTCCACTCGAGCACGCTCTCGATGCCTTGGCCGGCTACCCCACACAAATCCTCGATGACAGATCGATGACGGATACGTTGCCTCGAAGACAAAAGCGCCAACAATCTGCCGGGCGTCGTTCGCCGTTCTGTCAGGGCGCGCGCCAAGGTGGCGACGAGGGAGTCCTCGTCCAATTCGGCGAGCGCGAGAAGGTGCTCCGGTAGGTCGATGCGTGAGTGCATGGGTACAGACTGAGCGGCTGATCTCGTGGAGCAACATCCAGTGGCACGCCGGGGAGACACCAACAATGGTCCAGACAACACCGACCGGGGCTTAGCTGTTCAACTTCTGCTGGTACACGAACAGAAGTTGAACAGCCAAGCGGCAGGCGGCATCAGCCGTTGCGCTTCTGGATGGCGGCCCACTCGTCGCGGAGCCCGACGGTGCGGTGGAAGAGGCCGGGCTGGTCCGCGTCGCTGGCGAAGTAGCCGAGCCTCTCGAACTGCACGACCTCGCCCGGGGTGACGTCCCCCAGGGCGGCCTCCAGCCGGCACCCCGTCAACAGCTCACGGGAATCGGGGTTGAGGTCGTCCAGGGCCTCGCCGGTGCGCTCGCCGGGTGCCTCCGCGGTGAAGAGACGCCCGTAGAGCGCCACTGTGCCGTCGATGGCGTGGGAGGCCGACACCCAGTGCATGGTCGACTTCACCTTGCGGCCGTCCGCGGCTGTCCCACCCTTGCTGGCCGGGTCGTACGTGGCGTGCACGGCCACGACGTTGCCGTCGTCGTCCTTGTCCACAGTGGTGGCCGTCACGAGGTAGGCGCCGCGGAGCCGCACCTCGCGACCGGGGGAGAGACGGAAGTACTTCGGGGGAGGCACCTCCGCGAAGTCCTCCTGCTCAATCCAGAGTTCGCCGCTGAACGCCACCAGACGGGTGCCGTCCTCGGCGCTCTCGGGGTTGTTGGCCACCTCGAAATAATCCACGACGGGGTGGCCGTCGGCGTCCGCGGGCCAGTTGTCCAGGACCAGCTTGAGGGGCCGCAGGACGGCCATGCGGCGCTGCGCAAAGGCGTTGTGGACCTTGCGGACGTAGGACTCCAGCGCCTCGATGGAGTGGCGACTGTTGGTGCGGGTCGTGCCCACCTCGCGGCAGAAGCTGCGGATGGCTGTCGCGGGGTAGCCGCGACGGCGCAGGCCGCTCAGCGTCGGCATGCGGGCGTCGTCCCAGCCGTCCACCACGCCATCGGTCACGAGCCCCGCGAGACGACGCTTGGAGGTGACGGTGTGGGTCAACTCGAGGCGCGCGAACTCGATCTGCTTGGGCGGGGCCTGGTCCAGCGTGAGGTGGGACAGGAACCATTCGTAGAGCGGACGATGGGTCTCGAACTCCAGCGTGCAGATGGAGTGCGTGACGCCCTCGATGGCGTCGCTCTGACCATGCGCCCAGTCGTAGGTGGGGTAGATGGCCCACGCGTCGCCGGTGCGGTGGTGGGGCATGTTGCGGATGCGGTACATGATGGGGTCGCGCAGCTGCATGTTCTCGTGCTGCATGTCGATGCGAGCGCGCAGCACGCGGGAGCCGTCGGGGAACTCGCCGGCGCGCATGCCCCGGAAAATGGCCAGGGACTCCTCGGGGGCCCGGTCGCGGAAGGGACTCTCGATGCCCGGCTTCCCGTAGCCTCCACGCCCCGCGGAGATGGTTTCGCCGTCCTGCTCGTCCACGTAGGCCAGCCCACGGGTGATGAAGTCCTCGGCCCAGCCGTAGAGGGTCTCGAAGTAGTCCGACGCGTGGCACACCTGCGCGGGCTCGTAGCCGAGCCAGGCGATGTCACCCTGGATGGACTCGACGAACGCCTCCTCCTCGGTCTCCGGGTTGGTGTCGTCGAGGCGGAGGTAGCAGGTGCCGCCGAAGTCCTCCGCGGTGCCGAAGTCAACCACGATGGCCTTGGCGTGGCCAATGTGGAGGAAACCGTTCGGCTCCGGTGGGAAACGCGTCTGGACCCTGCCGTCGTGGGTGCCGCGGGCGATGTCATCGGCGACGATGTCGGAGATGAAATTGGAGGGCGTGGTCCCAGCTGCGTTCATGGCCCACAAGTTAGCATGCAGCGGCGGGGCGACGATGGGCGTGCTGGCCGCTCCCTCAGCCCCCCGTGACGGCGCTGTCCAGCCACAGCAGCAGGCCGATGGGGACAGCCAGTATCACTGCGACGACGAAGAGGAACATTGCGAGGATGCTGATCCAGTACCAGAAGGTGGTCCTGCGGACCTGCTCCCGGTCGGCGATGGTGCGCTCCAGCAGCTTGAAGTTCTTGTGGTTGGACCGGTAGGCCACGTCGAAGAACGCGCCGACGAAGGGCACCAGGCCCAGCAGCCAGTCGATGACGTAGTTGCCCACCATGCGGGCCACGACGGGGATGGGTGCACGGAGCCGGACGGCGTCGACGAGGATGACCGAGCCCATCACGGCCGCCACCGCTGTGCCCGCGAATGGCACGAGACTCAGGAGGGGGTCGAGGCCCAGGCGGATCTTGGTTCCCGGTACGCCAACGAGGTCGTCCAGGAACCACGCGAACGTGCGTGACACCCGTGCCGGGGAGCCCGGGGGCAGGGGCACCAACGTGGACGGGAGGCCGTCGGGGTCCGTGCGCCGAGGACCCGGGGCGGGGCCCTCGAGCGCCTCTGTCGCCAGCCGTCGCGCACGGATCAGCGACGACGGGTCTGGTTG
>JBDSRF010000241.1:0-10292 GCA_039929445.1 Arachnia sp. | reverse complement strand
ATCCGGAGTCGCCGGAGGCATCGTCGACAATCGCCAGGCTCCATGTGCCACTGGCAGCCGACCCGTTGAACGTCGAGAGCGCCGTGGCGGAACTGGGCGCGGGTGCCGGTGGCGGCATGGCGTCGTTGGACCCGTCATCGGCGTTGGTGGGCCGGAAAGTGCCGCTGACCAGCGGCGCCGACACACCGGCCGGGGCCGCATCGTCGAACGTCACGTTCACATTGCTGACCGGATTGAAGCCGCCCGCGTCGCTGAGCAGGAAGAGGTTCGTGCTGGGCGCGGGACCGGACAGCAGCACGTCGAGGTCGATCGGTGCCTGATGGGAAAGCCCCTTCAGGCTCGCGGTGACCTTGGTGATGGTGCCGGACAACCCGGAGACCGTGATGTTCGAGGGGTACGGCTGGGCCGCACCCACGCTGGGGACGGTGATGATGCCCGTGTTGCAGAACGTGTTCCCTGTCACGACGGTTGCGTTGTCGACGCGCTGGGCGAAGGCTCCGTTGCTGGCCAGTAACCCCGCGGCCCCGCTGAATGTTGCCCGGATGTCGTGCGTGCCCTCGGAGAGGGTGGAGGTGGTCAGCGACGCCTGGCCGGAGGCGTTGAGCGCAACAGGGGCTCCGAGGTTGCTGCTGCCGTCGCCGAACTGGACGGAGCCGGCGGTCACAGGGGTCCCAGCGGCCTTGACACTGGCGGTGAGCGTCACGGGGTCCCCCGTGGTGCTCGGCGTGCCGGACGTGATCACGGAGGTCGAGGTGGCAACCGCCGCGGTCGCGGTCGTGATCGTCAGGCTCCAGCCACCCGCCATCGTGCCGGTTTCACCGGAGACGTCATCGACGGCGAAGAGCTTCCAGGCGCCATTGGGATTGATGCCGGTGAACGCCCCGGCCAGCGTTGTCGCGTTCGACGGCGTGGGGGCTGGTGACGGGAAGGCGTCGACGGCTCCGGTGTTGGTCGGTTTGTAGGTGCCGCTCGGCAGCATGAACACCCTGGGCACTGGGCCGGCTGCGGAGTCGGAGAACGTGAGATTGATGTTGTTGGCTGTGACCAGCTGGGCACCCGGGAACTCGCCGCCGGGGTCGCCCACGTCCGACATGATGACGAGGCTCTGTCCCGACGGGGCCACGACCATGGCGTCGATGTCGCCGACCGAGCCGTGGGTGAGGTTGTTGAAGGTCACCGTGACGTTGGTGACAAGACCACCCAGACCGGCGACGGGGATGCTGGACGGGTACGGGTTCGCCGGGCCGAGCTGGTTCACCGAGCCAGCCGTGGGGATGTCGATGCTCGTCGTGTTCGCGAAGGTGGTGGGGCCGTCCGCCAATGCCGGCGACGTGCCCACCGTCCACCAACCGAGCGCGAGCAGCAACGCTGAGAGAGAAGCGACCGAACGGCGGGTGGTGCCCCTCACGCCGCGTGTGAATGTGGTCATTGCGTCCCCTCCCGAGGGTGAGGGCCACCCACGCATCGGGATGACCTCTGGCGCGCGCGCCGATACTGAGCCACACTATTTGGTGCCGGGTGAAATGGCTAGGGTCTGCCCCCTCCACATCACCTCCCGGGCCACGCCGTGATCATGGCGAGACCCCGCGTCCTCGTCATTGCTGCCACAAGGAGACACGTCATGGACCCCATCCTCGGTGAACTTCGGTTGTTCGGCTTCATGTTCGCCCCGTCCGGCTGGGCAAGCTGTCAGGGCCAACTCATGCCCATATCGTCCAACACAGCCCTGTATTCGCTCCTGGGCACCACCTACGGTGGCGACGGCAGGACGAACTTCGCGTTGCCGGACCTTCGCGGTCGTCTCCCTCTCGGCTCCGGGCACGGCCCGGGGTTGTCCGACTACACGCAGGGTCAACTCGGTGGCCAGGAGCAGGTCACCCTGCAGGCGGGTCAGTTGCCCGCGCACAACCACACCGTGGCCGCGTCCTCCAGCGCCACGGGCAAGAACCCGTCCAACGCGTTTCCGGCAGTCACCCCGGACGGCGTGTCCTACGGCACCTCGGCCGACATGTCGATGAACCCGACGATGGTGGGCGGCGGCGGCGCCGGCCAGCCCCACGAGAACCGTCAGCCGTTCATTGCGCTCAACTGGTGCATCGCGACCCAAGGCGTCTACCCCTCACGCCCGTGAGCATGATCGTCATGTGCTGCGCCCCCCGGTGAGCTGCCGCCCCACGACGATTCATGCTCGAAATGTCCCACGGAATCGCGATGAGGGCGGATAGTGTCACGCCGACACCACGCACCGCCTTCGCACTGTCGGCATGCGCTCACCCACCCCAGGAGGAACCGTGCTGGACTGGCTCGACACCATCGACAGCTTCATCTGGGGACCCTTCCTCCTCATCCCGCTGCTGTTGGGCACCGGCATCTACCTGACGATCCGCCTCGGTGGACTGCAGTTCCTCAAGCTGATCCCGGCGCTGCGCATGGCCTTCTTCGACGGTTCGGAAAAGGATGCCGCTGGCGACATCTCCCACTACCAGGCACTGACGACGGCTCTGGCCGCGACAGTCGGGGTCGGCAACATCGCGGGCGTCGCCACCGCCATCTACCTCGGCGGCCCCGGAGCCGTCTTCTGGATGTGGGTGACAGCTCTTTTCGGTATGGCATCGAAGTACAGCGAAGCCTTCATGGGGGTGCGTTTCCGCACCACCGACGCCCGTGGCGAGATCTCCGGCGGTCCGCAGTGGTACCTGAAGCGTGCCATCCCGGGCAGGTTCGGCGTGGTGCTGAGCATCGCCTTCGCCGCCTTCGCCATCCTCGCCAGCTTCGGCATCGGCAACATGACCCAGTCCAACACAGTGGCAGCCGTCGTCAAGGATCAGTTCGGGATCACCCCGTGGATCACGGGTCTGGTGCTCATGGCCTTCACCGGCCTCGTGCTGATCGGCGGCATCAAGTCCATCGCCAAGGTCACCGCCGCCGTCGTTCCCGGCATGATCGGGCTCTACGTACTGGCCGCGCTGGTGGTCCTGGGACTCAACATCGGTGGCATCCCCGACGCACTGGCCACCATCTTCACCGACGCCTTCACCGGCACCGCCGCCGCTGGTGGCTTCACCGGGGCCGTCATAGCGCAGGCCATCCAGTTCGGCGTGGCGCGCGGCATCTTCTCCAACGAGTCCGGCCTGGGATCGGCCGCCATCGCAGCGGCCGCGGCCAAGACGCAGCACCCGGTCCGCCAGGGGCTCGTGTCGATGACGCAGACCTTCATCGACACCATCATCGTGGTCACCATGACGGCGTTGGTCATCGTCTCCACAGGGGCGTGGACCAGCGGCAACAAGGGTGCCACCATGACGTCGGAGGCATTCAGCGTCGGCCTGCCCGGGGAGTGGGGCAGCCTGATCGTCACCGTGGCCGTCATCTTCTTCGCCGGATCCACCGTGCTGGGTTGGGCCTACTACGGCGAGCGGTGTGCGCAGCGACTGTTCGGCATCAAGGCAGTGAAGATCTACCGGGTGATCTTCACGCTGGTCGTGTTCCTCGGCGCCACCACCGAACTCTCCACCGTCTGGACGCTCTCCGACATCATGAACGGCCTCATGGCACTGCCCAACCTGGTGGGGTTGCTGATCTGTTCCGGGCTGATCGCGCGCGAGACGAGGGCCTACCTCAAGCGCGACCCGGATCTGCGCAACCCACCGCCCGGCAGCACGCTCGACGGCATCAGCGAATGGGAAACCTCCACGCGCAACTGACGTCGGGCGCAGTGTGATCCCCTGCTGCCCTCAGCCGGGGGGCGCCTCACGAAGGACGTCGAAGCGGAGGTGCGAGGTGGGTCCGGCCAGCAGCGGCATCCGACGTCGCTGCCGCCAGAGCACCGGCAAACCATCGGTCCCCCGCGCCAAAACGTAGCGTCGCTCCAGGCGAACCCCCTGGTACGGCACTGCGTGCGGTTCCAGCACGTGCCCTCGCCCGTCCGAAGAGACGCCCTCGGCCACCTCGGCATCCGACACCCCACCAATCAGTTCCGACCGCGGTCCGCGGCGGATGCCGGGGACGGCGTCGTTGAGTTCAGCCACCAGCCCCTGCTCGAAGACGCGTGGCAGCACGGGATCGGTGGGGAGGCGGTAGGGGTGCCAGTGCTCCGGCAACGTGGTGGACGGCAGCCACGTGAACTGCCGGGTGCCGGTCCGGCGTCCTTCAGTCATGGCCGCCGCCGTGTCCGCATCGGCAGCCAGTTGTACGCCGTCGGCCCGCAGCTCGACGGCCCAGATGACGTCCGCATCCTCGTCGACTCCCAACAGGACGTCGTCCAGCACGGGCCCCACCACGGGGCTCGCCGCAGTTGGCCACAGGACCAGGGACGACCTCCCCAGACCGGACGTGCGGTACAGGGACCACGGTCCGACGGGCTCATCGGGGACCACCGGCCCGTCATCCACGGGCGGCGGCGTCAGCGCATCGTTCTGGTCGAAGCTGTTGCGGACCGTGACAGCGCCCAGGGTCGCCACCACGCCAATCCCGGGCTGGCCGTCCACGGGTGCGGGTACCGGAACCAGGAACCAGTCAGTGGCATGGTCGGCGATCAACTGGATGAGCAGGACGGTGGCGAGGTGCGACCTGTCCGGTGGGTAGCCGCCGATGTCGCTCGCCCGGTCCTCGATCTGCCAGATCCGCGGCAGCGGGGCCCCCGGGAACGCCAGGCGTGTCGGGACCACCTCCCGGGGAGGCGTGGGCGCGGGCTCCGGTCCCGGAAGCTCCGACACGGAGTCCCCGGACCACCAGTCCACCTCGCCCCCACCGTGGGCGGGGACCGTCACTTCTGTGTCACCGACGGCGAACGTCGCCGTGTGATCGAGGGTGCGGCTGCTCCACCGGTCCGTGCGGGCGGGGTCGAATCCGACGAGGGCAGGATGGTCAGCTCCAACCAGTCCCAGACGCCACGCGGCCAGGCCATCGACCTCGCCGGCAAAACCGCTGGCGTAGGGGTCCGGCAGGGCACCCGTGAAGGCGGCACGACCGCGATCCACCGCCGTCAGGTCCGGCGCCACCTGCCTGCCCACGCGGACCCGCCGACCCACCGTCCACCAGTCGAGGGCTGACCCCTCGATGATCGCCTCCGCCGGCACCACCGTGGGATCGAGTCCGTCCACCGGCTGGAGGGGGGCGCGGGCCACGGGCATCGTGACACCCACAGGCGTCCCCGCATCCTCCCCGACGTGCTCACCCAGTTGCCACTGCCTGCCCAGCATCCACAACGGGTCGGCCACCTCGGTGGCGAAACCACGTTGCAGGTCGCCGAAGGGGGCCAGTGGTTCAAGTCGTCGCAGCCACTCATACATCAGAGGTCCTCCACCAACATCGTGCCTGCCGTGATGACGCGGTCCACCAGTAGGGCGGTGGGGAGCATCAACCCGAGCTCGGGCGGCATGGGAGCGCGCACGGACCGGACCCGTGCGAGTCGACGCGCCTGCAGAACGGACCCAAGGATGTCCGCGGCCTGGTCGGGGGCGTCGACGTCGGCCGGGAGCGCCAGCAGGATCGCCTGCGGTGGCCGGGCACGGGGGGCGTCGTACCCGAAGGCAGCCCACGTGGTGTGTTGCCTGCTGGGCACCGTCTCGGCCCACGTGTCGATGGGAACGACAGCGGCCTGGCCCGCGACGGCCCCGGTGGAGAAGGTGAGAGTGAGGTCCCGGTGCGCGGTCTTCTCCCCACCCGGCTGCCAGATCGGGTCAGCGTCGCTCGCCGTGGCGGTCCAAGGAGTGGTGGCGCTCAGCTGCAGCAGTTCGAGCCGGGCCATGGCGGGGCGGACAGCGGCCACCACCTCCAGCCAGGCCGCGTCGTCGAACGGCTGCTGGACCTCCGGCACCGGTCGCGGGCAGGCCAGGGGGAGGGCCAAAACGCTGGGGAGCAGGTCCCGGATCCGCCGCGCCACCTCGATGGCGTCCGCCTCCGCGTCGCTCAACTCGTCGGGGAGATGCCCCAATCGTCCTGTCAGTTCAAGTGAAGCGGTGGCCGGATCCTCCGGCAGCCCCCAGCGTCGGACCAGGGCGCCCGTGTCGGGCAGCGGGGCCGACAGCTCCACGAGGAGGTCGGCGGCCAGGGCACGCAGCCTCCCCAGGCGGAGTCGCAACAGCGGGGCGGAACCCGCATCGGGCTCAGGTCCGCCGAGGGCGCCGCAGATGCGGGACAACCTGTCCCACGCCGTCGCCGCGGCGGAGCCGGGCTGGTCCCCGCCGATCAGGATTCTCGGCACCATCAGCGCGTCGGCAACGCCCAACCCAAAATCAGTGAGCGAGGTGGGGCCGGCCGCACCGGCCCACGTCCAGTCCGCAGGGTCCCCCAGCTCCACGGCAAGAAGGGAGGCCAGAGCCGGGTCGGCGACAGCAACCGGGGAGCGTGCGTCCAGATTGTCGGGGTCGGCCCAGGCATCCTCCCAGTGCAACGCCACTTGGACACTGGTCTTGACGGTGCTGCCGGAGCGCTGGGTCCGCAGCAAACGGAACTCGGGCGGGGCACCCAAGCCTGCCGCCGCCTCCAGGGCTCCCGCTGCAGCCTCGATCCGCCCCTCGACGACGTCGTGGATCGCGTCGGTGACCAGCAGGTCGGAGTAGGCATCCAGCGCAGCCCGCAGGTCGTCGAAGCCGGCCGGGTCGATCCCACCGGGCAGGACGGAGGCAGCCAGTACCTGCTGACCGTCGCACACCCGGCGGCCCTCCCACTCCGGCCGCGCGTGGAACTCCTGACGAAGCAGCGACACCAGGGCCGGATCCCCCACAATCCGCTCCACCTCGCGGCCGAGGGCTTCCGACAGGTGCACGCCGGACCTGACCTGTTCGGCGAGCCCGGCCGCCACCCGCACGGTCTCCGATTTCAGGATGATCTTCCACTGGCCCTCGTCGGCGTGGTGCACGGCCTGGTCGCGGAGCACGGCAGCGGTCACCGCCTGGGTGTAGCCGGGGGCGTGCAGCAGTCCCGCCGTGGTTGGGGCGCTGGGGTCCTCGCTCGGAGAGAGGTCGTCCACCCACCCGTAGCAGCCGAGCCGTGGACGGCCACCCGCCGCCATCAGCGCCGTCAACCGACGGTGGGCCAGGCCGGTCCACCAGGCGTCGGTGCGGTGTCCGGTGAGGTCCAACACGGCGGGAAGCACCCGTTCGGTGAGCGCGGGATCCACCTTGGTGAGGACTTCGACGGCGACGCGCACGTCCTCGAACTGCCGGCAGACGACGGCATCCCGCGACGTGCCGGTGGATCCGAGGAGCTGGAGGACGAAGCCGGGCAGGTCCGCGACCCGTCCCAGGTGTTGGATGGCGGTGCCGCCGGCCAGTGTCTGGAATTCTTCGATGCCGTCGATGTCGAACACCATCTCGTCCGGCCCGGGCCCCCCGGTCTGGCGCCACAGCCTCGCCACCTCCGCCTGGGTGAGCAGCAGGCTGTGCCGCACCAGTCGTGCCAGCACGGTGGGGGCTTCACCGTGCAGCTTCCACAGGTCCTCCTCGTCGTCGGCTGCGGCCAGATCCCTCCAGCCGCCGTCGAGGAAGGTCCGAAGGAGGTCACGGTACTCGTTGTCGACCCGCTGGGGCCACGGCTCCACATCCAGTATCGGCGAGTACCGGCGTGACGGCCCGGGGCGCCAGTTGGAACGCAGGTACCCGAACTGGTCCTCCCATTCCTTCACCGTCTCCGCCGGCCCCCCGAGGTCGAACGCGGCCCGCAGCGCCGCGTAGATCATCGTCGGTGGCAGCTGCCTTGACCCGTACATCCGGGACGTCGGGATGTGCTCCAGCACCGCCAACAGTCCGTCGACGTCGGTGCCTGCCGCCGTGCCCTGGCGCAGCGCAGCGGCCAGGAGCGGCTTGTCCAGCACCGGCAACCCGACCAGCGGGATCTGCTCAGCCAGCGGGTCCCCTGCCCACAGCCTCCCCGCCGGTAACCGGCGGGCCCAGCGGTCGTAGTCGCTGATGGGCAGAACCCCATACGGGAGGTCACCGATCCTCAGCACCGGGTAGGGCCCGAAGGTGTGGAGGTGACGGACCGCCCATTCCCCGAGTCGCCAGACCTCTTCACCGGCGCGGGCCACGTCCTTGAGGGTCCGCTGCCACAGCACCGGCCACAGTGCCTGCGTCAGGAGTATCGCGACCTGGGCAAGTTCCACATCCGGTTCGGGTACGCCGGGCCATACCGGCTGACCCGTGAGCGCTCCGGAGAGTCCGGCGATGGCGCTGGCACCGGCCCGGGCAGTCTGCAGCCAGGGCGCGGGGTCGGACCCGAGGTCCGTGGTGGGCGAGCCAGCCAGCGTGGTGGTCGGCGTGAAGGGCGGCAGCGTGCCAACCCGCCCCGTGTCGGCATGGGTGGCGAACAGCACCGACGGGTCGGCCGTGGCCGGGTCGTCGTCGTATCCGATGCAGAGCAGCACCTCCAGGTGCGGTTTCCCCATCCCGAAGGGGATTTCACCGGCCAGGTGGACGGCCGCGGCCTGCGAGTAGGAGTTCCACCAGCGACGGGGCGTCTGCCCGGCCTCGTCCGGCTCGGCCACCGACTCCACGCTTGCCTCAGCCGCGATCGTCTCCCTCACGGGCTCGAGAGTCAACAGCTTCGACGGCGCGTCAGCCGCGCCACCCCAGATCTCGAGCACCCGTGGCAGACCTACCAGAGCCGTCGTGTTCGGTTTCGGGCTCTCCGGGTACTCCTCCAACGGTGTGAACGCATCGCCGGTCCTCACCACCGGGACGGTGCGCAGCAGGTAGCCGGCCCGGCCGCCGCTGACGGCCACCGCCAACTTGCGGTGGGCGGCCGCGCCCTGCTCACCGTCGAGACTTCCCCCGGCCTCGCTCCAGCACACCGCGACAAGTCGACCCTCGAGACGGCTCACCGGAGCGGGCTGGCGGGCCATGGACGGGGCGTCCGGCTCCACCCGGACGCGCAATCGCCAGACGGCTTCGGGCGCACCGGGCGCGGCGTTGGGGTCTGGGGGAAAGAAGCGGGTCTCCAGCCGGACCGGGAGAAGAACATCCCATCCCGGCGACGCCGCCACACCGGAGTGCCGCCGCCACCCGGTCGCATGCAGGTCGGCCAGATCGGTGGCGTCCAGCGGGACACCGTGCTGGAACGCCTGGCCGTCACCGACCTCGCCACCGTTGCCGGCAACGTAGTTCAGGATGGCCTGGGCCGTGGCGAGCGGCATCGCCGGCGGGTCCTCCAGCAGGCGTTCGGGACTGGTGACCAGCTCGTCGAGGAGCCGCTGGGGATCGTCGACGGGGAGTCCGGCCAACCATTCCGAGAAATCCATGAACGCCCAGATGTCCGGTGGTGGTTGACCGATGGCCTTCTCCACCCGGTCCTCGAACTGGAGGAGCGCCTCACGGACCCTGCCGATCCGTGCAGTGAGGTCCGCAGCCTCCTGCGCCGCCGCGGCATCCGGGGGATCGGCGTGCCGACCGGGATCCCCGACGCGCAGCCAGCCGGGGGTCTGGGCAAGAGTTGACTCAAGTGTCGCCAGGAGGGCGGCGGCCTTCCCGACCGCGTCGCGGGCGTGGGAGGTGAGGTCGTTGACGGCGCTCATTGTGGCAGCAGCTTTCCGAAGAACGCCCGGATGGGCTTGTTGAGGGTGGCGGTCGCGTACGTGGCACCGTCGGTCATCGGGCCCTGTGCGGCGGTCGGCGGCGTGAACCGGAACCCCGGCGGCGGTTCCTCCAGGACGAGCCAGTGGTCCTTCCCCGCGCTGGGAGGCAACGGGAAGCCGAAGAACACCAGTTCGGGGTGAAGGCTCCCGGTCAGGTTGGGAAGGATCCGAGGGTTCGCGATGTTGTTCACGTCGTCCTGCCAGGTGGCGGTACCACCGGGATTCAACATGAGGTAGACGATGGTGGCGGGGTATCGCCGGAACAGCTCGGTGTGCAGGACCACGACGAGTTGGGCTCCGATGCCGACGGAGTGGCTCGGGTCCCCGAGGGCAGAGGTGTCGGTCCAGATGGGGGCGCCTGGGCTGGGGGCAGTGAGGATGTCGAGGACGGGTCGGACATCGGTGGTCGGACCGCCGCCATCGTCGTCGATCCGCTGCCAGAACCGGCGCAGCGGTGTCCAGCCCGTCACCAGAGGAAGGTTGCGCCAGCGCAGCTCTCCCAGTGCGCGGTGGTTGGCACCCAGGAGGAACGCGTCCACGAACTCCGGGTTCGTCGAGATGGCGTGCACCCTGTCGATGGGCAGTTCACCCCCTCCCGGGAGCAGCCAGTCGGGGGAATTCTCCTGCAGAAACGACCACAGGGGGATGTTGAGTTCCAGTGCCAGGTCGGGTGCGGCGAGTTCGGGTTGGCGGATGCCCTTGATGCCGTCCAGCACCCGGC
>JBDSRF010000240.1:0-5879 GCA_039929445.1 Arachnia sp. | reverse complement strand
CCCTCTACGTGGAGGTGGAGATCCAAGCGCCCGTGGAGCGGGTGTGGGAACTGACGCAGGACACCGACGCCCACCCGCGATGGGACCTGAGGTTCAGCCGCATCACGCCGGTGGCAGAGCTCCCCGGCGGTGGCTACCGCTTCGTCTACGAACGCTCATTGCCCTTCCACACGTTGAAGGGCGACGGCGTGTCCGTGGGCGAACGAAGTCGACCTGACGGCACCAGGACCTCGGCCCTGAAGTTCTCCACCCAGGATCGCCTCTCCCCCATGGGCGAAGGGCGCGGCTACTGGCGCTACGTCCCCACCGCCGCCGGGACGCGCTTCATCACCGGCTACGACTACGAGCCGGGGTTCGGCCCCGTCGGCGCCTTGCTGGATCGTCTCGTGACCCGACGATTCATCGGATGGATGACGGCACTGAGCTTTGACCGCCTCCGCATCTGGGCCGAGACCGGCCAGGAACCGGAACGCTGGCCCGCGATCAGCACGTTCATGCCGTGGCGCCCTGACCGACCGAGGGCGGGCCGCTGCCTTCGACAGCCACCATCACGCGCCACCACCGTCATGGGGGATGCCCCCACCACCCTGGATCACCTGGAGACACCATGACCTCGATCTTCGAGAAAGCACTCGGCGAGGACTTCGCCCGGCTCCACCCCATGATGCAGAAGAGGTTCGGCGTGGGCCTCGACGCCGGCTACGCCTGCGTGGGGACCGGCTCCATGGACGAGATCCGTCGCGGCCCATGGTGGACCGTCCCTTTCCTGTACATCGGCAAGATCCGCAACATCCTCATTCCCGAGGTGGGACGCGACGTACCCCTGACGATCGAGAACTACCCCTACCGGGACCCGCTGGGCCGGGAGACAGTCACGTTCGTCCGCGAGTTCCGGGTTCGCCCCGGACGCACCAGCCGATTCGACGCCACCATGATCTGGAGCGAGGGCCGGCAGCGGGTCATCGACTACCTCGGCACGCACCAGCACCTGGCCGTCGACCTCGACCTGCAGGTGGAGCCCGACGGGTCCCTACTCCTCACGACGCACGCCCAACGCCTGTACGAGGGCCGGCTCGGCCTCACCTTCCCCATGCTCTTCAGTGGGAAGGCCGTACTCCGGGAGAACTGGGACGACGAGGCTGCCGTGTACCGCATCAACCTGGAAGTCCGGAATCCTGTCTTCGGGTTCCTCTTCGGCTACTCAGGCACCTTCACGTGTGAGTTCCCCCCGGCCGACGGGGCACCCGACCGCCTCAAACCCGTCCGCCACGAAGTGCGGGACTGAGGGCCCCTGTTGGGGTGACCCACTCCCGCGTGGAGGGTGTCGGGCTGCGCCACTAGACTGGCGCGCATGAACGACACCACCCGCACGGCATGGGCCTGGGGCCTGGCCACTGTCCACAGCACCGGCGCCGTCCTCGACACCTGGTACCCGAAGCCGTCGCTCGGCGACGCGGTCACCGACGATGCTCCCGCATCGCTCGTCGAGGCGCAGTACGACGACGACATGCGCCAGGTGGAGACCAAGGTGGTGCGCACCAGCATCCTCCTCGACGAGCCCCCGCTAGGGGTGGAGGACGCCTACCTGCGCCTGCACCTCCTGAGCTCACGCCTTGTGCAGCCGCACGGCCTGAACCTGGAAGGCATCTTCGGGAAGCTCCCCAACAATGCCTGGACCAGCCGTGGCCCCGTGCGCATCGAGGATGTCAACCGGGTCCGCGCTCTGCTGCGCGCCCGCGGCGAGTACCTCATCGTTTACAGCATCGACAAGTTCCCCCGCATGATCGACTACGTCACGCCGTCCGGCGTTCGCATCGCCGACGCGGACCGCGTTCGACTGGGGGCGCACCTGGCGTCCGGGACCACCGTGATGCACGAGGGCTTCGTGAACTTCAACGCGGGCACGCTGGGCACCTCCATGGTGGAGGGCCGCGTCTCCGCAGGGGTCGTGGTGGGCGACGGGTCCGACATCGGCGGCGGCGCCTCCATCATGGGCACCCTCTCCGGCGGCGGCCAGGAGGTCATCCGCATCGGCGAACGCTGCCTGCTGGGCGCCCAGGCCGGCATCGGCATCTCGTTGGGCGACGACTGCGTGGTGGAGGCGGGTCTCTACGTGACCGCTGGCACCAAAGTGACGCTCAACGACGGCACCGTGGTCAAGGCCCGGGACCTGTCCGGCATCAACGACCTGCTGTTCCTGCGCGATTCCACCAACGGGCGGGTCACCGCACGCACCCGTCACGGCGCAGCCATCGAGCTCAACGCGGATCTGCACGCCAACTGATGCGCAAGTCCACGGTCTGGACTCTCGTGGTGGTCGTCCTGCTCGGGACGGCTGCCTTCGGGGCGTGGCGGGGCTACCAGGCATTCACGGATCGTCTCGTGGCTGAACGCTGCTACGTCACGCAGGGCGACGGGCGCTTCCCCCTGACCCATGAGCAGGCCAGCAATGCGGCGGTCATCGTGGCGGCCTCTTTCAAGGCGGGTCTGCCGGAGCGCGCCGCCGTCGTGGCGTTGGCCACCGCGTGGCAGGAGTCGGGCCTGCGGAACCTTGACTACGGCGACCGCGACTCCCTGGGACTGTTCCAGCAGCGCCCAAGCTACGGCTGGGGCACCGAGGCCGAGATCATGGACCCGTGGTACTCGTCAGCACGGTTCTACGAGGAACTCGTGAAGTTCGACGGCTGGGAATCCGTGGACATCAACGACATGGCGCAGAAGGTGCAGCGCAGCGGACACCCCGAGGCCTACCGCAAACACGAGGCCAACGCCGTGGCGCTGGCCAGCGCCCTGCGCGGCTCCAGCCCCGGAGCGCTCACGTGTTTCGACCGCAGCGAGGACGCCGGCAACGCCGACGCGTTCGACGCCGTCATCCGGGTGGTCCCGGGAGTGGAGATCACGTCCGCCGGGAACACCGTCACGCTCACCTCAGCCGACAAGACCTCGCTGTGGGCGGCCACCGAACTGGCGCTGGCACACACACGTGCGGGCGGAATCCAGTCCGCCATCGTCGAGGATCAGGCATGGGAGCAGGGCCCGCAGGGTGCGTGGCACACGGCCAAGAACCCGCTGCCCGCGGGGACGGCAGAACTCACGCTGCGCGAAGTCGGTTAGCCGCTGCGGCGATCCGCTCGTCGGGCGCCGTCAACGCCAACCTGACGTGGCGCCCGGACGCCTCACCGTAGAAGTCGCCCGGGGCAGCGAGGATGCCATGTCCCGCCAGCCAGTCGATCGTGTCGCGGCACGGCTCGTCGCGGGTGGCCCACAGGTACAGGGAGCCCTCCGAGTCGTCGATCCGGAAACCCGCCCCCTCCAGCGCCGGCCGCAGTACGCGGCGACGGCCGAGGTAGCGCTCCCGCTGCTCCTCGACGTGCTCCTGATCCCCGAGCAGTGCGGCCATGGCCGCCTGGATGGGGGCGGGAAGCATCATGCCGAGGTGTTTGCGGGCGCCGATGAGTTCGGACACCACCGACGGATCCCCGGCGACGAAGCCGCCGCGGTAGCCGGCGGCGTTGGACCGCTTCGAGATGGAGTGGACGGCCAGCAGGCCCGTGAGATCGCCGTCGTTGACGCGGGGGTCGAGGACTGAAATGGCCTCCTGCTCCCAGGCGAACTCGCCGTAGCATTCGTCGCTGGCAAGCACGGCGCCACCGGCGCGGGCGGCCTGCACCCACTCGCGGAGCCGCTCCAGGGACAGGATGGCGCCGGAGGGGTTGGCGGGCGAGTTGATCCACACCAGCTTCGCGTCCGCGGGAAGTGCCGCAGGGTCATCCAGTGGCACCATGCGGGCGCCGGCAACCTGCGCACCCACCGCGTACGTCGGGTAGGCGCAGGCCGGGAAGACCACGGCATCGCTCTCCCCCAGCCCCAGAAGTTCCGGCAACCAGCCGACGAGTTCCTTGGTGCCGATGACCGGCATCACGCACTCATCGCTCAGAGGCACCGAGCTCCAGCGTCCATGGAGGTAGTCGATGATGGCCCGGCGTGTGGCGGGTGCACCCCACACCGTGGGGTACCCGTGAGCGTCCGCGGCCGCCGCCAGCGCGTCGCGCGCCAACTGCGGGGTGGGGTCGACAGGGGTGCCGACGGACAGGTCGACGACGCCGTCGGGGTGTTGCATGGCACGCTGCTTGGCGCCTGCCAGGGAATCCCAGGGAAACTCCGGCAGGCTGCGTGCCAGCGACATCACTGTTCCTGCGGCGGCAGCGCTGCGACGATGGGGTGGTCACCCGGGATGGGTCCGAGCTTCGCGGCGCCACCGGGGGAACCGATCTCGTCGAAGAACTGCACGTTCACGTCGTAGAACTGTGCTTCCTCCGCGGGGACGTCGTCCTCGTAGTAGATGGCCTCGACGGGGCAGACCGGTTCGCAGGCGCCGCAGTCCACACACTCTTCAGGGTGGATGTAGAGCATCCGGTCACCCTCGTAGATGCAATCGACGGGACACTCCTCGACGCAGGCACGATCCTTGATGTCCACGCAGGGCAGACTGATGATGTAGGTCACAGCAGTAACTCCTTCTCCACTTGTCAGTCAGCTTAGCGGTCGCGGCTACTCGCAGACGATCCGGTCACCGGCCGAGTACTTCCAGAACCAGTCCTCCGACTTCGCCACTGCCCCGCCCTTGTAGAAGAGTCGCTTCCAGCTCACCGAGAAGCCCTGGATGGGCGCCTGCGGCTCGCACTTGGGGCCCTTCAGGGTACGTGTGGACCCTGTGTAGTAATCGGACTTGACCAGGTCGGTGGACACCACCTTGTCCCAGGTCTTCTGCGACCAGATGCGGAATGTGATGGTGCCCTGCTTGCCCGGCGCGGACCTGTCCACGTAGCCCTGGATGTAGGCGGGGAACTGGGTGTTGTTGCGGAACCGCATGTCCAGCTTGCCGTAGTAGATGGTGGCTTCCCGGCCGGCCGGGTAGCGGTTGAAGTACAGGGAGTGAGGCTTGTGCTCGACGTCCTCGTAGCCCGCGAAGAAGGCGGCGTTGAACAAGGTGGTCGAGCTCTGCGAGATACCGCCGCCGGGCTCCTTCACGAGGACACCCCCGTTGATGACGTAGCCGTCGACGTAACCGTTCTTGGCGGTGCGCTCCCCCAGCGCCTCGTTGAGGCTGAACACCTGGTCGGGCAGGAGGACCGTGCCATTGACGCTGCCGGCGGCCTTGCTGAGGTTGGTGTTGCGGTACGCGGCATGGGGGAACTTTGTGGTGAACTCCCCGATGACCTCCGTGGGCTTCAGCTTCTCCGCCTCGGCGGTGGTGAAGTCGGCCGGCTTCTTGGTGACCTCGATGGCGACAGTCCGCTCGCCACCCGTCTTGACGGCGGCGGACTCCACGGCCGCTGCCAGAGCCTTGGGGTCGATGGTGGAGCCATCGACGGCGGGTACCACCGTGATGGCACCGGCGCTCATGGTGTAGGACGCATCCTTGGTGACGGCGAGCTTGAGCCCGGCCTGCGCCTTCTCGGTCAGCTTCATGAGCGCATCAGCGTCGGTGCTGGGCGCAAGGGAGTCGCCCTCGACGGCGAACGTCGTGACGGCAGCCACCTGTTCCGGCGTGATGTCGAAGCTGCCGTTGTCGCCCTTGATGGTGATGGGGGCGGAGATCGCAGGCTCCGCGTAGGCGGTGACGGCGGCGTCGACCATGGCGGTGGTGACGGCGGGCGGCGTCTCCTTGACGACGGCGGCCGCCCTGACTGCACCCTCCTCGAAGGCGGACGACACCGCGGTGACGGTGGCCGGCACGTCGAGCTGGGTGGAGGGGGTCCCGTCGGTGCGGGCGATGGCGCCGTCCTTGTAGGCGAGCGTCGCGTCGGTGGGGTCCGTGGCGAAGGCGTCGGCATCAGCCTCCAGCACGGCAGCGAGCTTGGACTGGTCCACGAGCT
>JBDSRF010000239.1:0-5757 GCA_039929445.1 Arachnia sp. | reverse complement strand
CAACGCTGACCTCGACGCGGGGCTCCGCGTCTACGGCCTCGACCTGGCCGAGTACGAGATCCTCGTCAACCTGTCCGAGGCACCGGAGCG
Source organism: Arachnia sp. (assembly GCA_039929445.1). Classification (GTDB taxonomy): domain Bacteria; phylum Actinomycetota; class Actinomycetes; order Propionibacteriales; family Propionibacteriaceae; genus Arachnia. Next base: position 5,667 of record JBDSRF010000239.1, on the reverse strand, counting down.
CCGGATCCGGATGAGCGAACTCGCCGAGCAGGTGCGCCAGTCCCGGTCCCGCCTCACCCACACCGTGTCGCGGATGGAGAAGCAGGGCCTCGTGGGCCGCGAGACGTGCACGGCCGACGGGCGCGGTGTCTGGGCGTTCCTGACCCCTGAGGGCTTCAGCCTCCTCGAGCAGGTGGCACCGCACCATGTCGCCTCGGTCCGGCGCATCTTCGTGGACGCCGTGGACGCCAAGGATTTCACCGCTCTGGGTCGTGCGATGACCAGTGTGCTGGCGGTGGCAGACTAACCCCATGCCCGCCGCCCCCGCTGACCTGTTGCACCGACTCCGCGACGAGCTCGGAGCGGTCGCGGGCATCATCGACGACTCCACCCTGGCGCGGGCGATGTACTCCACCGACGCCTCCATCTACCGCATCCCGCCGACAGCGGTGGCGCGCCCCCGCACCCGTGACGAACTGGTGACCGTGGTGCGTGCCGCCCTGGCCGTGGGGATGCCCATCACCGCCCGGGGTGCCGGCACGTCGTGCGCCGGCAACGCCGTCGGCCCCGGCCTCGTCATCGACGTGTCCCGCCACCTCACCACCATCCACTCCATCGACCCCGACACCCGCACCGCCGTCGTGGACCCCGGGGTGGTGCAGGAGTTGCTGCAGCAGTCGGCGAAACCGCACGGGCTGCGGCTCGGCCCCGACCCGTCGACGTCCACCCGCTGCACGGTCGGGGGGATGATCGGCAACAACGCCTGCGGCCCCCGCGCTCTCGGGTACGGGCGCATGTCGGACAATGTGGTGGCCCTCGAGGTCATCACCGGCACCGGCGAGATAGTGCAGCTCGGCACCGACGACGTCCCCGGTCTGCGCGACCTCGTGGCCGGGAACCTCGGCATCATCCGCACCCAGTTCGGCCGCTTCGGCCGACAGGTGTCCGGGTACTCCATGGAGCACCTGCTGCCGGAGAAGGGCTTCAACCTGCCGAGGTTCTTCGCGGGCACCGAGGGCACCCTCGGCATCATCCTCTCCGCCACCGTGCAGCTGGCACCCGACGCCCCGGAACGCGTGATGGTGGCGCTGGGCTACCCCAGCATGGCCGACGCCGGGGACGACATCTCCCATCTCCTGCCGTTCCGCCCCACGGCCTGTGAGGGCCTGGACCGTCGCATCGTCGACGTCGTCATCGCCAAGCGCGGCGCCGACGCCGTCGGGACGCTGCCCGCAGGCGACGGATGGATGTTCATCGAGCTCGTGGGGGATGACCCCGTGGAGGTCCGGGGCCGCGCCGACGCGCTGCTGGCGGCCGCCGCCAGCGTGGAGGGCTGGGTGGTGGAGGATCCGGCACACGCCGCTGCCCTGTGGCAGGTCCGCGCCGACGGCGCCGGCCTGGCCGGCGTCAGCCTCGCGGACCCCGCCTACCCCGGCTGGGAGGACGCCGCGGTCCCGCCCGAGCGGCTCGGCGACTATCTCCGCGACTTCGACGCCCTCCTGGAGCGCCACGGGTTGCACGCACTGCCGTACGGCCACTTCGGCGACGGCTGCGTCCACGCCCGCATCGACTTCCCGTTCACCAAGGACGGCGGCGCCGCCCGCTACCGCGCGTTCGTCGTTGAGGCGGCGCAACTGGTGGCCAGCCACGGCGGCTCCATGTCGGGCGAGCACGGCGACGGGCGGGCGCGCTCCGAGCTGCTGCGCTACATGTACACGCCCGAGGCGCTGGGGCTGTTCGGGGCCGTGAAGAACATCTTCGACCCCCGCAACCTCCTGAACCCCGGGGTCCTCGTGGACCCCGCACCGGTGGACGCGGACGTGCGGGTGGTGGCGATGACGTCGTCGCCGCTGAACCTGACGCACCCGGACTTCGTGCGCGAGGTCCACCAGTGCAGCGGGGTGGGCAAGTGCATCGCCGACAACACCGCCTCCGGTGACGTGATGTGCCCCAGCTTCCAGGCCACGCGCGACGAGAAGGATTCCACGCGCGGCCGCTCCCGCGTGCTCCAGGAGATGGTCAACGGCACCCTCATCGGTGGCTGGCGCAGCCCGGAGGTCCACGAGGCGCTCGATCTCTGCCTGTCCTGCAAGGGCTGCGCCCGCGACTGCCCCACGGGCATCGACATGGCGGCGTACAAGGCACGCGTGACACATGAGGCGTACAAGGGCCGGCTGCGGCCGCGCAACCACTACGCCCTGGGCTGGCTCCCCCGATGGGGGCGCATGATCACCACCGTCCCGGGGCTGGGGGCGCTCGTGAACGCCGTGGGGCAGGCCCCCGGGCTGGGGCGCCTGCTGCGCTGGGGTGCCGGGGTGGACGGCCGCCGGGACATCCCCCGCTTCTCGGGACGGGCAGCCCGTCGCCAGCTCGCCTCCCATGCCGCTGCCGCGCACGCCGAGTCGGGTGCACCCACCACCTCGAAGGGCCCGGTACTGGTGTGGGTGGACTCCTTCTCCGACTGCTTCGAGTCCACCACCTTCGCAGCCACCGTGCAGGTGCTCGTGCGCCTTGGGTGGGAACCGCAGGTGCTGGAACGCACGGCCTGCTGCGGCCTCACCTGGATCTCCACGGGCCAACTCGACGGCGCCAAGAGGCAGCTGCGGAAGGCCGCCGCCGAACTGGCGCCGGTGGTGGCCGCCGGCATCCCCATCGTCGGGCTGGAGCCGTCCTGCACTGCCGTGTGGCGAAGCGACGCACCCGAACTGCTGCCGGACAACAACGACGTCGCCGCCCTCAACGGCACGGTGCTGACCCTGGCGGAGTTCCTGGCGAAGGACCCGGATTTCGTCGCCCCTGACCTCGTCGGCCACACCATCGTGGCGCAACCCCACTGCCACCACGCCTCCGTCATCGGGTGGCAGGCAGACGCGGCACTCCTGGCGGCCACGGGTGCCGACGTCGTACGTGTCGGCGGCTGCTGCGGGCTGGCCGGCAACTTCGGCGTCGAGATCGGCCACCACGAGGTGTCGGTGGCGGTGTTCGAACACGACCTCCTGCCCGCCATTCAGCGGGCCGGCCAGGACGCCATCGTCCTCGCCGACGGCTTCTCGTGCCAGACGCAGCTGACGTCACTGGCACACCGGGACTCCATGTCGCTCGCGGAGCTTCTGGCCACGCACTGACACGGGTCCCCGTCGTCGCCCGGGTCAGGCCCCCCGGACGCTGGTGCGGCGCAGAAAGCCGCCGGTCGCCAGCAACGACAGTGCGCCCAGCAGCACCAGCGCCAGCGCCACCCAGTAGAGGCTGAAGGCTGCCGCCACCGACGCCCAGCGCGGAATGGCGATCAGGATCGCCCCGACGAGAAGCATCACCAGCACGGCCGAGATGAGCAGCGGCCCCCGGCTGCCGAAACGCAACCAGGACGCACCGAACATGGCACCCACCGCCTGCATGGACAACGAGCCCGAGATCACGACGAGCAGGAACGTGCCCCAGTCGCCCCCACCCAGTGCGTTGACGTCCAGGGAATGGGCGTTGAGGAACCAGTGGCCGGTGACCTTCTCCAGGCCGAGCAGCGTCGCCAGGATCGCGGTCACGTACACGGTTTGCAGCACAAAGTAGACGCCGGTGCCCAGCACGTAGTCGCGCCGCGTGGTTCCCAGAGACGTGGCGAAGGCGAAACACGCCGTCGCCGCTTGGACACCGAGACTGACGAGGAATCCCGCGAGTGTCCACACGATGCCCCCGTTGTTGCGAAATCCTTCGATCACCTCGGGGCTCGAGGTGGGCACGCCCGCCGCCGCCATGGTGGCCACGACCAGCACCATGATGACAACGACGCCCACACCGAGGATGGGGGGCATGTAGAAGGCGGAGAACCTGCGGTTGAAGTGCATTCTGACCACTGCTGTCGTGCGGTTCATAGCGACATCTCCTCTGTCTGCATGCCGTAAGCGGCCACGAGTTCATGGATGGATGCCGGTTCCACCCGGACCCCGGCCGCCGCGGCGTCCTCACGGATGCCGTCGGTGGCGGTGACCAACGCGGTGCCGAGGCTGCCCATGTCGGAGCGACGCAGCACGTCGCGTCCGCCGAGGAGTCGATTCAGGTCCGTGGTCCGTCCGGAGACCCGCACGGCTCGTTGCCGCAGGTCCTCGAGATCCGCGTGATCCCGGACCCGCCCGTGGTGCAGGATCACGATCCGCTCCAGCAGTTGCTCCATCTCGTCGATCAGGTGGGTGGAGACCACGACGGTGCGCGGGTGGTGGGCGTAGTCCTCCAGGAGGAGGTCGTAGAACAGGGTTCGTGCCGTGACGTCGAGGCCCAAATAGGGCTCGTCGAAGAAGGTGACGGGAGCCCGTGACGCCAGGCCGATGAGGAGGCCCACGGCGGACAACTGGCCGCGGGAGAGTTTCCGCAAGGACCGTCCGCCGGGGATCTCGAACGTCTCGACGATCCGGTCGGCCAACGCGGGATCCCAGTTCTCGTAGAACAGGGGCCCGACACGCAGCAGGTGCGCGAGCCGGTACTCGTCGGGGTAGCGCTGGTTGTCGCGGATGAAGCAGGTCTGTGAGAGCACCGAGGCGTTCTCCCACGGGGATTCGCCCAACACCCGGACGGAACCGCTTGTCGGCGCCTCCTGCGCGGTGACCACGGACATCAATACGGTCTTGCCTGCGCCGTTGCGGCCCAGGATCCCCGTGATGGAGTCCTGCTCGATGGAAATGCTCACGTCCTCCAGTGCGGTGACTTGGCCGTAGTGCTTCGTGAGGTGGGAAACTTCGATGGCGGGTCTCATGACGCTGATTCCTTTCGGATGAGTTCGACGAGTGCCTCGGTGTCGATCCCGAGTGCCGCGGCTTCCGCCACGAGTGGGGCAATGTGCTTGCTGATCAGTTCGGCTCTGCGTTCCGCCGCCACCAGGTGGCGTGCACCCTCGGCGACGAACATGCCGATCCCCCGCTGCTTGACGAGGACACCCTTGTCGACGAGTTGCGCGACGGCGCGGTTGGCGGTGGCGGGATTGATCCGGTAGAAGACGGCCAACTCGTTGATGGAGGGCACCTTGTCCCCCTCGGCGTGTCCGCCGCGGAGGATGTCGCCGCAGATCTGGTCAGCGAGCTGGTGGAAGATCGGTGTGCCGTCGTCGAACACGCGACCCCCTTAGCCGGTTACTTGGTGTACTAAGTAACCTACTCTCCTCTCGTCCTCGCGTCAACGATTTCTCGACAACGCACACGACCCGGCCCCCTGGGGAGGGGCCGGGCCGTGACTCAGGTGTGCGTCAGCGGGTGAGGCGACGATGCGACGTGCGGTGCGGGCGGGCCGCCTCGTCGCCGAGCCTCGTGACCTTGTTCTGCTCGTAGTCGGCGAAGTTGCCCTCGAACCAGAACCAGTTGGCGGGGTCCTCGTCGGTCCCCTCCCAGGCCAGGATGTGGGTGGCCACGCGGTCCAGGAACCAGCGATCGTGGGAGATCACGACGGCGCAGCCCGGGAACTCCAGCAGCGCGTCCTCCAGGGACTGGAGCGTCTCCACGTCCTGGTCGTTGGTGGGCTCGTCGAGGAGCAGCACGTTACCGCCCTCCTTGAGCGTCAGCGCCAGGTTCAGGCGGTTGCGCTCACCGCCGGAGAGCACGCCGGCGAACTTCTGCTGGTCCGGGCCCTTGAAGCCGAAGGACGCCACGTAGGCACGCGAGGGCATCTCGAAGTTGCCCACCTTGATGAAGTCGAGGCCGTCGGAGACCA
>JBDSRF010000238.1:0-7804 GCA_039929445.1 Arachnia sp. | reverse complement strand
TCGGGCGCCTTCCTGTCGTGCGGCAATGTCCATACCTGAGGGGATCAGGCTGGCAGGGACTTCAGAGACGCGAACGGAACTCCTCATGCTGCCGCATCACGGCATCCGGCACCTTGGGGCCCATCCTGGCCAGGAAGACGTCGGCGTCGTCGGCCTCGGCGCTCAGGGCCGCGTGGTCGATCTCGAACAGGGCCTCCCAGTCCTGATCGGTCACGCCCGCTGCGGCGTAGTCGATGGAACCCTCGACCGGCACCAGGCCGAACGGGGACTCCACCGCGTTGACGCGACCCTCGATGCGTTCCGTGATCCACGCGAGGACCCGGGAGTTCTCCGAGAATCCGGGCCACAGGAAGCGCCCGTCCTCGCCGCGGCGGAACCAGTTCACCTGGAAGACCTCGGGGGCATTACCGCTCTGGTTGAGCTTCTCCCCCACGTTGAGCCAGTGCCGCCAGTGATCCGCCATGTGGACTCCCGAGAAGGGCAGCATCGCGAAGGGGTCCCGGCGGAGTTCGCCGAGCGTCCCCTCGGCGGCGGCGGTCCGCTCGGAGGCGAGCGTCGCACCCATGTAGACGCCGTGCTCCCAGTCGCGCGCCTGCGCCACGAGTGGCACGTTGGTGGCGCGGCGTCCGCCGAAGATGATGGCGTCAATCGGCACGCCCGCGGGGTCGTCCCACGTGTCCGCGATCGAGTGGCACTGGTGGGCGGCGACGGTGAAGCGCGAGTTGGGGTGTGCCGCCGGGGTCTCGGAGTCGGGCGTCCAGTCGCGACCCTGCCAGTCGGTCAGGTGTGCGGGGGCCTCGTCCGTCAGCCCCTCCCACCAGACGTCGCCGTCATCGGTCAGGGCGACGTTGGTGAAGACGGTGTCACCCTCGATCATCTCGATGGCGGTGGGGTTGGTGGAGTAGCCGGTGCCGGGGCCACACCGAAGAAGCCAGCCTCCGGGTTGATGGCACGCAGGCGGCGGTCGGGGCCCTGCGCCATCCATGCGATGTCGTCGCCGATGGTCTCCACCTTCCAGCCCGGAATGGTGGGCCGCAGCATCGCGAAGTTCGTCTTGCCACAGGCGCTGGGGAAACCGGCGGCCACGTGGAACGAACGGCCGCTGGGGTTCGTCGCCTTCAGCAGCAGCATGTGGGCGGCCAGCCAGCCCTCCCCCTCACCGATCTTGGAGGCGATGCGGAGCGCAAACCCCTTCTTGGCGAGGATGGCGTTGCCGCCGTAGGCCGAGCCGTAGGACCAGATCTCGCGGCTCTCGGGGTAGTGGACGATGTACTTGGTCTCGTTGCACGGCCACACGACGTCCTCCTCACCGGGCAGCAGGGGCGCCCCCACGGAGTGGACGGCGGGGACCCACTCGGTGTGGGGGCCGATCTGCGCCAGTGCGTCAGCTCCCATCCGGGTCATGATGCCGGTGCTGATCACGACGTAGGGCGAGTCCGTGACCTGGACGCCCAGACGTGCGAGCGGGCTGCCGACGGGTCCCATGGAGAACGGCACGACGTACATGGTGCGCCCTCGCATCGCCCCCTGGAACAGGCCGTCCAGGGTCTCGCGCATTTCCGCTGGCGGGGCCCAGTTGTTGGTGGGGCCGGCGTCGTCCTCATGCTCGGAGCAGATGAACGTGCGCGCTTCCACCCGGGCCACATCGCTCGGGTTGGAGCGGGCCAGGTAGCTGTTGGGTCGCTTGGCAGGGTTGAGCTTGATGAGCGTGCCGGCGGCAACCGATTCGCCGAGCATGCGCTGGCGCTCCTCGGCGGATCCGTCGCACCAGACGATGCGGTCCGGCTGCGTCATCCCGGCGATCAAGTCCACCCAATCGACGATGCGGGAGTCGGCGTTCTCAGGTGCGTGGCGAGTGAGGGTGGCGGTGGCGGTCATGAGTTTCTCCAACCTTGTGGGGTGTGCTTCGCAGCGGGATGTGCTCTTGGATTCACCATACGTAAGGGTGTGAGGCTCGTGGTAGCCGGTATGCTGTGAACTTCTGCACTTCTTCCCGTATTGTGAACTCCATGGCAGATCTCTCCACCCTGGGGCACCGCATCCGGCATTTCCGCAGTAAGGCGGGCCTGACGCTGGAAGAACTGGGAGACATCACGGGGACCGCCCCCAGCCAGCTGTCGATGGTCGAGAACGGCCACCGTGAGCCCCGGCTCTCCCTGCTGGAAGCGGTCGCACGGGCACTGAGTGTGACCGCCGCGGACCTACTGGCAGCCGAACCACCGTCGCCGCGTGCCGCGCTGGAGATCGAGATGGAGAAGGCGCAGGCCTCCCCCGCCTACAGGGAACTCGGTCTGCCGGTGCTGCGCCCCACCCGCGCCATGTCGGATGCGACGCTGAAGACGATCGTGGGCCTGCACCGCGAGCTCGACCGGCGCGCCCGGATGGCCATCGCCACGCCGGAGCAGGCCCGGCGCGCCAACACCCAGCACCGCACGAACATGCGCGAGCGGAACAATCACCTTCCCGAGATCGAGATGCTGGCAGAGCAGGCGACCAAGTCAGTGCGCCACACATCGGGTGCGCTGACCCACCGCACCGTCGCGCAGATGGCGGAGCGGGTGGGCCTGAGCATCGTGCACACCGACGACCTCCCGCACTCGGCACGCGCCGTCGTCGACCTCGAGCACGGCCGCATCTACATCCCGCCGGCCTCCATCCCCGGCGGCCACGGCCTGCGCTCGCTCGCGTTGCAGGCCATGGCCAACACGGTGCTCGAGCACGAGGCGCCCACCGACTACGCCGACTTCCTCCGGCAGCGCCTGGAGGCGAGCTACTTCGCCGCGGCGTGCCTCATGCCCCGCGCCGCATCCGTGGACTTCCTGGAACGCGCCAAGCGGGACCGCAACATCGCCATCGAGGACTTCCGCGACTCCTTCGGTGTGACCCACGAGGGGGCGGCGCTGCGGTTCACCAACCTCGCCACCCAATACCTGGGGATCACGCTGCACTACCTGCGCGTCAATGGCGACGGCACAGTGGTGGGCGCCTACGAGAACGATGACCTGCCCCTGCCACAGGACGTCACCGGCTCCACCGAGGGCGAGGTGGTGTGCCGTCACTGGAGCGCGCGTACGGCGTTCACGCGTGCCACCCGCACCAGCGAGCACTACCAGTACACCGATACCCCGGCGGGCACCTTCTTCGAGTCGACGCAGACCGGCACCGGCGACACCGCGGAGTTCTCCATCACCCTGGGCGTCCCCTACTCCGAGTCGAAGTGGTTCCGGGGGCGGGAATCGCAGCGGCGTGAGGTCTCGACATGTCCCGACGCACGGTGCTGCCGCAGACCCGAGGACGGCCTCACCGAGCGTTGGAAGGGTCAGGGGTGGGCCTCGCCCCGCGTCCGCACCCAGCTGTTCGCCCCCCTGCCGCAGGGGACGTATCCGGGCGTCGATGACCGCGAGATGTATGAGTTCCTGGAGGCCCACGCACGCGACTGAGCGCGACACCTCGTTCCGGGAGTCGGTGACAGCACCGTACGCTTGTGGATGTGACCGTTGACATCATCGCCGCCGTCGCGGCCGCCGTTCTGGCCCTCGTGGGGCTCGTGGGCATCGTGTTCCCCGTGCTGCCCGGCAGCATCCTGGTGGGCGTGGGGGCCCTCGTGTGGGCGATCTGGGGCGCCTCGAGTTGGGGATGGGTCGCCTTCGCTGTTGCCGCAGTCCTGCTGGTGCTCGGCGCCACGAGCAGCCTGCTGCTCACGGGCCGGTCACTGAAGCAGCACCAGGTGCCGAAGTGGCCTGTCACCGTCGGCATCCTGCTCGGGATCGTCGGGATGTTCTTCCTCCCCGGCTTTGGTCTGCCCATCGGTTTCGTCGTCGGCCTGCTGCTGGCCGAGTTGTACAGAATGCGCGACCTACGCAAGGCGGCCGTCACGAGCTGGCACACCATCAAGGCACTTGGCCTCGGGATCCTCGTCGAGTTCGGCTGCGCCATGGTCGCCACCTCCGTGCTCGCCTTCAGCATCGCCACCGCCTGGTGAATGGGGCGCGCGCCCACCCGTGAGCGCCCCGCACGGACACCGTCGCATGCCATAGTGGGGCCAACCGGGGCGGAGTAGCTCCCGGGCAGTGCGTCAGCGTGGAAGGGCACCAACGGCATGAGTCTTGAGAAAGTCGTTTTCGGATTCTTCGTCCTGCTCGCGGCCACGCTCAACTTCGGGTTTGTCATCGGCGACATCTCCAACCCCGACCAGCACAACATCTACGAGCTGTTCACGGCACTGGCCGTGAGTCTCATCGCCACGGTGCTGAAGTTCGGTGACCGCACGCAGATCGGCGCGGTTCACCTCGCCACCAGCCTCGTCGCGGATCTGCAGCTGATCGCGGCCGGCGTTGCATGGGTGTGGGCAACCGAGATCTCGGCCGCCGGGCTCACGGCGTACAACACCTCCAGCGTCGTGTCACTGTCCGCTGGTGCTCTCCTGGCGAACCTCGTCTCGGTGGTGTTGCTGCTGACCGAAACCGTCAGTTTCCGTCGCGTGTGAACCCCGGATCTCCAGTGCGCAGCCCGCAGCCCGAGGCCGGGAGGCACCCCTTCAGGCACCGCCGCGGGGGCCGCATGACGTCGATGGCCCACGTCGAGGCGTCACGGCAGGCTTCGTCCACAATCTTCCTCATCATGCGACGCATGCGGGCCCCCCTCATCACCATCATCGTCATCCTCTTCATCAGCGTCGTCGGACTCTCGCTGATCCCCGGTGTCGACCCGGAGGGGCGCCGCGCGTTCATCAGCCTTTTCCAGTCCTTCTACTTCATGAGCTACACGGCAGCCACCATCGGGTTCGGTGAGTTGCCCTGGCCGTTCTCCCCCGCGCAGCGGCTCTGGGTGACCTTCAGCATCTACCTCTCCGTCGTCGGCTGGGCCTACGCGCTGGGTTCCCTGCTTTCGCTCATCCAGGACAAGTCCCTTCGGCAGGCGCTCGCGCTGGGGCACTTCACACGCAAGGTGGCCCGGATGCGGACTCCGTTCCTGCTGCTGGCCGGGTACGGACGGGCCGGGGAACTGTTGACGAAGGACTTCGACGCACTTGGCCAGCAGGTGGTGGTGATCGACACGTCCTCAGACCGCATCGACGCCCTCGACGTCGCCTCCTTCCGGGCCGACGTGCCCGGGCTGGTGGGCGACGCTGCCAACCCCTACTACCTGCGGGCCTCCGGTCTCGACCACCCCTGCTGCACGGGGGTGCTGGCGCTGACCGGCGACGACGAGGCCAATCTGGCCGTCACCATGGCGGCCGTGCTCACACGACCCGGCATACCGGTCATCTCGCGCACCATTTCGAGGGCGACGGCGGAGCGGATGGAGGCGTTCGACTCCGTCACCGTCGTCAACCCGTTCGACCGGTTCGGCGACCACCTCCGTCTGGCCCTCAACGCTCCCTCGTGCTACCGGTTGCTGGTGTGGCTGGAGGCAGGCCCCGGCGCGGAGGTCCCGGATCTCGTGCAGCCGCCCGTCGACGGCCACTGGGTGGTCTGCGGCTACGGACGCTTCGGCAGGGAGGTGACCGCCGACCTGCGCGACGCCGGTCTCGAGGTGATCGTGGTCGACGGAGCCGAGGACGCCGACCCCACCCCCTCCCTTGTCGTTGGTGACGCCTCGGACCCGGAGATGCTGGCCTCAGCCGGCGTGGAGACTGCGGTGGGCCTGATGGCCGCGACCGACAACGACACGTACAACCTCTCCATCCTGGCTTCCGCCAAACGACTCAACCCGGGCATGTTCCTGGCCGGCCGACAGAACAGTCAAACCAGCGCCGCCCTGTTCGAGGCCATCGAGGTGGACAGCCTCATGGTGCCGAATGAAGTGATCGCGCACGAGGTGTACGCCCAGATCAGCACCCCGCTGCTGTGGCGCTTCATCCAGGAGATGCCCGGCCGAGGGGACGGCTGCGCCTCGGACCTGGTGGAGAGGCTGCTGGGCGACTCCGGCACCGCCCTGCCGCCGCTGTGGCGGATCAGCCTCGACCCCGGTGAGGCGCCCGCACTCCTGCGCTGGCTGGCAGACGGGGGCGTCACGCTCGGTGACCTGCTTCGCAGCCCGGAGGACCGCGACCAGCAGCTCGAAGTGGTGCCGTTGATGCTGCTGCGCGGGGACGAGGCGATGCTGGCGCCCGAGCCGTCAACCGTGCTGGCCCGCGGTGATCAACTGCTCTGCGCCGGACACAACCGGGAACGGCGCGAATTGAACGGCACCCTGCGGGACGACTCCATGGCCGCCTACGTGGTGCTCGATCAGCGGCTACCCTCCAGCTGGGTGTGGCGTGCGCTCTCCACGCGGCGCAGATAACGGCGCAGATGACGGAGCGTGCGGAACTGTTCAGTCGGTGTCGTCGTCGGAGACCGTGCGCAGGAACTCCTCGAACTCCGCCCCGAGCTCGTCGGCCGAGGGGATCTCGGAGGTCTCACTGGCCCAGAGGTTGGGATGCTCCTGCCCCTTGAGGTAGGCGTCGTACTGCTGTTCCAGAGCGGTCACGACCGCCATGACCTCGTCGTTGCCCTCCAACTCGGAGGCGATCGCCCGTTTGTTGGCCCCCGCCCTGGCCACGAGGCCGTCGTTGGGCAGGTTCAGACCAGTCACGTCGACGATGGCGTTGAGCGCCGCCAGGGAACCCTCGGCGAACTCCGAGCCCGCGAGGTAGTGCGGCACGTGGATGGCGAAACCGGCAGCCGGATACCCTGCCTCGCCGAGCCGCAGCTCCAGCAACGCTGCGATCGAGCCCGGTACCTGAACCCGACCGAACGGTGAGTGCACCTCGCCGATCAGGTTGGAGTCCGTGGCGTGGGCGGTCATCCCGACGGGCCGCGTGTGCGGGACTCCCATGGGAATCCCGGACGCGGTCACCACCAGCGTCACGCCCAGTGAGACGACGAGCTCGCGGATCGCAGCGACCACCCGCTCCCACTGGAAGTCAGGCTCCGGCCCGGTGAGCAGGTAGTAGATGTGCCCGTCGCGGTCGGTGAGCCGCTGGAGCAGCATGGAGGGGACCTCGTACTCCGCCCACCGGTTGGTGTCGAAGACCATCGCGGGACGCCGGGAGCGGTAGTCGAAGAGCTGATCGACGTCGAAGACGGCGACTGCCTCGGGGTTGCCGGTCTCGACGAGGTGGTCGCTGAGAATGCGCTGGACCCCACCGGCGTCCACGAAAGCGCCCAGCGCCACCACGAGCACGCCGGGCCGGGGCTCGTGGAGGTCGACGCCGGTCTCGAAGCGGTAGAGGTCGGACGGGTTCTGCACGGCACACGCCTTTCACGACAGTTGAACACTTCGGATCAACGCCCGGGTGCCCCCGGGGAGATTTCCAGCGGTCACGTCACGAGGCGGACGGTGAGGACTGGTGCCCTACGAGCCTACCGTGGTGCCACGCCCCAATGCCTGACTCAGCCCACTGAAAGCGCCCCATCCTGTCAACACCCTGACGCCGGAACGGTCCCGGGGGCGGCGCAGCGGTCATCCTTCGCATTGCTCGGTTCAAGCATGTCCCACGAGATTGAGAATCCTCGAGCTAATCGGTCAAGCCTCCATCTTCATGCGCCATCCGGTCCAGCCAGCTGAGCGGTGATCGACATCGGCTCCCGAGCGCCACCATGCGCTCGGCGATCAGCAGCTTAATGGACCCCATTGCGCCCCTGACGCCTACCTGCAAGATATCCAGTGTATGTTCCTACTAAGGCTGTGCCCCGCGAACTTAGGTGACTCCGTGACGAAAGAACTATTGTGAAAAAGGCCGTCTCTGGACCAGGCGTGGCGCGGGCGTTAGAACGTCCACCCTTCACCACGTATCTCGAGTCAGCTGATTCGATCG
>JBDSRF010000237.1:0-9068 GCA_039929445.1 Arachnia sp. | reverse complement strand
GGCATTGCCGAGACCCAGCCGAAGCGCCCCAACCCCCGCACGAGCCGGCGCTGCTCCTGCACCATCGTCCCGTCGGTGAGCACCTCCGGTAGTTCCCGGAACCGGCGGTCCATGGTCGCGGCCATGGCGGCCCGGCCCAGAGTGATGCCGAGCGGGGGGCTCTGGAGGATGGCGCGACGGAACAGCCCGGCCGCGCCGTCGGCGATCATCAGGTGCGCGACGGCGTCGGCACCCGCGGACTGGCCGAAGGCCGTGATTGTGTCCGGGTCTCCCCCGAATGCTGCGATGTTGCGCCGCACCCAGCGCAGCGCCTCCACCTGGTCCAGCAGGCCCAGGTTCGCGGGTCGATCGTCGCCGCCGAGGAAACCGAGTGGTCCCAGCCGGTACGTGACCGCCACCACGATCACGCGCTGCTCCTCCACGAGCAGGGCGGGATCGCTGTAGGTCTCGTCGCCGCCGCCGGTCTCGTAGGAGCCGCCGTGGATCCACACCATGACGGGAAGCCCCTCCCCCGGCACGGCGTCGCGGGGGGCGGTGATGGAGAGGTACTGGGCGTGCTCGTCGACGCCCATCTCCCGGCGCTCGCTCTCCGGGGTCTGCAACGGGTTCGCCCGCTGCGGGCAGCGTGGTGAGAAGTGGGTGGCGTCGATGTCGCCGTCGCCCTCCGGCTCCGCCTCCGGCGCCCGGTGCCGCTCCGCCCGGGCGTAACGGATGCCCGTCGCCCGCATCACGGCCCCGTCGTACCAGCCGGTGACATTCCCGGCCGGACACCTCACACACGTCACATCCATCAACGACTCCCCATTTCCTCCGGCCACCCAGAGTGCCACGACTTCTCGACTAGTCTTCGTCCACACCGCCGACAGGGGTCACCATGCAGATCACCGTGCTGGGCCACGCCCACGCCTCCTTCTCGCCCGAGCGAGCCACCCTGCGGATGCGGCTGGGGGTGGAGGGCAGCGACAAGCAGGCAGCCCTGGAGCACACCACGTTCCTCGTTCAGGGCTTCACTACCGTGGTGGAGCAGCTCAAGGACATGTCCCCCTCCCCCACCAGCTGGTCCTCCGTCGCCCCCATCGCGACGCGCAGCTGGCGGCCGTGGTCGCAGGACGGGAAGGTGCTGCCCACCCGCCACGCTGCGGAATGCCTCGTGAAGCTCAAGTTCACCGACTTCCACGCCCTCTCCCGTTTCATCGACCAGTGGGGCGGCCGCACCGGCGTCACCGTCGAGGGCGTCGATTGGACGCTGACCGAGGGCCGCCGGAAGCAGGAGGAGGACAACGTGCTGGCCCAGGCCGTCGTCCAGGCCCACGCCCGGGCCACGACGATGGCGCGCGCCGCCGGGGAGCAGAGCGTGCGGTTCCTGGAGATCGCCGACGAGGGCCTGCTCGCCGAGCAGCAGTCGGCCGCGTCACCCAAGATGTACGGCGCCGCCATGCGCTCGGGGGCTCCCCCCGACTCCGAGGGCATCACCATCGCCCCCGAGGACGTGGAACTCGACGTGACGGTGCACGCCCGCTTCAGCTCGGACTGAGCTGACCGACCGCTGACGCGACTTTCGCTCTCCAACTTGCACCGGGGAGGGCGTTTTCGGGCCCGGTGGCCGGGTTGGCGAACAGAAGTCGCAGGTCAGGCGTTCATTCAGCGACCGGGTCACCGCGCAGGGCCAGGATCGCGTCCTTGACGCGCCAGTCGGAGTCCTCCAGCGCCGCGGTGGCGACGCCCTCGTCCACCCCGGCCAGTTCCGACACCATGCGCACGGCCCGGATCCGGAGCTTCTCGTTGGTGGCGCGCAGGTCCACCATCCGGTTGCCCATCACCTTGCCTGCACGGACCATGGTGATGGTCGAGATCATGTTCAGCACCATCTTCTGGGCGGTGCCGGAGCGCAGGCGGGTGGAGCCTGCCACCACTTCCGGGCCCACCACCACCTCGATGCCGTGCTCGGCCACTGCCGAGATCTCCGCGTCCGCGTTGCAGCTCAGCGCCACCGTCACGGCCCCCACGGACCGCGCGTGCCGCAGGGCGCCGATCACGTAGGGCGTCCGCCCGCTGGAGGCGATCCCCACGACGGCGTCCCGTTCCCCCACGTCGACGGCGGCCACGTCGGCGGCGCCCTGCTCGGCGTCGTCCTCGGCACCCTCCATGGCGGAGCGCAGCGCCACGTCACCGCCGGCGATGAGGCCCAGCACCTGGTCGGGGCGGGTGTTGAAGGTGGGCGGGCACTCGGATGCGTCCAGCACGCCCAGGCGTCCGGACGTGCCGGCGCCGACGTAGATGATCCGGCCTCCCGCGGCGAAGCGACCGGCGATGGCCTCGATGGCGGGGACGATCTGCGGCAGCGCCCGCTCCACCGCCTCCGGGACGCCCCGATCCGCGTCGTTCATGACCCGGGCCAGCTGCGCCACGTCCAGCTGGTCGAGGTGCGCGAACCGCTCGTCGACACCTTCGGTGCTCAAATTCCTGGAGAGCTGCACGGCGTGCTCCTCGGGGTGGGGCTCGTGAGGCTTCCGCCGATCAGCGCCGAATAGTTGAGGGCGCTGAGCTTGGGGATCCGCTGCTGGGTGAACCTGTCGACGTACACGATGCCGAACCGCTTGTCGTAGCCCCATGCCCACTCGAAGTTGTCGAGCAGCGACCACACGAAGTAGCCGCGGACGTCCGCGCCCTGCTCCATGGCCGCGGCGACGGCGTCGACGTGCGCGGCGATGTAGGCCCACCGGTCGTGGTCGTTGACGCGCCCGTCCACGAGGTCGTCGTCGTAGGCGGCGCCGTTCTCGGTGATGTAGAGCGGCGGGAGGCTCGGGTAGTCGGCCGTCAGCCGCAGCAGCAGGCTGCGCAGACCGTCGGGGTTGACCTCCCAGTCCATGGCCGTGCGTGGCAGGCCGCGAGTGGGGGACGTGACGAACTCGGATCCGACGAACATGGAGCGCCCCGGCCGGGTGGTGGGACGCGCCGCCTCGGGGTGCCCCGCCGGCAGTGGGTGGGCGCTGAAGTTGTCGTCGTGGTAGTGATTGACGCCCAGGAAGTCGAGGGGCTGCGCGATGGTCGCGAGGTCGCCGTCGTGGATCCACTGCTCGAAGTCGTGGGCCCGCAGATCCTCCAGCACGTCCGCCGGGTACTCGCCCAGGACGAGCGGCTCCAGGAACATCCGGTTCCACAACCCGTCGATGCGGCGGGCGGCGTCGAGGTCGGCAGGATCCTCGGGGTTGTCGGCCAATGCGTTGGTGAGGTTCAGGGTGATGCCGAGCTGCATGTCGGCCCCGCCCCGCTCCCGTAGATACTCGACAGCCATGCCGTGGGCGAGGTGCTGGTGGTGCAGGGCTGCCAGACCGGCATCCGGGTCCGTGAGTCCCGGCGCGTGCTCGCCGGCGACGTGGCCGATGAGGGATGAGCAAAGCGGCTCGTTGAACGTGGTCCAGTGCGTCACCCGGTCACCCAGTGCGTCATGGACGTCGGAAGCGTATTCGACGAAGCGGTGGGCGGTGTCCCTGTTGGTCCAGCCACCCTTGTCCTGCACGGCCTGGGGCAGGTCCCAGTGGTAGAGCGTCAGCCAGGGCAGGATGCCCACCTCGAGCAGTTCGTCCACGAGCCGGCTGTAGAAGTCGAGGCCCTCTCGGTTGGGCGACCGGTCACCCGGCCGGACCCTGGCCCAGCTGGTGGAGAACCGGTAGGACCCCAGCCCCAGCTCTCGCATGAGCGCCACGTCCTGTGGCATGCGGTGGTAGTGGTCCACGGCCACCTCGGGGGTGTCGCCGTTCTGCACGGCCAGCGGCTGGCGGGAGAAGACGTCCCAGATGGAGTCCTCCTTGCCGCCCACATGGGCGGCGCCCTCGATCTGGGCGGCGGCCGTGGCCGAGCCCCAGAGGAAGTCCTCGGGAAATGGGTTCATCAAATCAACATAGTGGGATCGCCTGCCGGCTGTTGTCCGGCACCCAACCTCGCTCGCGTGGAGCTGCTCATGCCGGGTCGATAGGCTGGTTTCATGCGTCTGATTCTGATCCGCCACGGCGAAACCCAGTCCAACGTCGACCGTCTGCTCGACACGGCCCATCCCGGCGCACCCCTGACAGCGCGTGGGATGCAGCAGGCCCACGACCTGGCCGAGGCGGTCGCGCACGAGGACATCGACGCCCTGTTCGTCTCCACGCTGACCCGTGCACAGCAGACGGCAGTCCCCCTCGCCGAGCGCCGCGGCCTCGAGCCCACCGTCATCGACGGCATCCAGGAAATCGCTGCCGGCGTCGAGGAGATGAGCCCGGACTGGAGGGCCTACGTGGGGATGCTCGAGTCCTGGTCGCCGGAGAACATGGATGCCAAACTTGAGGACGGCGAGAGCGCACGCGAGTTCATCCGCCGCTTCGACGACGCCGTCGCCGCCATCGAGGCAGCCGGCCACCAGCGCGTGGCCGTCGTCAGCCACGGCGCGGCGCTGCGGGTGTGGGCCCTGGCCCAGGACCCGTCGGCGGCCTCCCACCTCACGGTGCCCCTGCACAACACCCAGTGGATCGTCCTGAACGGCTCGACGGCCGAAGGCTGGCGGGTGGAGCGCTGGGGCGAGCACGACATCACCCCCCAGACCCACACCGCCTGAGCCGGAACCGGCCGACGACGTGGCGGACGACACGCTGGTCGAGCGGGTGCTGCGCGCCGTCGAACAGGTGCCCTCGGGCAGCGTCGTGTCCTACGGCGACCTGGGCGGGATCGTCGGCATCGGCCCGCGCCACGTCGGCAACGTCCTGGCGCGCTGGGGATCCGGCGTCCCCTGGTGGCGAGTCACCAACCGCGACGGCGAACTCCCCCAGCCACTACTCGCCCAGGCTGTTCCCCACTGGGAGACCGAGGGCGTGACGCAGAGGGCCGACGGGCGGGGGTGCCGGATCGCCGCGCACAGGGCAGATCTGGCGGAACTGGCCAGCCGATGGGAGCAGTCGGTGGCCGCCCTTCCCCGCTGAGCCGCCACCCTTTCGGGGGGAGGGGCCCCCGCGGCCGCATACGATGGTGTGCATGGGAAAAGCAGGAGTGATCATCAAGGCCGCTGGGGGCATCGTTGCCGGAACCGCCACCCTCCTCGCACTGTTGAAGGACAACCCTCAGCTGTCCGAGGGTCTCAACTCCACCATCGACAAGATCAAGTCGGCCACCAACTCCGACAACCCGAAGCTGCGTTTCGACGGCCGCATCAAGGCCATCGAGACGTGCGCCGACGCCGTCGCAGAGAACTTCCCGGAGTTGACCGAGCCAGAGGAGTGGCGGCGCAAGGCCACGGCCCTGCGCGTACGTGGCGAACTGGCGTGGAACGCCAACGACGGCAGGGCCCGAAAGAAGGCCATGATCGCGCTCAACGCCGAGACGGCCACCATCCTGGAGGATGTCAACCGTCGCCTCACCGAACTCACGGAGCACACCGGCCACACGCCGTCCATCGACCCGTCGTCCTGAGCTTCCCCGGGAATCGACCCTGCCTCTGATCAGGCCGGACCGCTGGGCTAGGGTTTGTGAGCGGGTTGACATCAATTTCTGGACGGAGACCGATGAGCGCAGACGCGACCAGTGCGGCCGAGATCACCTTGGCTGCCGACTTCACCACCCCCACGCAAACCGATTGGGAAAAGGAGGTGTTGAAGGTCCTCAACCGCAAGCGGCCAGAGGGCAAGGAACTCACCATCGAGGCTGCCTACAAGCGCCTCACGAGCCACACGGTCGACGGCATCGCCATCAAGCCGCTGTACACCGCCGAGGACGGCGTTGATGAGCTCGGGTTCCCCGGCGTCGCCCCCTTCACCCGCGGCACCACCGTCCGCACCGGCGAGATGGACGCCTGGCACGTCGCCCCCCTCCATGAGGACCCCGACGCCGACCTCACCCGCCGAGCCATCCTGAGCGACCTCGAGCGGGGCGCCACCTCGCTGTGGCTCCGCATCGACCCGGACGCCATCGCCGTCGGCGACGTCACAACTGTCCTCTCCGAGGTCCTCCTGGACCTGGCCCCGATCCACGTCTCCAGCCGCACCGACCAGCTGGCTGCCGCCAAGGCGCTGCTGGCCGTCCTGGACAAGGACGACGCAGACAACGCCACCATGTCCGGCAGCCTGGGAATCGACCCCATCGGGTTCGCCGCTCAGCACGGCACCACCCCGGACCTCAGCGTGCTCGCCGAGGCCGTGGAAAAGGCCAAGGCATTCCCCCGCATTCGCCCGATCGTCGTCGACGCCGGCATTTACCACAACGCAGGCGCCGGGGACGTGGCCGAACTGGCCTACGCGCTGGGCACCGGCATCGAGTACGTCCGCGCGCTCGTCGACGCCGGAACGAGCGTGGATGACGCCTTCGACGCCATCCTCTTCCGCGTCTCCGCCACCACCGACCAGTTCCTCACCATCGCCCGGCTGCGTGCCCTGCGGACCTTGTGGTCCCGCATCGGTGAGGTACTGGAGGTCACGCCCGCCAAGCGCGGCGCCATCCAGCACGCCGTCAGCTCGCTGCGGGAGATCACCCGCGACGACGCCTACATCAACGTCCTGCGCGCCACGATCTCGGCCTTCGCCGCGTCCGCCGGCGGTGCTGAGACTCAGACAACGCTCCCGCTCGATGCTGCCATCGGCCTCCCCAACGAACTGTCCCGCCGCATCGCACGCAACGTACAGATCCTGCTGGCCGAGGAGTCCAACGTGGGGCGGGTCAACGACCCGGCCGGTGGCTCCTGGTACGTCGAGTCCCTGACCCGCCAGCTCAGCGAGAATGCATGGGCGCTCTTCGGCACCCTCGACGAGGAAGGCTTCGCCGCCGCCGTCGCGAACGGCACCATCAAGGCCCAGCTCCACGACCTCAACGAGGCTCGCCGGAAGCAACTGTCCACGCGCAAGCTGCCCATCACGGGTGTCTCGATGTTCCCCGACCCCACGGAGGTGCTGCCGACCCGCAGGCCCCGCCCCGAGGCCCCCGAACTCGCGGGTCTGGTGCCCGTGCGTGACTCGTCGGTCTTCGAGGACCTGCGCGACCGCTCCACCGCGGGCCGTCAGGCCGGCAACGCACCCAAGGTGATGCTCGCCTGCCTCGGTGCCCGCCGCGACTTCGGCGGCCGTGAGGGATTCACCTCGAACCTGTACCACGTGGGCGGCATCGACACCGTCCTGGCCGAGGGCGCGACGCCCGAGGACTTCGCACGGCAGCTGACCGAGAGCGGCACCACGGTCGCGGTGCTGTGCAGCTCTGCCAAGTTGTACGCCTCCCAGGGCCTCGCCGTCGCGAAGGCACTGCGGGACGCCGGCGCACAGGAAGTGCGCCTCGCCGGACAGCTCAAGGAATTGGGCACCGAGGACACGGACGGCCTCATCGCCGGCACCGTCTTCGACGGCATGGACGTGGTCGACCTGCTGACCACCACCCTCGACAAGCTGGAGGCCTGAGCACCGTGAGCACCATTCCCCGTTTCGGATCGGTACCGCTGGACGGCGCGGGCATCCCCGCCGACGCCCGCGAGCAGTTCGAGAGCATGAACCACGAGGTCGGCCACAGCGCCGGCTGGCAGACCCCCGAGCACATCCTGGTGCCGCCGCTGTTCGGCGACGAGGAACTGGCCGGGCTGGACTTCCTGAATACCCGCCCCGGCATCGCGCCGTTCCTTCGCGGCCCCTACGCCACCATGTACGTGAACCAGCCGTGGACGGTCCGGCAGTACGCCGGCTTCTCCACAGCCGAGGAGTCCAACGCCTTCTACCGCCGCAACCTGGCCGCCGGCCAGAAGGGCCTATCGATCGCGTTCGACCTCGCAACCCACCGTGGCTACGACTCCGACCACCCCCGCGTGGCCGGCGACGTCGGCATGGCCGGCGTGGCCATCGACTCCATCCTGGACATGCGTCAGCTTTTCGAGGGCATCCCGCTGGACCAGATGTCGGTGTCCATGACAATGAACGGTGCCGTGCTGCCCGTCCTGGCCATGTACGTCGTCGCCGCCGAGGAGCAGGGGGTGAAGTACGAGCAGCTGGCCGGGACCATCCAGAACGACATCCTCAAGGAGTTCATGGTCCGCAACACCTACATCTACCCGCCGCTGCCGTCGATGCGGATCATCGCCGACATCTTCGCGTTCACCAGCGCCCACATGCCCCGTTTCAACTCCATCTCCATCTCCGGCTACCACATGCAGGAGGCCGGAGCGACGGCCGACATCGAGATGGCCTACACCCTGGCCGACGGCCTCGAGTACATCCGGGCCGGTGAGTCGGTGGGCCTGAACGTGGACGCCTTCGCGCCACGCCTGTCCTTCTTCTGGGCCATCGGCATGAACTTCTACATGGAGGTCGCCAAGATGCGCGCGGCCCGCCTCCTGTGGGCCCGCCTCGTGCGTGAGTTCGGGCCCAAGAACCCGAAGTCGATGTCGCTGCGCACGCACTCGCAGACCTCCGGCTGGTCCCTGACCGCCCAGGACGTCTACAACAACATCGGCCGCACCTGCATCGAGGCCATGGCCGCCACGCAGGGCCACACCCAGTCGCTGCACACCAACGCGCTCGACGAGGCCATCGCGCTGCCGACGGACTTCTCCGCCCGCATCGCCCGCAATACCCAGCTGTTCCTGCAGCAGGAGTCGGGCACCACCAAGACGGTCGACCCGTGGGCCGGTTCCGCCTACGTCGAGAAGCTCACCGAGGAACTCGCCCGCAAGGCCTGGGAGCGGATCCAGGAGGTCGAAGAGGCCGGTGGCATGGCCAAGGCCATCGAGCAGGGCATCCCGAAGATGCGCATCGAGGAGGCCGCGGCCCGCACGCAGGCCCGCATCGATTCCGGCCGCCAGCCGGTGCTCGGCGTCAACAAGTACCTCCTCGACATCCCGGACGAACTTGACGTCCTCAAGATCAACAACAAATCGGTGCGCGAGGGCCAGATCGCCAAGCTGAAGCAACTGCGCGCCGAGCGCAACGAGGAGTCCACACAAGCCGCCCTCGCGAAGCTGACGTGGGCCGCCGCCAACCCGGATTCCACCGACCCGGAGCGCAACCTGCTGAAGCTGGCCATCGACGCAGCCCGCGAGAAGGCCTCTCTCGGCGAGATCTCGGATGCGC
>JBDSRF010000236.1:0-5905 GCA_039929445.1 Arachnia sp. | reverse complement strand
ACTCCCTCTCGTCCTCGTCGAGGTTCACGAGTACCGCCTGCGGGTGCTGGACCCACTCGCCGTCCACCTTGAGGGAGCCGCCGAAGTAGGCGAAGACCTTGGTGGTGTAGAACGTGGGGCGGCCGTGCCCCACCTTCTCCTGCGCACCGGGCAGCGCCAGGGCCAGCGCGCGGACGCGCGCCAGGAACGTGTCATCGTCGTCAAACATCCGCGGGTGCTCCATCCGAGCATTATGTGCGACGTTGGCGTGCCGCCGGGGACACCAGACCCGCCACGCCGATGAACACCAGGACCACCAGCAGTGCCCGCAGCAGTCCCAC
This sequence comes from Arachnia sp., assembly GCA_039929445.1. GTDB lineage: Bacteria > Actinomycetota > Actinomycetes > Propionibacteriales > Propionibacteriaceae > Arachnia. The sequence continues at coordinate 5,585 of JBDSRF010000236.1, read as the reverse complement.
CTGCTGGCCGAGGAAGCCGATGAGCGGGGGCCCGCCCAGGAACGCGACATAACCGATGGTGGCGACGGCGCTGACGCGGGCCGCGGCGAACTTCAGGTCGTCGGCCGCGGCGGACATGCCCACCGGGAAGCCCAGGGCTGAACCAAGGCCCCACGCGATGATCCCGAGCGTCACCACGACGGGCTGCGAGGCGAAGATCACCACCGCCAGGCCGAGGGCCGCCAGGACGGCGCTGGCGCGCAGCACCGGTACCCGGCCGAACCGGTCGAGGACCCGGATGCCGAGCACCCGGCCCACCGTCATGGCCGTGAGGAAGATGCCCAGCGAGATGGCGCCCTGGGTGTTGGTCTGGCCGTGGCCGTCGACCATGGCCAGTGCCAGCCAGTCGTTGGCGCTGCCCTCGGCCAGGGCCATGCCGAGGATGATGAGGCCCAGGAGCCAGGTCAGCGGCTGCTTCCAGACGGCCAACCGGTCCCTGGCCGTGCTGGGCGCTTCGTCCCCGGTGCCGTCGAGTTCGGGCAACACGAAGCGGTTGGTGAGCCACAGGGATGCCAGGCAGGTGAGGTTCAGTACGCCCACGTGCACGATGACGGGGACCTGCCACGCCTCGGCGAGGGCGCCGATACCGGCGCCCACCATGGTGCCCACGCTGAAGAGTGCGTGGAACAACGGCATGAGGGTGCGATGCAGTTTCTGCTCGCAGGCGGCCGCGGACACGTTCATGGCCACGTCCGTGGTGCCCAGCCCCAGCCCGAGGATGGCCAGTCCCAGGAAAAGCACGGGGAAGGAGGCCAGCGACGCACCGGTGCCGGAAACCAGCACCCCAACGGACAGGATGGTGGAGAACACGAGCATGGTGCGACGGGCACCCAGGCGGGCCACGATGTGGCTGGAGCCGACCATGCCGCTGATGGAGCCGACGGCAATGGCCACGGCCAACAGGCCCATCTCCGCAGTGGAGGCCCCGAGGATGTCGCGGACGTGCGGGACACGCGACATCCACGACGCCAGCGCCAGTCCGCAGGAGAAGAAGACGAGGAATACCGCGTTGCGCCATCGCAGGAGCGTGGCGGGGGGCATGGGCTGGGTCTGTGTCACGGAGGAACACCCTAGTCGCTGCACAGGAACGTGGTGGTTAGGGAGCGGGCCCCATGGGTGGTACTGTGAACGTCAGGTCACCAAAGTTGGCGCCAGTGGATGCTTGTGCCCACTGAAATCATCATTATTAATCAGCGTTTTCGCGTGACCACCCCATCTTGTTTGGCCGGAGTTGCTGTCGCATACTCGCCTCCGGCGCACTTGGAAGGAAACCCGTGACCGATTCCGGTTCCAACAATCTGGCTGGCATGAAGCTGGTCGAGCTCAAGTCCCTCGCCTCCGGCATGGGGCTCAAGGGCGTCTCTGCGATGCGCAAGGGCGACCTCGTGGCCGCCATCGCCTCGGGCCAGGGTGCGCCTCGTCGCACTCCCGAGGCGAGCGCGCCGCAGACCTCCCGGGCGCCCAGGAAGGCCGAGTCATCCGCGCCGGCGGAGGCCCCGGTCGAGCGCAACGAACCCCGTGAGGAGCAGCGGAGCGAGAAGTCAGCGCCGCAGAACGGCTCCCAGCAGGGCTCCGAGCAGCGTCAGGACGGCCAGGGTCGCAACAACCGTCGCCGCCGTGACCGCAACGGCCGTGAGCGCGACCGCTCAGCCCAGGAGGCCGTGAACGAGGAGGTGGGCGAGCGTCTCGCCGTCGCCATGGGCACGACCGCTCCCGCCAAGCAGCCCGCCGCCAAGGTGTCGCAGAATGCCCCCGTGACCGCGCCCTCCGGCGGCGACAGCGGCCCCAACAACAACAGCGGTGGCGGCAGCGGCAACAACAACAGCAGCCGCTACGACGACGACGGCGGCGGGTCCCAGCGCGGCCGGCGCCGACGCAGCCGTGAGCGTCCGACCGGTGGCCGCCGCCCGGCCAGTGGCCGCGGTACCTCCGGCATGGACCGGTTCGAGAACGACCCGCAGGTCAGCGAGGACGACGTGTTGGCGTCTGTCTCCGGCATCGTGGACATCCTCGACAACTACGCCTTCGTCCGCACCACCGGGTACCTGCCCGGCAACAACGACGCCTACCTGCCCATCGCGACGGTGCGCAAGTACGGTTTGCGCCGCGGCGACGTCATCGCCGGTGCCATTCGCACCCAGAAGGAGGGCGAGCGCAAGGAGAAGTTCAATCCGATGGTGCGCGTCGACTCCGTGAACGGCGACGACCCCGAGAAGGCGCGCAACCGCCCCGAATTCTCCAAGCTGACCCCGCTCTACCCGCAGACCCGGTTGAAGCTGGAGACCCCCGGGCCACAGCTTGCCGGCCGCCTCATCGACCTGGTCTCGCCCATCGGCAAGGGCCAGCGAGGCCTCATCGTCTCGCCCCCCAAGGCCGGCAAGACGATGATCATGCAGGCCATCGCCAACGCGATCGCGGCCAACAACCCCGAGGTGCACCTCATGGTGGTCCTGGTGGACGAGCGCCCCGAGGAGGTCACCGACTTCCAGCGGACCACCTCCGGCGAGGTCATCGCTTCCACGTTCGACCGTCCCGCCGAGGACCACACCATGGTGGCCGAGCTCGCCATCGAGCGTGCCAAGCGCCTCGTGGAACTCGGACACGACGTGGTGGTGCTCCTCGACGGGATCACCCGCCTGGGTCGCGCCTACAACCTCTCCGCTCCGGCTTCCGGCCGCATCCTCTCCGGTGGTGTCGACTCGGCGGCTCTGTACCCGCCGAAGAAGTTCTTCGGTGCCGCCCGCAACATCGAGGACGGCGGCTCCCTGACCATCCTCGCGACGGCGCTCATCGAGACCGGCTCCAAGATGGACGAGGTGATCTTCGAGGAGTTCAAGGGCACCGGCAACATGGAGCTCCGCCTCACCAGGCAGCTGGCCGACAAGCGGATCTACCCCGCCATCGACGTCGACGCCTCCGGCACCCGTCGCGAGGACCTGCTCATGAGCAAGGACGAGCTCAACATCATCTGGAAGCTGCGCCGGGCCCTGTCCGGTCTGGGCGACCAGGCGGCGCTGGAAACGTTGATGACGCGGATGCGCAAGACCGCCGACAACCACGAGTTCCTGTTGAGCGTCATGAAGACGACGCCTGCCCAGGACGGCTGAGTCACTCCGGTTTGGTGATTACGGCACGCAGTGGCAAAATGGGACGCCGTGCCGGTTCACGCATTCTGGGGCCCTTTCATGGCCCCTGCGACCCGGGTAAAACACACATCTCATAGGAGCACCACATGAAGCAGGGCATCCACCCGCAGTACCAGGACACTGAAGTGACCTGCACCTGCGGCAACAAGTTCACCACGCGCAGCACCTCCACGAAGGGCTCCCTGAGCGCCGACGTGTGCGCCGCGTGCCACCCGTTCTACACGGGCAAGCAGAAGATCCTTGACACCGGTGGCCGCGTGGCCCGCTTCCAGAAGCGCTACTCGAGCAAGTAACACACGGGGGGCGAGCCCCCCGTGGACCCCCCACTTGGGGTCAGCCCTCACGGGGCAAGCCCCCCGTGGACCCCGGGATTGGGCTCGCTCCGCTCGCGCGACTTTCTGTTCCGACGAACAAGCGGCTCCGCCGCGTTCGTCGGGCTCGCTCCGCGAGCGGGCGCGCGGGGAGGGAATACCGTCAACGAGACGCCGGGACGGGCCACGTGCCCGTCCCGGCGTCTCGTGTTCTTGCAGGAAGGCAACCCAGTGTTCGAGTCCGCCGCACCGCTCGTTGAGGAGTTCCGCGCGCTGGAGGGGGAGCTTGCCGACCCGGCCCTGCACGCGGACCCCGCCCGCTCCCGCAAGGTGGGGCGCCGCTACGCGGCACTGCGCCCCGTCGTGGAGGCACTCGACGAGTACGGGCGTCTCGTGGGCGACCGCGACGCCGCGAGGGAACTCGCTGAGCTCGATGCGGACTTCGCCGACGAGGTGGACCAGCTCGAAGCCAGGCTCGGTGTCGTGACGGCACGGCTCGCCCGCCTGTTGGCCCCCCGGGACGCCAACGACGACGCCGACGCGCTGCTGGAGATCAAGTCGGGGGAGGGCGGCGACGAGTCGGCCCTCTTCGCGGGCGACCTGCTCCGCATGTACCTGCGCCACGCCGAACACGTCGGCTGGAAGGTGACCGTGCTGGACGAGCAGGAGACCGACCTGGGCGGCTACAAGTCCGTGACCGTGGCGGTCAAGGGTGCCGCCGTGGACGGCGTGGGCCCCTATGGTCGCCTGAAGTTCGAGGGCGGTGTCCACCGCGTGCAACGCGTCCCGGTCACCGAGTCGCAGGGTCGCGTCCACACGTCGGCGGCTGGCGTGCTCGTGATGCCGGACGTGGAGGCCGACGAGGTGGAGATCAACGACGACGACCTGCGCATCGACGTGTTCCGCTCGTCGGGGCCGGGCGGCCAGGGCGTCAACACCACCGACTCCGCCGTGCGCATCACGCACCTCCCGACGGGGGTGGTGGTCAGCTGCCAGAACGAGCGTTCCCAGCTGCAGAACCGCGACTCCGCCATGCGGATGCTGCGGTCCCGGATCACGGCGCTGGCCGAGCAGGAGGCCGCCTCCGCCGCGTCCCAGGCCCGCAAGTCGCAGGTGCGCACCGTCGACCGTTCGGAGCGGGTCCGGACGTACAACTTCCCCGAGAACCGGTTCAGCGACCACCGGATCGGGTTCAAGTCGCACAACCTCGACGCCGTGCTGGGTGGTGCCCTCAACCCGGTGCTGGACGCACTGGCCGAGCAGGACCTGGCGGAGCGTCTGGCCTCCGGCGGGCGCTGATGCGTGCCCACGACGCCATGGCGGAGGCCTCCGCCCGGTTGAGGGCGGCAGGCCTGCCCAGCCCCGTCCCGGACGCCCGCATCCTGCTGAACCACCTCCTCGGCGGCTCGCGACCGTTGGTGTTCGCGCCCGCCCTCACCGACGACCAGCGCGAGGCCTACGACGCCATGGTCCGGCGACGGGAGGCGGGGGAGCCCGTGCAGCACATCACCGGAGTGGCGCCCTTCCGCTACGAGGAACTGCGCGTGGGGCCCGGCGTGTTCATCCCGCGCCCCGAGACCGAGCAACTCGTGGAGCTGGCACTGCAGGTGCTGGCGAAGCGACCCGCGGGGCAGCGCCGCGTGGTGGAGCTGTGCGCGGGGTCCGGGGCCATCACGCTGTGCCTGGCCCATGAGATCGGCGGGGCTGAGCTGCACGCCGTCGAGCTGTCCGACGCGGCCTGGCCGTACCTGCTGGACAACCTCCGTGGTCTCGAGGTGGATCTGGTGCACGGCGACATGGCCGAGGCCTTCCGCCCCCTGGATGGCACCGTCGACCTGGTGGTGACGAACCCGCCGTACGTCCCCGAGACGGACGCCCACCTGATCCCCGCCGACGTGCTGGGTGGGGATCCCGCCGTGGCGCTCTTCAGCGGGCAGGACGGCATGGACGCGCTGCGCGTCGTGCGTGACGTCGCATGCCGGCTGTTGCGGCCCGGTGGCCACGTCCTTGCCGAACACGACGAGAAGCAGTCGCTGGCGGTGACGCAGCTCTTCGGGGGCCCGGACTTCGAACTGACGCGCGACCTCGC
>JBDSRF010000235.1:0-11187 GCA_039929445.1 Arachnia sp. | reverse complement strand
GACTCCTGGGCGTAACCGATGGCCGAGGGGGTGCCGGATTCGGGCACCGGGATCACCAGGTCCGCGTCCACGGGGTGTTCGCGCGCGAGCTGCCGACCGATCTCCACGCGCGTGGCGTGGACGCCCTGCCCGGCGATGGTGGTGTCGGGGCGTGCCAGGTAGACGTACTCGAAGAGGCAGCCCTTCGGATCCGCCGGCGCGAAGCGCTGGGCCCGGAGGCCGGCCTCGTCGATGGCGATGAACTCGCCCGGCTCCACCTCGCGCACGAAACTGGCACCGACGATGTCGAGGGCTGCGGTCTCCGAAGCAACGACCCAGCCACTCTCCAGACGCCCCAGCACCAGCGGACGGATGCCCTGGGGATCGCGCGCGGCGAACAGGGTGGTCTCCGTCATGAAGGTCAGGCAGAACGCCCCCTTCAGGCGGGGCAGCACCTCCAGTGCCGCCTTCTCCAGGTCGTCACTCACACTCACTAGCAACGCCGTCACCAGTGACGTGTCGTTGGTGGAGTCCATGGTCGTCTTCTCGGGCACGTGCTCGCGGGGATTGAGTTCGGCGAGCCACGCCTCCAGTTCATGGGTGTTCGTCAGGTTGCCGTTGTGGGCCAGGGCCAACCCGCCCTTGGCGGTGGCGCGGAACGTCGGCTGCGCGTTGTGCCAGACGGAGGCACCGGTGGTGGAGTAACGGGTGTGCCCGACGGCCAAACGGCCCTTCAACGAGCTGAGCGTCGCCTCGTCGAACACCTGCGCCACCAGCCCCATGTCCTTGAACACCATGATGCGCCGGCCGTTCGAGACGGCGATGCCCGCCGACTCCTGGCCGCGGTGCTGCAGGGCGAAGAGGCCGTAGTAGGTGAGCTGGCTTACGTCTTCACCGGGCGCCCACACACCGAAGACACCGCAGGCGTCTTGGGGCGAGCGCTCTTCCGCGTTGATTTCAAGGCTCAGGCGGCCGTCCGGGCGTAGCACGGCAACAGCGTACCCTGAAGAAGGACGTGCGTCCCCACTGCAAAGGAGCAGCCATGATCGATCTCTCACTCGCACTCGAGCTACGCGAGGCCGGTCTGGAGTGGCAGCCCCAGGCGGGCGACCGTTTCACCATCACCGCCCCCGAGATGGCCGACGACATCTTTCACCTGGCGGACATGGTCATCGAGGCCCGACAGTTGGACTCCGGCACCATCTTCGCGTTCAACGGCACCACCGAATGGGCGCTGGACTCGGTGGCGCAGGACAAGACGGTGTGGCTGCCCGGCGAGAGCAGCCTGCGGATCGCGCTCGGTCCGGCATTCCGCGGGTTGGCGCGTGGGGACGACGGGTTCGTCGTCACCATCGACCATCCGACCGGCGAGCAGACGTTCGCCGACCAGGACGTGGAGAACGCCTACGGCAATGCCCTGCTCGCCGTGCTCACGGAAGATTCTCCGACCGCGTGATCCGCTACTGGGAGCCGCAGGCATTCCCGTGGCACCGCCACTTCGGCGAGCAGCAAGGTGCACTTCCTGCTTCCCGCCAACCCTCCCTGACCCGTCAGCGGCCGAGGTACTCCAGCAGCAGCGTCTCCGCGAGCGCCGCCTTCGCGAGATCACCAAGGTCGACGCTCTCGTCGATGCCGTGCATGCGGGAATCAGGGTCCGTGACGGCCGTCACCAGCACCGTGGCCGTGGGGTGTCGCTCAGCGAACTCGGCGACGATGGGGATGCTGCCGCCGCACCCCATCTCGACGGGGGCGATGCCGAAGGCCTCCGTGAACGCGTCCCTGGCCGCCTGCGCGTGGGGGCCGCTGAGTTCGAGGGCGCTGGGTCCGCCTCGCTGGCCGGGTTCCACCCGCACGCTGGCACCCCAAGGAGCGTGCGCCTGAAGGTGAGCGTGCAGTGCCTCCTCGGCGGCGGCGGGGTCCTGCCCCGGCGCCAACCGGATGCTCACCTTGGCGCTCGCGCTGGGAATGAGCGTGTTGGAGGCGTCGGCGACGCGTGTCGTGTCGATGGCCAGCACCGAGGCCGCGGGCTTGGTCCACATGCGCTCGACGACTGAGCCGTCGCCGATGAACTCCACCCCGTCCAGCACGCCCGTCTCCAAACGGAGGCGGTCCATCGGGTAGTCAAGGTCAGGGCCGGGCCCCTGTACGAGGCCCTCGATGGCCACGTTCCCGCGGTCGTCGTGCAGCGTCGCCATCAGCCGGCACAGGGACGTGAGGGCGTCCGGCACGACGCCGCCGAACTGTCCGGAGTGGAGGCCCGTCTCCAGCGTCGAGACGTGCACGACAGCATCGACGACACCACGCAACGTCGTGGTCAGGCTCGGTTCGCCCACGGCCCAGTTCACGGAGTCCGCGATGACGTAGACGTCGGCGGTGACTTCGTCGGCGTAGGTGTCCAGCAGCGCGGTCATCGACGGCGACCCGATCTCCTCCTCACCCTCGATGAACAGCTTCACACCCACGGGCGGCTCACCGTTGAACACCCGCAGTGCGGCCAGGTGGATGGCGATGCCACCCTTGTCGTCGGCCGACCCGCGCGCGTACATGCGCCCGTTCCGCTCGGACGGGGCGAACGCGGGGGACGTCCACGCCGCCGGGTCGCCGGTGGGCTGCACGTCGTAGTGGGCGTACAGCAGGATGGTGGGTTTGCCCTCGGGCGCCGGGTAGTGGCCGTAGACGGCCGGCTTGCCGCCAGCCTCCAGCAGCCTCACCTCCGGGCATCCCGCCCGGGTCAGCAGGCCCGCCACGTGGTCGGCGGCGGCCAGCACGTCCCCGTCGTGCTCCTCCTGCGATGACACCGACGGGATGGCGACAAGTTCGATGAGATCGGCGATGGTCTCGGGCAGAACGCGCTCGACGGCCCAGGCAAGGTTCGACATGGCCCTCACCGTACTCGTCCCCCACCCCTGTCGTCCGGCGGTCGGTAGGGTTGCCGTGGCCCACACGTCGACGAGCGACACGATGAAGAGGAAGACCTTGAGCAACCAGAACCAGTGGTGGCGCAACGCCGTCATCTACCAGATCTACCCCCGGTCCTTCGCCGACACCACGGGCGACGGCTACGGCGACCTCCCGGGCATCATCGACAGGCTCCCCTACCTCGTGGAACTGGGCGTGGACGCCGTCTGGCTGTCCCCCTTCTACCTCTCCCCCATGGCGGACGGCGGCTACGACGTCGCCGACTACACCGTCGTTGACCCGATGTTCGGCGAGACCGCGGACGCCTTCCGACTCGTCGAGCGCGCCCACGACCAGGGTCTGAAGGTCTTCATCGACCTGGTGCCCAACCACACCTCCGACGAACACGAGTGGTTCAAGGCAGCCGTCGCGGCGGAACCGGGCTCCCCGGAGCGCGCCATGTACATCTTCCGCGACGGCTCCGGCCCGGACGGCGCACTGCCCCCCAACAACTGGAGCAGCGTGTTCGGCGGTCCCGGCTGGACCCGCCTGCACCGCCCCGACGGCACGCCCGAGCAGTGGTACCTGCACCTGTTCGACATCAAGCAACCCGACCTCGACTGGACCAACGAGCGCGTCCGCGCTGCCTTCGACGACGTCCTGCGCCACTGGCTCGACGCCGGCGTGGACGGGTTCCGCGTCGACGTGGCACACGGCCTCGTGAAGGAGGCGGGCCTGCCGGACCAGGAGGAGGTCACGGAACTGCTGGGCACCAACATGGGCCCCATGTGGGATCAGGACGGCGTCCACGAGATCTACCGCCGCTGGCACGCCGTGCTCGAGGAGTACGACGGCGACCGCGCACTCACGGCGGAGGCCTGGGTGCCCGACCTCGACAGGTTGGCCCTCTACGTCCGCCCCGACGAGATGCAGCAGGCGTTCAACTTCGAGTTCCTCACCGCCCCCTGGGACGCCGCGACGTACCGGGACGTGGTCACCAGGAGCCTCGCCGCCAACGACGCCGTCGGCGCACCCACCACCTGGGTTCTGAGCAATCACGACGTCATGCGCCACGCCAGCCGACTGGGCCGGGTGGACACCTCCGATCGCAACGGTGCCGGGCCCGATGAGCCGCAGCCCGACAACGCCCTGGGCCTGCGCCGTGCGCGCGCCGCCAGCCTCATGATGCTGGCGCTGCCCGGCTCCGCCTACCTCTACCAGGGGGAGGAACTGGGCCTGCCCGAGCACACCACGCTGCCGCACGAGTTCCGCCAGGATCCGGTGTGGGAGCGCTCGAACCACGAGCAGGTGGGCCGGGACGGCTGCCGCATCCCCCTCCCCTGGACCGCCGATGCCCCCGGCCTCGGATTCTCCCCCACGGGCGAGACCTGGCTCCCGCAGCCCGACGCCTACAAGGACCTGGCGGCGGACCAGCAGGTGGGCGTTGCCGGCTCCACCTGGTCGCTGTACCGGGACGCCCTGGCGCTGCGGAAGTCGCATGCCCTGGGCGACGGCGCCCTCCAGTGGGTCGACGGCTTCGGGGATGACGTGGTCGCCTTCACCAACGGCGACCTCACAGTGCTGACCAACGTCGGCGGCTCCCCCGTGGCCCTCCCGGGCGGCGAGGTCCTGCTGGCCAGCACCGGGATCGACGGCGAACTCCCCACCGACGCCACCGTCTGGCTCACTCTGCGCTGACGCAAGGTCAGAGGCAGTGGTCAATCGTGGTCGGACTACCAGCCACCATTGACCACCGTCTCCCCAGCTCCGCCGCCAGAGCGACGATCACGCACCCACCTGACCACAGTGGACCGCGTGTTCACCCGCCGTGAAGTCCCCGAAGCGCTCATCGCCCTCGCCCAGAGCCAGGACGGCGTGTTCAGCACCACGCAGGCCGAAGCGGCTGGCCTGACACGGGCGGTCTGGCGGCGCATGCACCGGGACGGGCAGTGGCACCCCGTCGCGCCGGGCATGTCGTCAACAGCCGCCGCGCCAACGTGGACGGCTCTCGCATGGGCGGGAGTTCTGCAGTGCGAGGGTGGCGTCCTCGGAGGGGAAGCAGCAGGTCACCTGTACGGCATCTGTGACGAGCCCCAGGTAATCGATGTGTGGACGCCTTCCCGACGTCGCATCGCGGATCAGCGCTGGCGGTTCAGGCGGGGAACCCGTCGCGGCTTCGCGGATCCAGCACGAGTGCGGATGGAAGACGCGGTACTCGAGATCTGTGCGGAGGCGACTGCACCGGGAATCGTTGACGTTCTCGGGCGCGCTGTGGGTAGCCGCCGGACCACAGCCCAGAGGTTGCGGGCAGCGGCGCTCGGAGCACCCGTCGCGAAGAACCGCCAGCTTGTCCTGCAGATCCTCGACGACGTCGCCAACGGTGTCGAGAGCCCACTGGAGCACCGGTATCTCGTCGACGTCGAACGGGCACACGGCCTTCCCGTCGGTGCCCGACAGGTCTCGATCAGCAGCGGGACCCGCACTGACGTCGGATACCTCAAGTTCCGCGTGCTCGTCGAGCTGGATGGCCGGGTCTGGCACGAGGGTCTCGCGGCCTCTGCCGACATGCGGCGCGACAACCAGCATGCGATTGCGTCGTTCACCACGCTGCGTTTCGGCTGGCACGCGGTGGTCGACAACCCCTGCGGGGTCGCTTCCCAAGTCATCCAGGCACTCACCCGCGGTGGGTGGCCGCCCCGGGCCCGCGGTTGCCCCCGTTGTCCCTGACCTGCGTCGGGACTGTGGGCAATCGTGGTCGGACTACCAACCACGATTGACCACAGCCCCCAACGGAGGAACGGCTCAGGTCTGTTTCTGCCACACCTCGAGGCGCAATGGCCAGCGCAGGCGCAGGCGCGCACGCAACTGACGGCGGGAGAGGAGGAACCAGCCGACGGCCAGAAACGTCACACCGCAGGCGATGGCGCCGGCAAGGAGGGTCCAGCGGGGGCCGAAGGCGTCGCCCACCCACCCGATGATGGGTGCACCCAGGGGCGTCCCGCCCATGAAGATGGCCATGTAGAGCGCCATGACCCGGCCCCGGAACTCGGGTTGGGTGGAGAGCTGCACCGTGGAGTTGGCCGTCGTCATGACGGTGAGGGCGAAGAAGCCGCAGGGAATCAGCAGGAGCGCGAACGCGATGTAGCTGGGCGCGAGGCCTGCCAGGAAGCAGGCGATGGAGAACGCACCCAGTGCGCCCAGCAGCGTGCGAAGGCGCGGCGTCCCCCGGCGCGCGGCCATGAGCGCGCCCGCCAGGGTGCCGATGGCCATGAAGGAGCCCAGGAGGCCGAACTCCGCTGCACCCTTGCCGTAGACCTTGGTGGCCATCAGCGCCATCGTGATCTGGAAGTTCATGCCGAACGTCCCCAGCATGAAGATGACGAAGAAGATGAGGACGAGGTCGGGCCTGGCCCGGACGTAGGCGATGCCCTCGGCAACCGTCCCCCTGTTCTTTCGGGGCGGTGACAGCAGCAACTCCGCCTCACGAATGAGGAACAGGCTCAACAGGACCGCGCCGAAGCTCGCCGCGTTGATGGCCAGGGCGGGCGCCACCCCCCACAACCCGATGACGATCCCGGCCAGGGCGGGTCCGAACAGGCGGGCACTGTTGAACGACGCCGAGTTCAGCCCGACGGCGTTGGGAACCATCTCATGGGGCACCAGTTCGTTCACGAAGGCCTGGCGAGCGGGGTTGTCGAACGAGACCGCGATGCCCTGGATGAAGGCCAGCAGGTACACGTGCCAGAGTTGCGCCGTACCGGTTCCCACGAGGATGAACAGCGCCAGGGCGTTCAGGGACAGGGCGGCCTGGGTGATCTTGAGCAGGCGGACCTTGCTCATCCTGTCCGCGATCAGTCCCGCGTACGGGGCCAGCAGTGGAATGGGCAGGAACTGCAGCCCGGTCACGATGCCGAGCGAAATGGACGAGCGCTCGGTCAGTTCGGTGAGGACGAGCCAGTCCTGCGCCGTGCGAGCCATCCAGGTGCCGACGTTGCTCGCCAGTGCGCCAGCGGCAAAGCATCGGTAGTTGTAGATGCGGAGGCTGGCGAATGTTCGGCTCATGTCCCGTCCACACTACGCTCGCGGACAACCGCTCCGGGGCGAGCTGTCCGCGACCGTCTGCACGGCCCGCCGCAGCCGAGCACCACACGCCCGCGCTATCACCGGACGCCTGTCCCAGCACTCGACGCCCGCCGTATTCCGTATTCAGCGGGCGCGGAGCAACAGGGCGGGCGTCAGCCGGCGAGGGCGTCCGGGAGGGTGCGCTTCCACGCCTGTTCGAGATCCGCCAGAGCGACGGTGAATGCGCCCACGAACTCGGCCACGTCGTCGCCCGTGACCTCACCGAGCCGCGTGGCCACGACTCCGTGCTCGGTGCACAGCGCCTCGAAGCGCTTGAGGTGCTCGCCCGAGAGAGACACGACGGCCCGCGCGGCGGATTCCGCGAACAGCGCCACGGTGGCGTCGGCCTCAAGCAGCGTCACGGCGAAGCCGCAGCCGTTGCGCAGCGCGGACTCGACCAGGGCCACGCCCAGACCGCCCTCGGACAGGTCGTGCGCCGAGGACAGCAGACCCTCGCGCGCGGAAGCCTGCATCACCCGGGCCAGTCCCTGTTCGGCACGCAGGTCCACCTGGGGTGGCACACCGCCCAAGTGGCCGCCGTGGAGCGCGTCGGCCCAGATGGAGCCCGACAGTTCCTCGCGGGTGGCCCCCATCAGCACGATGGCGTCACCGGGGTGCGTGAACCCGGAGCGGATGCGGGTGCTGACGTCGTCGATGACACCCAGCACACCCACGGTGGGGGTGGGGAGGATGGGGGTGTCCGCGGTCTGGTTGTAGAGGCTGACGTTGCCGCCGGTGACGGGCACGCCCAGCTGCTTGCAGCCGTCCACGAGGCCGCGGATGGCCTCGACGAAGGTCCACATCACCTCGGGGTCCTCGGGGGAGCCGAAGTTCAGGCAGTCGGTGATGGCCACCGGTTCGGCGCCGGTGACGGCAACGTTGCGGTAGGCCTCCGCGAGCGACAGCTGTGCCCCCAGGTACGGGTTGAGGTGCGTGAAACGGGAGTTGGCATCCAGCGCGAGGGCGATGCCGAGCCCCGACTCCTCGTCGATCCGGAGCATGCCCGCATCCTCGGGCTGCGCCAGGACCGAGTTGCCGCGCACGTAGCGGTCGTACTGGTCGGTGATCCACGACTTGTCCGCGATGTTGGGGTGCGCCATGATCCGCAGCAGCGCGGCCCGCAGCGCCTCGGCGGAGTTGTCGCGCGGCAATCCCTCTGCGCTATCAGCGTTCAGGGCATCGAGCCACTCGGGACGGTGGAAGGGGCGCTCGTACACGGGACCATCGTGGGCGACCGTCTTCGGGTCGACGTCGACGATGGTCTCGCCGTGCCACTGGATGATGAGCCGGTCACCCTCGATGACCTCACCGACGACTGTGGCCAGCACGTCCCACTTGCCGCAGATCTCCATGAACTGCTCCACGTGGCGGGGCTCCACCACGGCCATCATGCGTTCCTGCGACTCGCTCATGAGGATCTCCTCGGGAGCCAGGGAGGGATCGCGGAGCGGTACACGGTCCAGCTCCACGAACATGCCGCCGTCACCGGCGGAGGCCAGTTCGGAGGTGGCGCAGGAGATGCCGGCCGCGCCGAAGTCCTGGATGCCGTTGATGATGCCGGCCTGGAACAGCTCAAGCGTGCACTCGATGAGCAGCTTCTCCATGAACGGGTCACCCACCTGGACGCTGGGCCTCTTGGCGGGACCCGTCTCGTCGAATGTCTCCGACGCGAGGATGGAGGCGCCCCCGATGCCGTCGCCACCGGTCGCGGCGCCGAACAGGATCACCTGGTTGCCCACGCCAGAGGCGTGCGCCAGGTGAAGGTCCTCGTGCCGCAGGACGCCGACGCAGAGGGCGTTGACGAGCGGGTTGCCCAGGTAGGAGGTGTGGAACTGGACCTCACCACCGATGTTGGGCAGGCCCAGGCAGTTGCCGTACCCACCGACGCCGGCGACGATGCCCGGCAGGACGCGACCGGTGTCGGCGGCGTCGAGGGGGCCGAAGCGCAGGGAGTCCATGACGCCGATGGGGCGGGCACCCATGGCGAGGATGTCGCGCACGATGCCGCCGACGCCGGTCGCGGCGCCCTGGTAGGGCTCCACGAAGGAGGGGTGGTTGTGGCTCTCCGCCTTGAAGGTGACGGCCCAGCCCTGGCCGATGTCGACCACACCGGCATTCTCGCCGATGCCGGCGAGCAGCGGGCCACGCGGGGTGTCCTGGCTGAGCTCACCGAATCGCTTCAGGTGCACCTTGGAGGACTTGTAGGAGCAGTGCTCGGACCACATGACTGAATACATCGCCAGCTCTGCGCTGGTGGGACGGCGCCCGAGGATCTCGCGGATCCGTGCGTATTCCCCGTCCTTCACACCGAGCGCCGCGTACGGCTGTTCGAGGTCGGGCGTGCTGATTGCATTGTCAACGGTGTCGGCCACGCGCCCAATCTAGCGGTCCCACGCATCGGGGGTGACCGTCGCCATCCGTAAAATCGGTACAGGCCCACCACCGAAAGTACGAGCCCTGATGCCACCGCGGAAACTGACGACCTTGCCGAAGGACTTCGACGAGATGTTGACGACCGCGTCCCTCGACGACTTGGTGGCCGTCTTCGACACCCGTGGTGTTGATGCCCACGACGGGTACGGCCGGAAGGCAGCGCTGAGCTTCCACAGCTGCGGCCTCGATCTGGCCCGGTGGCTGCTGGGGCACGGCGCTGACCCGAACACCACCGACAGGGGCGGGCACACCCCTCTGCACCATCGTGGCCCGGACCGCGACGTCATGCACCTGCTCCTGGACTCCGGCGCCGACATCAGCGCGCGGGACAACTCGGGAAGCACCCCGTTGCACGCCGGCGCCCGGAGCCTCGACGACGGCGCCGTGAAGCTGCTGCTGTCCCGCGGCGCCGCCGTCGACGCGGAGAACGAACGCGGGCAGACGGCCCTGGCCGTCGCCCTGGAGATTGCCACGACCACCACGCTGGAGCGCGCACTCGCGGTGACGGAGACGTTGCTGGTGGCCGGCGCCGGGGTGAGCGCCGTCATGCGCCGCGACGTCGAGTCCATCGGCCGGGACTGGGAGTTCTACCGCGCGCAGGGCGGGAACCAGCCCCATTTCGCTGCCCAGGAGCCGACGTTGAAGGCGCTGTACGAGCTCGTGGGGGCCACCCCGGCGCGCCCGCATCGCATCCACGACGGCACCTCCCCCATCACGGTCGTGGGGAGCGACTGGGCGGACCAGCACCAGGAACTGTGGGGTCTCCTCGTGCCTGCGCAGGGGGCGGCGCGCACGGTGCAGGGGGAGGTTGTCAGGATCACGGGGCGCGTGGCCATCGAGATCAACGAGAACGACGGCGTCAGCTGGGACGCCGGCTTCCAGCTCATGCTGGCCGCCCTCATGATCCACCTCGGGACGGGCATCCCCCTGCCCGCCACTGATCTGGCCGAGGCCAGGGCGCTGGCGGTGGGCCTGCGGACCGGGGGCGGCGTCGAGGAGGACGTCCTGCGACTCACCCAGTTGGGTGTCCAGTGGGTCCTGGCCAATCCTGATCCGACGGTGTTGCCGGCGCCCCCGTACCGGCGCTGACGTCAGTGGAACCGGGCGTGCCTCGACCAGATGAAGCAGTACAGCCCGTAGCAGGCGAAACCTGCGGCGATCGCCAGGAGGATGAAGGGCCCGAAGGGGGCCGTCCGGACCGTCTGCAAAGCGGTGTCCAGTCCCCCGGCGGACTCGGCGTCGTAGGTCCAGGCGGCCCACACGAACAGCGCCCCCACGATCATGATGGAGGCGCCCTTGCCCACGTGGCCCACCCGCGCCACCCACTTCTGCGCAGCCGACAGGGAGCCCGTCAGCTCCTCCTCGTACTTGTCGCGCACACCCTTCATGATCTGTGAGACCCCGACGATGGCGATCACCACGCCCACGAGCCCCACCAGGATCTGCCCGAACGGCAGCGACAGCAGCGTCGCGGATGCGGTGTCCCCGCCGTTGCCCCCCGAACCGCCCATGGCGATGCTGGCGGCGTTCCAGCCCAGAGCCCCGTAGACCACGGCGCGGCCAACGGACGCGGCCCTTCGGCGGGTGCGCACCTTGCCCGACAGATGCAGGTGACCGACGAACGCGCTGAGGAGCTGCCACAGCGCGATCACGAACAGGCCGACGCTCGTGCCCCACAGCAGGAGCGGCCCCAGCGGCGCCTTGGCGAGCTCCCGAAGCGCCCCCGTCTGGGATGCGTCCTCGGACGTGGCCCCC
>JBDSRF010000234.1:0-8203 GCA_039929445.1 Arachnia sp. | reverse complement strand
CTCATTCTCGGAAGGTGAAAACCGGGCCCGGGACCTACTGGTCCCGGACCCGGAGAGTCATCAGCCCTCGGAGACCGGCAGACCGGCATCCTTCAGCGCTGCGATGGAGGCATCCTGCGCGGCGGTGAAGATGTCAGCCACCTTGCCGGAGCCACTGGCCGCAGCAGCTGCGGTTTCCTTCATCTTCGGTCCCACGGCGGAGAAGCCGGGGATGTAGGTGAAGTCAGCGTTCAGGTTGTTGTTGGCCGTGACCAGCTCGGCCATGACGTCCTGTCCGCCGAACTGACGGCTCCACTTCTCGGGGGTCGCGGCGGCCTTGGCGGCAGCCGGGACGAGTCCCTGCGTGGCGAGGTCGTCGACCTGCGTGTTGAACCAGTTGTTGAACTCCATGGCCTGGGCCGGGAACTCGCAACCCTTCATGACTGCCACACCGGAGCCACCGTCGGGGCCGGTCATGGCCTTGTCGGCAAGCTTGGGCAGCTGCGCGACGCGCCACTGGCCCTCGTACTCGGTGCCGTCAAGGGAGTCGAGCGCGAAGCCGACCTCCCACGCAGCGGCGACGTTACCGACGAGCGAGCCGTCGACAAGGGCGGCGGTGTAGGCGTCGCTCCAGCGATCGTGCGTCAGCACGGCCTTGGAGTCGAGCATGTCCTGCCAGAAGTCGGCCACCTTCATGGTCTCTGCGGAGGTGGTGTCGACCTTCCACTTGTCGTCCTGTGACGAGTACCAGACGGCGCCGGCGCCGGCGGCCTGGCCGGAGAGCCAGTTCTGCGCCTCATCGGACTCGAAGTCCGCGATGTACTTGCCCTTGGCTGCGGCAGCCTTGGCCGCCGTGCCGAACTCTTCGTACGTCGTGGGGACCTCGATGCCGAGGGCCTTGAACGCTGCTTCGTTGTACATGTAGATCAGCGGGCCCGAGTCCTGCGGCAGACCGACGGTCTGGCCGCCGACGGTCATCTGACCGTACGCGCCACCGAAGTTGTCCTTGTACTTCTCAGCTTCCGCGGTGACGTCCATGGTCAGACCCTTGACGAACATCTCGGGGACCTCGGAGTAGCTGAGCTGGGCCAGACACACGCCATTGTTGGCCTTGATGTCGGTCTCGAGCTTGGTGATCATTTCCTGGGCTTCACCGTCGAACTTGGTCGTCTTGACCTGGATGTTCGGGTTCGCCTCATTCCAGCGCTTGACGATGTCAGCGACACTGGTCATGTCCTTGCCGTCGGGAAGACGGTGCATG
The DNA here is from genome assembly GCA_039929445.1 of Arachnia sp. Classification (GTDB taxonomy): domain Bacteria; phylum Actinomycetota; class Actinomycetes; order Propionibacteriales; family Propionibacteriaceae; genus Arachnia. The sequence goes on along the minus strand of JBDSRF010000234.1, from coordinate 6,963 downwards.
TAGGTGAGCTCAACGGGGCCGCTGGCGGTGGTCTCGTCAGCGGTGGCTGCCGCGGTCGTGGCGGCGGGGTCCGCGGGAGTCGCGTTGCCACCACAGGCGGTGAGGCCGAGAGCAGCGGCGGACAGGAGTCCAGCCACCGTCATCAGGCGCTTCGGGAAAACTGACATTGTTCCTCCGGGTCTTCATTCTGAACGGGTTCGTTCCTTGGCAAGACCGTACTAGCCGGTCGTCTGATGAGTCCTGCCGGGGCCTTCCAAATGACCATTTCGACCCGAATTGGCCGACAATAATGAGCGGTTCGTTACCTCACCGTGACACTTTGCGAGTGAGAACGCTCACATTGTGGCCATGGGTTGATCAGATCAACATCCCTATCTGGAACCTCCTGCGTCCCCTCCCTCGGTGCCCTCACTGGGACACCGCGACGTCGGCAGACCCCGGCCGGTAATGTTGGGCCCGAAACCGCCCCCCCTCATTTCAGGAGACGCACGTTCCATGACTTCCCAGGACCTCGCAGACGTCGGCGTGATCGGCATGGCCGTGATGGGCTCAAACCTCTCACGCAACCTCGCACGCAACGGCTACCGCGTCGCGCTGTACAACCGCACCACGAGCAAGACTGACGCCGTCATGGCGGAGCACGGGCACGAGGGCGACTTCCGCCCCGCCGTCGAACTGGAGGACTTCGTGTCCTCCCTCGAGCGTCCCCGCCGCATCATCTGCATGGTGAAGGCGGGCCGTGGCACGGACGCGGTCATCGACTCGCTCGTCCCCCTCCTGGAGGAGGGCGACATCGTCGTCGACGGGGGCAACGCCCACTTCGAGGACACCCGCGCCCGTGAACAGCGGCTGCGCGCCGTGGGCCTGCATTTTGTTGGCGCCGGCATCTCGGGCGGCGAGGTGGGCGCTCTGGAGGGCCCCTCCATCATGCCCGGCGGGTCGAAGGAGTCCTACGCGGCGCTCGGCCCGATCCTGGAGAAGATCTCCGCCGACGTGGACGGTGAGGCGTGCTGCACGTGGATCGGCACCGACGGCGCCGGCCACTTCGTCAAGATGGTGCACAACGGCATCGAGTACGCCGACATCCAGGCCATCGGTGAGGCCTACGAACTGTTGCGCGCCCTGGGCCTGGACCACAACGAGATGGCCGACGTCTTCACCGCGTGGAACACCGGCGACCTGGACTCCTACCTCATCGAGATCACCGCCGAGGTGCTGCGCAAGGTGGATCTCCGCACGGGCAAGGCACTCGTTGACGTCATCGTCGACGCCGCCGGTATGAAGGGCACCGGCACCTGGACGGTGCAGAGCGGGCTCAACCTGGGCACCCCCATCAACACCATCGCCGAATCCGTCTTCGCCCGCGCCGTGTCGTCGCATCCCCAGCTGCGCAAGGCCGCCCAGGCGGCGCTGCAGGGGCCGGCCGGCACACTGCAGGTGGAGGATCGTGACGCCTTCATCGAGCAGATCCGGCAGGCGTTGTGGGCCAGCAAGGTGGTCGCGTACGCGCAGGGTCTCGATGAGATCCGCATGGCGTCGGAGGAGTATGGCTGGAACATCGACGTGGCTGAGGTGGCGCGCATCTGGCGCGCCGGCTGCATCATTCGGGCCAAGTTGCTGGAGCGCATCCGCTCCGAGTACGCGGGCAGCAACCTGGTGTCGCTGCTGACGGCGCCGTCGGTGGCCGCCGACCTGGCCACCTGCCAGGACGGCTGGCGCACCGTCGTGGCGCAGGCCGTCATGGCCGGTGTCCCCGTCCCCGTGTTCTCCGCGGCGCTGGCCCACTACGACCTCGCCCGCGCCCCCCGCGTGAACGCAGCCCTGACCCAGGGCCTGCGGGACTTCTTCGGGGCGCACACCTACCTCCGCACCGACATCGACGGCGTCTGGCACACCCAGTGGTCCGGCGATGGCACCGAGGTGCCCGGCGAGGACATGCACTGACCTCATCGGTCGAAGTGTCACACCCGGCTGGCACACTTGCGTCTCATGACGGACGTGGGCCCGCTGGGCATGTTCTCGGGCCCCGCCCGCACGTGGTTCGCTGACGTCTTCGCCTCCCCCACGGCCGTCCAGCAGGCCGCGTGGGAGCAGATCGCCGGGGGGCAGCACACGCTCGTCGTGGCGCCCACAGGCTCCGGCAAGACGCTGGCCGCGTTCTTCTGGGCGCTGGACACCCTGGCCGCCACCCCGCGCACCGGCGGCACCCGTGTGTTGTATGTGTCACCGCTGAAGGCTCTGGGCGTCGACGTCGAGCGGAACCTGCGGGCGCCCCTGGTCGGCATCCGGCGCACCGCGGAACGCCTCGGCCAGACCGTCGCCGACATCACCGTCGGCGTCCGCAGCGGGGACACCCCCTCGCGCGAGCGCGCTGCCCTGCTGCGCCGTCCGCCCGACGTCCTCATCACCACACCCGAGTCGCTGTACCTGATGCTGACGTCGTCGGCACGCTCCACCCTCGCGGACGTGGAGACCGTCATCATCGACGAGATCCATGCCATCGCCGGCACCAAGCGCGGCAGCCACCTCGCCCTGTCGCTGGAGCGCCTCGACGCGCAGGTGGGCCGCGACGTGCAGCGGATCGCCCTGTCCGCCACCGTGCGCCCCCTGGACAAGGTGGCCGCGTTCCTCGGCGGGGACCGCAAGGTGACCGTGGTGGCACCGCCAGCCGACAAGCGCTGGGACGTCCACGTCCGGGTCCCAGTGAAGGACATCACCGACCCCGGCCCCCTGGCCAGTCCCGTCGAGGCCGACCCCCTTCTGGCGGGCCCCGCCGACGCGGAGGCCACCGGCTCGCTCTGGCCGCACGTGGAGGCGGAGGTCTACGAGGCCGTGTGCGCGGGCAACTCCACGCTGGTGTTCACCAACTCCCGGCGCGTGGCGGAACGCCTCACGTCGCGGCTCAACGAGATGTGGGCGGAGCAGCACGATCCGGAGTCGCTCATCGCGCCCGGGCGTCGCCCCCCGGCGCAGGTGATGCAGCCCTCCGACGAGGTGGGGATGGCGCCTGCCGTCATCGCGCGTGCGCACCACGGCTCGGTCAGCAAGGAGGCCCGCGCCGAGATCGAGGCCGCGTTGAAGGCCGGCGACCTGAAATGCGTGGTGGCCACGTCGTCGCTGGAACTGGGCATCGACATGGGCGCCGTGGACAAGGTGGTGCAGGTGTCGGCACCCCCGTCGGTGGCCAGCACCCTGCAGCGCATCGGCCGCGCGGGCCACCACGTTGGTGCCGTCTCCCGGGGTGACGTGTTCCCCATGCACCGCGGCGACCTCGTCCCCAGTGCCGTCGCCACGGCCCGCATGCTGGAGGGCGCCATCGAGGAGCTGCGGATCCCCCGCTCCCCCCTCGACGTGCTGGCGCAGCAGACGCTCGCGGCGGCCGTCGCCGCCGGGGAGGGCGGCCTCGACGTGGAGGAGTGGTTCGCCACCTGCAAGCGGGCCATGCCTTACGCCACCCTGGACCGATCGGTGTACGACTCCATCGTGGACCTGCTCTCCGGCGCCTACCCGAGCGCCGACTTCGGCGAACTGCGGGCCCGGCTCACTCTGGAGGACGGACGCATGGTGGCGCTGCGCGGGGCGCTGCGGCTGGCCGTCACCTCGGGGGGCACCATCCCCGACCGCGGCATGTTCGGCGTCTTCCTCGCCACCGAGGACGACGTGAGCCGCCGGGTGGGCGAACTGGACGAGGAGATGGTCTACGAGTCCCGGGTGGGCGACGTCTTCACGCTGGGCGCGTCGTCGTGGCGCATCCAGGAAATCACCCGCGACCAGGTGCGCGTCACCCCCGCCCCCGGGCACACGGGCAGGCTCCCGTTCTGGCACGGCGACGCCGAAGGCCGCCCCGCCGAACTGGGCCTGGCACTGGGCCGCTTCCATCGCGAGGTGCTGCGCTCCCCGGAGCTCCTGGACCAGCCGTACCTCGACGAGAACACCCAGACCAACATCCGCACCTACCTCTCAGAGCAGCGGGAGGCCACCGGCAGCGTGCCCGACGACTCCACCATCGTGCTGGAGAGGTTCCGCGACGAGGTGGGCGACTGGCGCTGCGTCCTGCACTCCCCCCTGGGCCGGGGCGTGCTGGGCGCGTGGGCGCTGGCCATCGGGGAGGCACTGTCCCGCGAGTCGGGGATCGACGTGGTGCCCGTCGCCTCCGACGACGGGATCATCTGGCGGCTGCCGGACAGCGACGCCGCGGAACGCCTCGGCGAACTGCTGGCCGTGGATCCCGACGAGGTGGGTGCCATCGTCACCGAGCAGGTGGGCGGCACCGCCCTGTTCGCGGCCCGGTTCCGCGAGTGCGCGGCCCGCGCCCTCCTGCTGCCCCGCCGCGACCCGGGCCGCCGCGCCCCCCTGTGGCAGCAGCGCCAACGCGCCAGCCAACTGCTGGAGGTGGCGCGGCTGCATCCCCGGTTCCCCATCATCATCGAGACCGTGCGGGAGGTGCTGCAGGACGTCTACGACCTTCCCGCCCTCATCACGGTGCTGCAGGGGTTGCAGCGCGGTTCCATGCGCCTCGTGGAGGTGGTCACCGACCACCCCAGCCCCTTCGCCGCCACCATGCTGTTCCGCTACACGGGCGCCTACATGTACGAGGGCGACACCCCGCTGGCGGAGCGGCGCGCCGCCACCCTTTCCATGGACCCGGCCCTGCTGGCGGCGGTTCTCGGGACCGTCGACCTCCGCGAGCTCCTCGACTTGGACGTCATCGACGCCGTCGAGGCCGAACTCCAGCACAGGGCCGGGCCGCCGGGTGGCATGGACCGGCGACTGTCCACGGCCGACGCCCTCGCCGACCTCCCCCGCCTGCTGGGCCCCATTCCCCTCGACGGACTCGCCGCGCACCTCGACGACGAGCTCGTCGCCCAGTTGGCCGGCCTGCTGACGTCGCTGGGGAACCGGGTGCACGTGCTGCAGCTGTCCGGCCGTGAGCACCTGGTGGCCGCCGCGGACCTCGGCCTGCTGCGCGACGCGCTGGGCATCCCCGTCCCCGCGGGCGCTCCGGCGGCCGACGACACGGCCGGCCGCGACCCCGTCACGCAGCTCGTGGCCCGCTACGCCCGCACCCATGCCCCCTTCACAGTCCAGGCGGTGGCTGCCGCCTTCGGGCTCGGGCCCGCCACCGCGCTGCTGGTGCTGGAGCGGGAGGTGGGGGCCCGTCGCCTCGTGGAGGGCCACTTCACCCCCGGCCGCGACGGGGTCGAGTACTGCGATCCCGAAGTGCTGCGGCGCATCCGCACCCGCTGCCTGGCGCTGGCCCGCTCCCAGGTGCAGCCCGTCTCACCGTCGGCCTACGCCCGGTTCCTGGCCGACTGGCACCAGGTCAATGACCCCCCGGACTCGACCGCGGACGAGGTGCTCATCGCGTTGCAGCGCCTCGCCGGCGCGGCCCTGCCGGCGAGCGCATGGGAGACCCACGTGCTGCCGTCCCGCATGCGGAACTACCAGCCGTCGCACCTGGACCAACTGGTGGCCGAGGGTGAGGTGGTGATCCGCGTCCGCGGCAGCGTCGGCGCCCACGACCCGCTCGTGGCGCTGGTGCCGCGCGACGACCTCGACCTCCTGGGCCCACTCGGGATGGCGGCCGACGACGACGCCACCGCCCTGGCCCGGGACCTGCGTGACTCCGGGGGCCTGTTCACGGAGCTGCGGGCGCTGCGTCAGGCCCTCGATCCCGGCGCCAGCTCGGCCGCCCTCGCGGACGAGGTGTGGCGCGCTGCGGAGCTGGGGCTCGTGGCGCCGTCGTCCATGGCCCCGGTGCGGGCCCGGATCGGCGGCTCGTCCAAGGGCGCCCACAAGGCGGCCCGTGCCACCCCGCGCCGCCGTGCGAGGCTGCCCCGCCCCGGTCGGTCCCTCATGGGGCGCACCGGGATCATCGGCGGACCGGCCGACGTGGCGGGCCGCTGGTATCCCGTGCAGGACCCGGCGACGCCGCCCGCGCAGCAGGCGGTGGCGCAGGTCTCCACCTGGCTCGAGCGCTTCGGCGTCATCACCCGCGGCGCCGTTGCGGCCGACGGGTTCGGGGGCGGTTTCGCCGCCGCCTACCGGATGCTGGCCGAGTTGGAGTCGGCGGGCAAGGTGCTGCGCGGCTACGTGGTGGAGGGCCTCGGCGGCTCGCAGTTCGCCACATCGGCCACCATCGACCAGGTCCGCGACTTCGCCGACAGCCCCGACGAGACCCCGTGGCCCTCGGGAATCCTGGACCCCGCCGTGTCCGTGCTGTCCGCCGTCGACCCCGCGAACCCGTACGGCAGCGTCCTGCCCTGGCCGTCCCACGACACCGCCCGCCCGTCCCGCGCGGCGGGTGCCCTCGTGGTGGTGGCCGACGGCGTGTGCCTGGCCCACGTCAGCCGCGGCGGCCGACAGCTCACCCTGTTCCAGCCCACCTCGCCGCAGTCCCCCACCCGTGAGGAGCTTGCGGCGCTGGTGGTGCGCGCCCTGCAGGCCGCGGCGCAGCAGGGACGGATGGGCCGCGTCCGCATCGAGGAGGTCGACGGCCAGCGGGTGGCCGCCACCGGCCTGCTGGAGTCCATGCGCGGTGCAGGTGCCAGGGTGTCGCCCCAGGGCGTGGTCATCGAGGCCGGACATGCCCGAGGGTGACACGGTCCACCGCCTTGCCGAGCGGATGGCTGGTCTGGAGGGCAGGCTCATCACGTCCACCGACTTCCGCGTGCCCCGCCTGGCGACGGCGTCCCTGACCGGGCGGCGCATCGAGCGGGTGTGGGCGTGGGGCAAGAACCTGTACTGGGACTGCGCCGGCGACGCGGACACGCTGGTTCTCTACACGCACCTGCGCATGGACGGCATCTGGAACATTCACGCCGCCGGCACCCGCTGGCGCTCCCCGGGCCACACCGCCCGCGTCGTGATCCGCGTGGCGGGGCACCCCGACCCCGCCCGGGAGGTGGAACTCGTGGGCCACGAGCTCGGCAAGGTGGAGCTGTGGCCGGCGGCGGAGTATCC
>JBDSRF010000233.1:0-46629 GCA_039929445.1 Arachnia sp. | reverse complement strand
CAACATGGTTTCGCCTCGTTCCCGATTAAGGCGACTCTCCACACACCATCCAAACCTCTCTCCATCCATGCCGTTTCAACGTAAGTGTCAGCAGCATCGGTCGGGACGGACGCCCCACTTTCGGCTTCAACGACATGCTTCTTCCGCCCGTCGTAACAGTAAGTAATGACAGCGGAACGGATACCGCCAACATCTGACGGAGGCTCCAACAATGAATATTTCCTGAGGAGGTGATCACCCTCAACCCGCCAACCGCGCTCGCGTAGGTCTTGAATCTCGTCGAGGATTATTTTTGCCTGCTTACTTCCTTGCGCCGTCACGAGTTGAGTATCAGTAAAGTCATCCACGAAGGGATCTCGTGTGAACTTGTCGTAGATTCTCCAGTAACTCATCCAGCCCTCACGGATTGCGGCTTGCTCTGCCGTTTCGTCGGCGGGTGGTGGCGGGAAGGACTCGAAGGCAGTCGGACTGGCGCTGGGCGAAGTCGTTGGGGTCGGCGTCGAGGTCTCCGAGGGAGTCGGGGCCACAGCGGTCGGCCTCGGCGGGGTCTCCGGCGTGGAGGTGGGCGTGGGAGCGCCGGACGGCGAACACCCCGCCATGAGGAGTGCTGCCACCAGCACCACCAACTGCCGCGTGAATCTCACCCGACACCTCCCCCATCTCTCACGAGCAACGTTGCGCGTATGGGGAATATTGCCATCCAATAGGCTCAAGCGACAGGGTCAGAGTCAAGACTGTGGACAACTCCGGTCAGGGTCGGGTGAGTCTCTCGGTGGGGACCTGGGCTGTCTTGCTGACGTGAGAGACGATGCCCGGCAGCACCGACTGCGCTGTACCGCTCACCGTCACAGTGGTCCACACCCCAGAACGGGTGACATTCACGTCGAAGTCGTTGAGGGATCCGTTGTCTGCCGCAGACGCCGCCACCGACTCCCCCGCAGCAGCCGATCCATCCAGGGCTGCAGCGGCGCGTGCGCCGTCCTGAGCTGCCGCCAAGGCTGTGGCGTCGCCCCAAGACACCATGGCCCACTGCAGAGTCAGCAGCAGGATCCCGAACGCCAACGGGAACAGGAGGGTGACCTGCACCCCGTTGCTGAGCCCCCGTTGGTCACGCATCAACCCATGTTGCCACCGGCCCGGGCCACGTCATGCCGCGCAGGGTGAAGTTGTGGAGAACTGCGGTTCCCAGCCCGACCGCCTTGCGATACCCGCTGATGGCACAAGCGCACAGGTGCAATAGGCTGGCGCGGACAGATTTTTCAACGAAGGGTTTGCAATGGTCAAGAAGGTAGCCATCCTCACAGCAGGTGGTTTTGCGCCTTGTCTCTCATCCGCGATCGGTGGGCTGATCGAGCGCTACACGGAACTTGCGCCCGAGGTCGAGATCATCGCCTACCGCCACGGCTACCAGGGACTGCTGCAGGGTGACTACCTTGAGGTCACCGACGCCGTGCGCGAGAAGGCCGGCCTGCTGCACAAGCTCGGCGGCTCTCCCGTCGGCAACTCACGTGTGAAGCTGACGAACCTGCAGAACCTGGTCAAGCGTGGGCTCGTCGAGGCGGGCGCTGACCCATTGAAGGTTGCTGCTGACCGACTGGTGGCAGACGGCGTCGACGTGCTGCACACCATCGGCGGCGACGACACCAACACCACCGCAGCGGACCTTGCAGCCTTCCTGGCCAGCAACGACTACCCGCTCACCGTCGTCGGTCTGCCGAAGACCATCGACAACGACGTGATCCCCATCAAGCAGTCCCTCGGGGCCTGGACGGCTGCCGAGCAGGGCGCGGTCTTCGCGGAGAACGTCGTGGCGGAGCACAACTCCGGCTCCCGCATGCTGATCATTCACGAGGTCATGGGGCGCCACTGTGGCTGGTTGACGGCCGCCACCGCCGCGGAGTACCGCAAGTGGCTGGACACGCAGGAATGGCTCCCGGAGATCGGGCTCAGCCGCGAGGCATGGGACGTGCACGCCGTGTACGTGCCCGAAGCCGAGATCGACATGGCGTCCGAGGCTGACCGGCTCCACAAGGTCATGGACGAGGTGGGCAACGTCACCATCTTCCTCTCGGAGGGTGCTGGCCTCGACGCCATCGTCGCCGAGATGGAAGCGGCTGGAGAAACGGTCCCCCGCGACCCGTTCGGCCACGTGAAGCTCGACAAGGTCAATCCCGGGAAGTGGTTCGCCGACCGGTTCGCCGACCGACTCGACGCGGAAAAGGTCATGGTGCAGAAGTCGGGCTACTTCGCCCGTTCCGCCGCAGCCAACGACGCCGACCTTGCGCTCATCAAGCGGTGCACGGACATGGCCGTTGATTGCGCCCTTCGCGGCGAGTCGGGTGTGATCGGCGAGGACGAGGAGAACGGCGACAAGCTCTCAGCCATCGCCTTTGATCGCATCGCCGGTGGCAAGGCCTTCGACATCACGCAGGACTGGTTCGTCGAAATGCTGCATGCAACGGGCCAGGGCGAACCCAAGCCCGCCGCAGCCCACTGATTCAACAGCCTCAGAGGCCGGGCCCCCACGCGGGTCCGGCCTCTGAGCATTCCAGGGCGGTGGTTGCGTGGCATCGGGCGCACGCCAGGGAGTAAACACATCGGAACATAAATATCTCTGCAGGAGATTAGACTCCCTTGCAGGGAGGGGGAACATGCACAAGGACGTCATGAATTCAGCACAGGAAATTCAGATGCGAAGCGGGACCGGCTTCGTTGCCGCACTTGACCAGAGCGGCGGCAGCACCCCGAAGGCGTTGCGGCTGTACGGGGTTGAGGACGGTGAGTTTTCGAGCGAGACGGAGATGTTCGACCTGGTCCATCAGATGCGCGAGCGCATCATGACAAGCCCGGCTTTCAGCGGCGACAGAATCATCGCCGCCATCCTGTTCGAGCAGACGATGAATCGTCAGGTTGCCGACAAAGACACTCCGTTCTACCTCTGGGAGGACAAGGGCATCGTCCCGATCCTCAAGGTGGACAAAGGCCTTCTTGACGAGAACCACGGTGTGCGACTGATGAAACCCGTCGATGACCTCGACGAGTTGCTGGAGCATGCGCGGACCAAGGGAATTTTCGGCACCAAAGCCCGCTCAGTGATCACGGAGGCAGAAAAGCGTGGGATCGAGGACGTCGTCGCCCAACAGTTCGAGTTCGGGGAGCGTGTCCTTGGTCACGGGCTCATCCCCATCCTGGAACCCGAGGTGGACATCGCGTCCGCAGGCAAGGCCGACATCGAGGACATCCTTGAGGACGTGATCCGCCAGCATCTCGACGCGGTACCGCAGGGCAGCTCCGTGATGCTGAAGCTGACGATCCCCAGCAAGGATGACCTGTACACGAGTCTGATGGCTCACCCCAGGGTGATGCGCGTGGTGGCGCTCTCCGGCGGTTACAGCCGCGAGGAGGCCGACCGTCGCCTGGCTCGCAACCACGGCCTCATCGCCAGCTTCTCCAGGGCACTCACCGAAGGGTTGACGATCCAGCAGTCGGATGAGGACTTCAACGCCATGCTGTCGGAGTCCGTGGAATCGATCTTCCGCGCCTCAATCACCTGATTTCGGCCTCGCTTCACGACTTTTGTTCCTCAGACAATCGGTAAGCCGACTTCTTCGCTCAGTCGGCAGTTGTTGAGGAACGAAAGTCGTGAGCAATAAGGCATCAGCGATGCGCCAACTTGCGGACAAGGGCGGCCACGGCGGCACCCAGGCCGATGCCCGTGGCGGCGCCCACGCCGTAGCCGACTCCCAAGCCGACGCGCACGCTGCGGGCGGCGTTGTCCTGCGACACCGTGGCGTCAGGATCGCTCAAGGCGAAGCGGTCGGGATCGTAGTTGACGGCGCGCAGGTCGTCGGGATCGATGCTGGCTGCCCAGCGTCCCGCCCTGTGTCGGGCCGCCACTGTGACGGGCGACAACATGGGAACTTCGTCGTCCTCCTCGTCATCGAGTTGCACTTCGTCCTTCTCAACGACTCCTGCGGCCTTGTGCGCATCCTTCTGCGTTCGGGCCGCCTCCCACGTATCAGCCGTGCCCACCCAAGCGGCGAGCATGAGGATGATGGTGGCCAGCAGGTTGAACACGATCATGAGGATGATGATGGGGCCGAAGATTCCTGCGGATCGGTTGCCGGACAGTACGCCGACGAGAACACCTGTCAGCCGCTGCAGCCCCGTGATGAGTACGGCGCCAGCGATGGTGGCCTTGAGGAACGTGGGGAGGCGAGTCGACTCCCCCGGCAGGACCACGAAGAGGAAGGCGAAGAGCATCCAGCTGGCCAGGAGGCTCACCACGAGGCCCACAGCTTGCAGGAGCAGGCCAATGCCGGGGACTTGGGCGAGGCCCAACCACTGGATGATCTGCTCCGGGAAAGCCTGTCCGGCCGCGGTGACACCGACCGCGACGGCCACCGACAGCAGGAGTCCGAAGAACGTCAGGAGGTTGCTGATGATTTCACCGACGAAGTTGCCCGGTTTCGCGGCATCCGCGAACTTGTCCTTCCACATGGCACGGACTGCATGCTTCAGGTTCTTCACCCAGTTGGAGCCCGAGTAGGCAGCGGCCAGAAGCGCGATGGCACCGATGCCCGCCCAGTGGTTGAACGTTTCCGTCACGAAGTCGCTGATGGTCTTCGCGAACTTGGCGGCCTCTTTGTTGTCCCCGCTTTCCACTCCGGTCAGGCCGGCCAGTTGCGTGGTCAGGAAATCCTGAACCTCCCCCAGAAGATCGGGACGGAGCACCGTGACCGTGAGGCCGAGGAATGCCACTGCGAACATCAGCACGGGGATCATCGACAGCACCGAGAAGTAGGTGACGGCGCCGGCGAACTGCGGGCCCAGTCGTTTGCCGAACCGCTCGTTGGCGGCCAGGAGGTGGGCGACCCAGGGGCGCCGCATGAGCTTCGCGATCAGTTCCTTCACGCCTGCACAATAGCCGTCCGCGACTCCCGCGCGCCTGACCAAGGACACGTGCGTGCCGGGACGAGGGGCGGTGTGCCGAAACAGGGGCGGCGCATCGAAGGGCCGGTGAGGTGCGGGAGGTCCTTCGATACGCTCAGCTCCCTCGTCGCGGAGCTACTCAGGATACAAAACTATTCGTTCCCTGAGTGCCGCCGTGAGGAACGCGTCGCCCTGAGTGCCGCCCGTGAGGAACAAACGGCGGTCTATCGAAGGGAACGGCGGTGTATCAAAGGGCTGTGTCGCGGAGCTACCGAGAAGAGAGCGGGACTCAGACTGCGCGGTCGCGGCGACGGGCGGCGAGCTCGTCGGAGGGGTCCTCGGACGCCGTGATCCCGGCCTTCTCGGAGGGAAGGGCGCTCAACGTGCCCTCGATTTCCTTCCAGACGCTGGAGACGGAAATCAGGAACATGCCCTGCCCGCCCTTCGAGAGGTCATACAGCTCGCTGGCCGTGGTGCACTCGTAGACGCTGAAGCCGTCGGAGAGGAGTGTGATCTCTGTCAGATCCTCCACACCGCGGATTCGGAGATGCTCGATGGCGACGCGAATCTGCTGCAACGAGATGCCCACGTCGAGGAAGCGCTTGACGACGCGCAGCAGCAGGATGTCGCGGAAGGAGTACAGCCGCTGCGTACCGGAGCCACCCGCCTGGCGGATCTCAGGGACCACGAGCCCGGTGCGTGCCCAGTAGTCCAGCTGGCGGTACGTGATGCCGGCCACACGGTGGGCCACGGGGCCACGGAAGCCCATGTCGACGGGAAGCGGAGAGAAGTCACCTTCGAACAGCAGGTCCTGCAGCACCGGCTGTGCCGGTGCTTTGCCTGCGGACTCGTCCGTCACTTCTGCCTCGCTCTGCCCAGTCAATGACATCGGTGTGATGCACCGACAAACCGACGCTAACCCTTCTCCCCACGAATGAACAACGACACGCCCAGCCCCCCGGAGACCAATCTGTCCCCCAGCCGAACGACGCGTCGGGATGGACCGGAAAACACGTCCAACAACCGGATGTGACTAGGGGTTTTCGTTCTCGAAGTCGTCCGGGGTGACCGTGTCGAGGAACTCGCGGAACTTCTCCACCTCGTCGGTCTCGCTCCGGTCAACCTCAACCCCCACTTGATCCATCAACTGCTCCGGACACTCGATGGACCACTCCAGACGCAGTGCCGCGGCGATGGCGTCGCTGGGGCGTGCATCGAAGACGAAGCTGCCCGCAGAGATGGTGGCGAAGTAGACACCGTCGCGCATCTCGGTGATGTTGACCGTCCCCGGTTTACCGCTGCTGACCTCGTCGAGGACATTGGCCAGGAGATCATGGGTCATCGGTCGGTGGAACTGTTCGCTGTCGTCGAGAACGATGGCGATGGCCGCCGCGTCCACCGTGGAGATCCAGATGGGCAGGAGCCGCGTGCCCCCGCTTTCCCTGAGCAGCAGGACGGGGAGATCCTCCGGGGCTGCGAGCCGAATTCCTATGACGTCAAGGTCGATCATGCATCCCAGCCTATTACCCGTTGATCTGGCTGTGGAGAAGTGCGGCATGTGCCTGCAGGATCACCCGGTAGATGTCGGCCAGAATCTCCTTGGGTACGCCTGAGCGCCGCTGGTACGGGGCCAGCGCCTGTTCCACCAGTGCGGCCTCCGTGGCCGCCGCCTGCTGCACCACACGCAGTTGGCGGGCATCGATGCCGAAGCTCCCCAGCCTCTTGGCTGCGACAGCGATGGCCACTGCCTCCCTGCCGTACAGGTGTGTCCCGCGGCGGACGCTGATGAGTTTGAGTCGCTCCAGTTCAATGAAGCCTGCCTCGCCCAACCCCGACTCCGTCATGATCTGACGTCGGGTGACGAGCCTCGATGGGGGAACGGGCGCGCGCGGTCTGGTGGGAGCAGCGACCTCCTCCTCGACGGTGGGCGGGACCACATCCGGGGGCAGTTCCTCTCCCCGGTCCAGCGCGTCCAACTGTTCCCTGATGACCTTCAGTGGCAGGTACTTGTCCCGCTGCGCTCGCAGCACGAAAACGAGACGATCGATGTCGGTCTGGCGGAAACGCCGATAGCCGGAGGGCTGGTCCCGTTCCGGCGAGACCAGTCCTTCTGATTCGAGATACCTCAGTTTGGAGACCGAGATGTCGGGGAACTCCCCCCGGATGGCCTCCAGGACCTGACCGATCGTGCGCGGGGGGCTGGGCATCAGTTCCCGCCGGGCTCGCTCAGACTGATGGTGGCCCGGAACTTGCCGATCTGGATCTCGTCGCCGGCACGAAGCGCGACGGGTTCCTGGACGATTTTGCGGTTCACGTAGGTGCCGTTGAGGCTTCCTTGGTCCTCGACCCGCAGTTCCCCGCCGGAGCGCACGAACTTGGCGTGGTGGCGGGAGACGGTGATGTCGTCGAGGAAGATGTCGGAGGCGGGGTGACGACCGATGGACGTCACGTCCGTGTCGATCAGGAAACGGGCGCCCACGCTTCCACCGCTGCGGATGATCAGCAGCGCATCGCCGATGCTCAGGTTCCGGACGGCGTCCAACTCGGGTTCGCTGAGCTCACCGATGTAGTCGTCGGAGATCGCTGTGAGGACGGTGGTGGTGTCGCCCATCGGGTCGCCGAACGGCGTGCCGCAATGGCTGCAGAACTTGGCATCTGTCCGACTGTCACGTCCACATTGACGGCACTTCATGGGCGGGGCCCCTCTCACTTCGTTCCTGTCCGGCGACGCCCCATCCCACAGTGATGGCCGATGCTCGGTTGCGTCACCCACCCTATCGGTGGGAACGGGTTACACAAGACCGCCCCGATCAATTCGGGCGGGCGAACTCGTTCTTGGTGACCACCACCACGGAGTCGATGTCCACGCGCGACATCTGGTCGATCGTCACGGTGCCTCCCACCCGTTCACCTTCCACCTCACTGACGAGTCCACCTCGGAATTTTGCCCCTGCTTCAAGGGTGGCCGGATCCCCGATGACGTCGAGCACGATGGGGCTCTTGACCACCTCGCCGTCCGCCACGACGCGCCCCTGGCTGTCGAGCCCCAACCAGGTGGAGGCGACCACACGGATGCGATCGTTGATCTCGATCACTTCAGCCCCGGCGTCGCGCAGTTCCTCGAGCGCATCGAGCAGCAGTTCCGGACTGACCTTCTTGTCGGGGTCCTCGATGGTGATGCGCACGCCGGTGCCGTGGACGGGCACCGTGCCGGCGATGATCTGGAGCTCGTCGAGGCGACGGATGGCCTCTGCCTTCGCCGCCTCCGCGCCCTTGGCACCGGATGCCAGTTCGTCGCGGGTGGTCTGGAGACTCCGGATGTCGTCCTCCAACCGCCGGGTCTCCGCGGAGAGATTGTCCAGCAACTGGATGAGCTCGGTCCGTCGCAGGTTCGAGTACGACGGCTGGGCCGCCTGGGACCTGAGCGTGAGGACCACGAGGAGGGCCGTGAGGAAGAGGACGAGCGCCACCGTGAGCTGACCACGCCCTGGTCGGACGAGGTCACGCAGCAGATGCCGCTCGCGTGTCCCAACGGTGGGTGGGGCGTCGTCCTCGGCAACGCGTCTGGGAGCCACGGGTTCGCCGTCGGTCTCGTGTGCGTCGGGCGCGACGTCGTGGGGCTCAGGCATGCAGCAACGCCCGTCGTATGGCGGCGGCGTTGGTGAAGATGCGGATGCCCAGGACCACCACCACGCCGGTGGAGAGCTGGGATCCGACGCCGATCTGGTCACCCACGAACACGATGAGGCCGGCGATCACGACGTTGGAGAGGAACGACACCGCGAACACCCGGTCCGAGAAGACGCCCTCGAGGAAAGCCCTCGTGGCGCCGAGGATGGCGTCGATGGCGGCGACGATGGCGATCGGCAGGTAGGGCTGCAGCACTGAGGGCAGCGACGGCTCCACCAGCAACCCAACGACGATGCCGGCGATCAGGCCGAGTATGGCCAACATCCGCACCCACTCCTTTCAGTCATTTCTTTGCGTACCGCAGGATCATGCCGGGGTCGGCTGGCAGGTTCAGTTCCCCATCCGCCTCGACGATCGAGAAGCTCACGCCGTAATTGTCGCTGATGTATTTCCACCACGCCGAGGCGCCCGTGCGGGCGAACCTTGCAGGCATCGTCGCAGGGTTGCCGATGGCCTCGACCCGGTACGGCGGCGACAGCGACACGTAGTCAACCGTGATGGCCGAGCCCGCCGTCCGGATCGGCGTCAGGGAGGTGACGCGTCGACCGTTGATGGCGATGGCCTCCGCGCCGGCCTGGTTGAGCCCGTTGACCAGCCGGGAGAGGTCCGTGTCGAACACCACACCCTCCCCGCGGGGCCTGTCCGTCGCGTCGTTGACCAGGACCACGATGCCCGGCCCGGTCACGGGGACGTTGCCCGCTGCGGGCTCCAGGAGGTCCTGGGCCTCGGCGAGCGTGGGGTCGTTCAGTTGGGCGTCGCCCAGGCTACGGATGTCTGTCTCCAGGGCCGCGGCCTCACGCTCCAGGTCATCGACGCGCGCCTGCGTGTCCGCGATGCGCTGGAGGAGGTCCTGCCGCTCCCCGGCGGCCTCCCCCGACGACCTCGTGGTGCTGACCACTGCGATCACCGCGAGCGCGGCGAGCAGTGCGAGCGTGGAACCGAGGATCAACGGCGACACGCGCCGCCTCCTCGAGCCGGAGGTGCGGTACTCGGGTTCCAGAGCGTTGGCCTGCAGGTCGGTGAGCAGGCTCATGCTTTGGTCAGGCCGCGGCATCCGCACCACTTCGTCGTTTCCGCGACAGGGCGATCGTCTGCTGAAGATAGATGCCGCCTGCCCACCAGTACAGGACGGCCCCGAGGACAGCCAGCGGCCAGCCCACCCACGCAGCCACGACCACGTCGAGGGTGGGAGAGGAACCGAGCAGGATCAGGGGGATGGCCACCAGCAGGCACATGGTGGCGGCCTTGCCGACGTAGTTGACGGGCAGCGCCGTGATCCCACTGCGGCGAAGCGACGGGACCAGCGCCACCAGCATGACGTCACGGGCCAGCAGCAGCGCGAACAGCCACAACGGCACGATGCCGCGGACTGTCAGGGCGATGATGGCCATCAGGATGTAGAGACGGTCGGCCACCGGGTCGAGCTTCGCACCGAGCTCGGTGCGCTGCTTCAACCTCCGGGCCAGGAAACCGTCGAGCCAGTCGGTGGCGCCGGAGACGATCAGCAGGACGACGGCAGCCACATCGTGTCCCGCGAGGATCAACCACCCGAAGACACCCACGGCCAGAAGCCGGATGAACGACAGGACGTTGGGCACCGTCATCACGCGTTCCGTGTCCCATTGGGGCGGCGTCTGGACGGTCTTCACACGTCCCAGCCTAAGCCATCGCCCCGACCGCCCCCGGCCTCGGGTCGCGTGTCGCCCGTGGCGAGCGCCGCGCCGTAGCGTCGCAGAATCAGCGGGCCCAGGGCATCCCACCCCCATTGGCGAGCCGCAGCATGCAACGTTTCCGGGTGCACCGGCTCCCCCAACCTGGCCCGCAGCACTGCCAGTGCGGCGGAGGCATCCCCCACCGGGAACCGCGCCCCCGCCCCTGCGGCGTCAAGCACGTCGCGGAACCCCGGCAGGTCGCTGGCCACGACGTCGCAGCCGGATGCCAGCGCCTCGACGAGCACCATGCCGAAGCTCTCACCGAAAAGGTTGGGCGCCACGAGCACGTCCACTGTCAGCAGGGTCCGGTCCCGGGTCTCGTCGTCGACCACCCCCCACAGCTGCACCGGCCCCGGTTCGACGGACCCCGGCCCCAACGCCACGAACTCGGCATCCAGCCCCCCGAGCCCGGCCAACTCGGCGATCCGACGGAAGACGCCGAAACCCTTGCGCGGCTCGTCGAGTCGGCCGAGAAACCCAATCCGGGGTCTCGCTCCCCCGCGCCAGCCCTGACGGGGCGGGGGTGCGGCGGGGAGCAGAACACCGTTGCCGATGACGACGGGATCCACTCCGCAGGCGCTGCGGGCAGTGGCGGCCGCGGCACGCGACACCGCAATGCTCTGACGCGGCCCGAGTGCGCCGGCACGCAGGCGGAGCGCGAGGGCAAGGGGGCCAGCGACCTCGAAGCTCGCGTGGTGGGTCACCACCAACGGAGAAGACCCCCGCGCCACGACGAAGGCGGCCCCCGGCGTCAAGGGTTCGTGCACGTGCACGACGTCGGCTGTCGCGGCGACCCGGAGCGCATCGATCCCCTGCCGTCGGCCCACCGCCAACTGGGCCACGGATCCGTTGAACCGAAAGTTCCGGGCCGGTCCCAGGAGGTGGATGGTGACACCGTCGATGGTGGGCCGTGGCAGCGTGCCCGGGGCTATGACGGTGACCGCGTGCCCGGCGCTGGCCAGCCAGCGGGCCAGTCCCATCACGTGCGTCCCGACCCCGCCCGGGGCGTCCAGTGAGTACGGGCACACCAGCGCCACATGCACGTCAGGCGTCCCTGAAGAATGGCTGCAGCATCAGCCACGACGTGGGATCGTGCCGGACGGCGTCCGCAAAACCCGCCACGACCCCCTCCATCATCTCGGCCGGTGGGCCGGTGGGGATCACGTCGCCAATGCTCAACTCCACGCAGTCCCCCCGGAAGGCGGTGGTGACCACCCGCAGGTCACAACCGGTGACGCGGGCCAGCAGGGCGGGCCCGGCAGGCACACTCACCGTTGCGTCCGTGCCCGGCCAGGCAACGGTGAGTCCCCGGCCGGAGAGGTCCCGATCGCTGAGAAGGCACACGGCCTGCCCCTGACGGACGGCCTCAGCAAGGACACGCATCAGGTTGGCCTGACCGACGGGAAGGATGTCCATGCCCATCCCTGCGCGGGCATCGCGGAACCGTTCGTACACGCCGCGGGGCAGCCGCTCCGCGACGCTCACCACCTTGATGCCCACGCGGGCGCACCATGCACCGGCGAAGTCCCAGCTCCCCATGTGGGGCAGCACAAGAACCAGCCCGGGTCCCGCCAACGACTGCCGCAGGCGGGCGACGCCCTCGTCGTCGATGACGACGCGCGACAGCACGTCGTCGTCGCTCCAGCGCGCCAGGGACAGGGACATGAGGTTGTTGCGCAGCCACGAGTCCAGCAACTCCCGGCGCTCGAGCGCGGTGGGTCGACGTCCGAGTGCCACCTCGACGTTGTCCTCCCATTGCCGCACCCCCTGCAGCGGGAGGATGCCGAACAGGCGCGGCCCCACAGCGCAGGCTATGCGCCTGCCCCAGTGCGGCAGTCTTGAACCCACCGACCACACCAGCGACGTCGTGGCCACCCGGAGGCGCTTTTTCAACCTCATCGCGGGGTCAGGAGTTCCAGGCATCCGCCAACTGCTGGCGTGCGTCGCCGAGCAGTTGGGGCAGGGCGCGGGTCTGAGCGATGACCGGCAGGAAGTTCATGTCGCCGCCCCACCGGGGAACGATGTGCTGGTGCAGGTGGGCAGCGATGCCGGCGCCTGCCACCGCCCCCTGGTTCATGCCCAAGTTGAAGCCGGCCGGGTTGCTGACGCGACGCAGCACCCGCATGGCCTGCTGCGTCAGCTCGGCCACCTCCCGGGTCTCATCGACGGTCAAATCGGTGTAGTCGGCGACGTGACGGTACGGACAGACCAGCACGTGCCCCGGCGAGTAGGGGAACAGGTTCATGACCACGTAGGCATGCTCGCCCCTGGCCACGACCAGCCCGTCGGCGTCGTCCTTGCCCGGCGACGTGCAGAACGGGCAGTCCCCCTCGTCCTTCGGCTTGCCCTCACCGTGGATGTAGACCATGCGGTGGGGTGTCCAGAGCCGCTGGAACGCGTCGGGGGCGCCAGCCAGCTCCGCCGGGTCCTGCACCTGCGGGTCAGGCATCAGCGCTGGGGCCCTCGTTGACCCGGGAGGCGACGAACGCCACGATCTCGTCGACCGCCTGGTCACGCGGAACCCCGTTGCGCTGGGAGCCGTCGCGGTACCGGAACGACACCGAGCCCGCGTCACGGTCGTCGCCGCCGGCGATCAGCATGAACGGCACCTTCTGCTTCTGGGCGTTGCGGATCTTCTTGCCGAACCTGTCGTCGGAGGTGTCCAGCTCGGTGCGGATGCCGCGCTGGTGCAACGTGGACAGGATCTCCCCGAGGTACTCGTCGAACTCGGAGGCGACGGGGATCCCCAGCACCTGGACGGGTGCCAGCCACGCCGGGAAGGCGCCTGCGTAGTGTTCCGTGAGGACGCCGAAGAACCGCTCGATCGACCCGAACAGGGCGCGGTGGATCATCACCGGTCGCTGGCGGGTGCCGTCGGATGCCTGGTACTCCAACTCGAAGAGCTCGGGCAGGTTGAAGTCGAGCTGGATGGTGGACATCTGCCAGGTGCGGCCGATGGCGTCCTTGGCCTGCACCGAGATCTTCGGGCCGTAGAACGCGGCGCCGCCGGGGTCCTCCACCAGTTCCAGGCCGGACGCGGTGGCCACCTCCCGCAGCGTGGCGGTGGCTTCCTCCCACGTGGCGTCGTCGCCGACGAACTTCTCCGGGTTCTTGCTGGAGACCTCGAGGTAGAAGTCGTCGAGTCCGTAGTCCTTCAGCAGTTCCAGGACGAACTGCAGCAGCCTTTCGAGCTCGTCGCGCATCTGGTCGCGGGTGCAGTAGATATGGGCATCGTCCTGGGTGAACCCGCGGGCGCGGGTCAGGCCGTGGACCACGCCGGACTTTTCGTTGCGGTACACCGTGCCGAACTCGAACAGCCGAAGCGGCAGCTCACGGTAGGAGCGGCCCCGGGCGGCGTAGATCAGGTTGTGCATGGGGCAGTTCATCGGCTTCATGTAGTAGTCCGCGCCCTGCTTGGTCATGTGACCGTCCGCGTCGTACTCGGCGTCCATGCGCATGGGCGGGTACATGCCGTCGGCGTACCACTCGAGGTGGCCGGAGGTCTCGTACAGCTTCGACTTCGTCAGGTGGGGGGTGTTCACGAAGGAGTAGTTCTCGGCGATGTGGCGTCGGCGGGAGTAGTCCTCCATCTCCATCCGGATCGTGGCGCCCTTGGGGTGGAAAACGGCCAGCCCGGAGCCGATCTCGTCGGGGAAGCTGAACAGGTCCAGTTCTGCGCCCAGCTTGCGGTGGTCGCGCTTGGCGGCCTCGGCCATCCGGGTCTGGTAGGCCTTGAGGTCATCACGGGTGGCCCATGCGGTGCCGTAGACGCGCTGCAGCGTCGGATTGCGCTGGTCGCCACGCCAGTAGGCTGCCGAGACCTTGGTGAGGGCAACAGCCTGGATGTAGCCCGTGTGCGGCACGTGCGGGCCCCGGCACAGGTCCATCCACGCGACGCTGCCGTCGCGGCGGACGTTGTCGTAGATGGTCAGTTCGCCGGCGCCGACCTCCACGGAGGAACCGTCGTCGTCAGAGGCGTTGCCCTTGATGTCGATGAGTTCCAGCTTGAACGGTTCGTCGGCCAGTTCCACCCGTGCGTCGTCGTCGCTGATGGGCCGACGCACGAACTTCTGCTTCTCGCGGACGATCTGCCCCATCTGCTTCTCGATGGCGGCGAGGTCCTCCGGCGTGAGCGGCTCGGTCTGGAAGTCGTAGTAGAAACCGTCCACGATGGGCGGGCCGATGCCGAGCTTCGCGGTCGGCACCAGATGCTGCAGCGCCTGGGCCGTCACGTGCGCGGCGGAGTGGCGGAGGATCGCCAACCCGTCGGGCTCCCTGTTCAGCACGGGCTCGACGACGTCGCCGTCGATCACTCCCTGTGCAAGGTCGACCAGTTCGCCGCGGCGGCGCATGGCCACCACGCTCCGGTCGGTGCCGAAGAGGTCCAGCCCCGTGGTGTCGGAGGTCAGGACGACCTCCTCGTCTCCGTTGGGCCGACTGATGGTGATGGCGCCACTCACTGGGGAGGTCCTCTCGTGCAGGTGCAAAGGGTTGGCTCGTCGAGCTTGCTCGTTGAGCATCTTGTTCGTTGAGCATTGTGCCGCAGATGCGGCGGGGATGGTGATGAGGCGCCCTCAGGCGACGGCGATGCTCCCGAACTCGGGGTTCTTCTCGATGTGGCGCGCGACGTAGGAGCACGTCGGCTTGACGTTGAGGCCGGCGTCCCGGATGTCCGCGAGCGCGAAGTCCGCCAGGGCTGCCGCGTAGCCGTTCCCACCCTGGGCGGGGTCCACCTCGGTGTGGGTGAGTTCCACGACGTGGCCGTCGCGCACCCAGTCGATGAAACCGATGCGCTGCCCATCCAGATGCAGTTCGTAGCGGTTGTCGTCGTCGTTCTTCACGAGTGTGGTTTCTGACATGGAGCCAGCCTACCGCCGGGCACATCCGAGGACATGAGTGCCGGGTGTGGGTGTTTGGCCCCACCGGATGGTCGCGGCCGGACAGGATGGGCGCATGAGCATCTTCGACGGCATGGCCAGCACGTGGGACGACAAGCCGGACAGGGTGGAGCGCACCACCACAGTGGCCGCACGGTTGCGCAAGGCCGTGGACTTCCACGGCATCGAGTCCGGGCTGGAGTACGGCTGCGGCACCGGTCAGCTGAGCTTCGCGCTGGCCGATGTCCTTCCCCACTGCCTGCTGATGGACAGCTCCGTGGAGATGCTCAAGGCGGCGGAGCGTGGGATCGTGGAACGGGCCCTGCCGTGGGATACCGAACGACGCAATCTGGCCACCCACTCCCCCGACCACCCGGTCGCGATCACTGACGTCATCTTCACCCTGCAGGTGCTGCATCACGTCGACGACCTCGCCACCGCGTTCGCCAACATGGCTCGGGCCCTGCGCCCCGGCGGCCAGTTGGCCATCGTCGACCTTCCCGTCGGCTCGGAGGGCTTCCATCGTGGGAGCACCCACCCCCGCGCCGACAATCCTCACCTTGACGGCCTGGATCCGCACGACCTCGAGGGGTTGTTGACGGGGGCCGGTTTCCGGGATGTCACCTGGCACGAGGACATCGCACTGATGCGCGACAGCGACGATGGACCCCAGCCCTACACCCTGTTCCTGGTCACCGCTCGGGTCTGAGACTCAGGGGCGGCTGATCGACGCGAACGTGGCGCCTGTCAGGCGTGCCAGATCGGAGGGCGCAAGCTCGACGTCCAGTCCCCGCCGGCCGCCCGAGACCAACACCGTCGCATGCTCGTGCATGGTGTGGTCCAACACCGTCGGCAACGGCCGCTTCTGACCGATGGGGCTGATGCCACCCACCACCATCCCGGAGCTGCGTTCCGCACTCGCGGGGTTCGCCATGCCCACCTTCTTGGCACCCAGCGCCAGGGCCATCGCCTTCAGGTCGAGGGAGCACGTCACCGGCACCACGCCGACGGCCAGAGAGTCGCCGGTGTCCACCAGCAGCGTCTTGTAGACCCGAGCCGGCTCCACCCCGAGCGCCGATGCTGCCTGAAGTCCGAACGATTCCGCCCGCGGGTCATGCGCATAGCTGTGGAGCGTGTGTGGCACCCCGGCTTCCTGCAAGGTCGCCGTTGCAGGTGTGCCAGTGGCGCGTTGTCTACCCATGGCTCAAGAATATTGGGCCGAGGAGGAAGGAACTGTGTGGGCACGGAAGCGACACGGTCTCGAGCGCAGCACACCATGAATCATCCACCGAGGGAACCGCTGGATCGACGCGCAGGGGCTGAGCGGCTCCTCCTGGTAACCGCGAACGCGGTGGCGCCGACGCTGAGCAGCGCCAACGCCCACCCCAACCACGGGCTGAGGATGACGGCGAGCGTGATGTTGTTCCGGATGGGAACGGTGAAGGTGCGGTGTGCGGACGTGAACTCCTCCGTCGGTTCGCGGAAGGCACCCGTCGCGTCCACGAGTCCGGAGACGGAGTTCAACGTGGAGACCACCACGTCGCGGCCTAGTTCCATGGCCCGTATCCGATTGAGAACGAGCTGCTGCGGCACTTCGAATGTGCCGCCGTAGGTGTTGGTGTTGCTCTGGGAGACAATGACGTCCGCGCCGCCCCGGACGGTGTCGTACACCGTGTCGTCCCAAGCGAGCTCGAAGCAGATGACGTCACCCAACTGGAGAGACTCGTAGGCTGCTGTCGGCGCAGTAAGTACTCCCGGTTCAGTGCCGGGGATGGATTGCCGACCGATCTGTTGGAGTACCGGCAGGCGTGGCAGGAGGAAGTCTCGAAAGGGGATGTACTCGCCGAACGGCACGAGGTTGCGCTTGTCGTAGCGGTCCCCCGGTCCGGTTTCCGGATGCCACCAGATGCCGGCGGTCTGGCGGGTGGTTTCCGGGTCCGGTCCATCCATGACAGCCCCCACGAAGATGGGCGTCGCGGCGAGCGCCACAGCGGTCTCGACCAGCCGTCGGGTTTCCGGGTCCACAAGCGGGTCAACGTCGGTGGCGTTCTCGGGCCACAGGACGAAATCAAGAGGACGATCCTCCGTGGCCCGGTTGGATGCCAACAAGAAAATGGTTTCGCTCAGCAGATTGTCCGTGACGGACTGGGCGTAGTACGGGGTGCCATGCAGATAGCGGTTCACGTTGCCCTGCACCAACCCGATCGTGACTCCCTCCTCCGGCGTCCCGCGTGGCAGTAGCTTCAACGAGCCACCCACGACGACGACGGCAAGGGCAACAGCAAGTGCCCGCAGACGGTGGCGTCTATTCCGTACTCCCAGAAGCCCCAGCTGAGCCACGAGGGCCAAGAGGAATGTGACGCCGGTCGACCCCACCCACGGCAACCAGCCAGACATCGGCTGGTCCACGGTGGTGTAGGCCAGCCGGTTCCAGGGGAACCCACCGAAGGGTATGCGCCCCGCAGCAAGTTCCACGGCCACCCATGTGCATGGCACCCACACCACCCACAGCCGCAATCGCGACACCAAAGATATCGCGAGGCCCAGCAACGCCGTCCACAGCGACATGAACGCCACCAGAGCCACAGCCACCGGCACCCCAAGCACGCCGATCCAGTGGATGGTGAGAACATTCATGGCCAACCCCGCCAGGGCACCGGCGCCCACGGACTGCCACCGAGTCCGCCCGGACACGAGCCACGTGAACAGCCCGACGCCCACAATCGTCGCCGGCCACGCACCCATGGGTGCGTAGCCCGCACCAAGGAGCAGGCCCGTCATGACGGCCAGGAGAACTGTCACTGCGCGTGGCCGAGCGGCTCGGGCCAAGAACCCGGTGGTTGTCACGCCACTGCCTTCTCATCTGCGATGGGAGTCCTGTTCAAAGGTATTCCTCCGGTGACAGGAAGGCGATCAATCATCGTCGACACGCCCTGCCTGATGGTTGTGGCGGTCCGACGACCGCAGTCGTTGGGGATGCTCCGGTTTCAGAGGTTGGTCAACAGTCCTTGCATCTCGGCGATCTCCGTCGTCTGAGCGTCGATGATGACCTGGGCGAGCTTGAGAGCGTCAGGGTTGAGGCCGTCGTTCAGCTCTTGCTCTGCCATGGTGACTGCACCCTCGTGGTGGGAAATCATGGCGGTGAGGAACTGTCGGTCAAACTCAGAACCAGAGGCCCCTGACAACTCGCCCATGACCTGCTCTTGGGACATCCCGTTCATGTCCATCCCACCATGGTCCATCCCGGAATGCTCCGCGGTGGGTGCCAGTGGCTCGCCCCAGGCCGTCAGCCAGCTTTCCATCAGGTCGATCTCCGGCAGCTGGGCTGCCTCAATCGTGGCAGCGGCGGCCTTCACCTCTTGCGACTGTGCCTCCCGGGCGGCCAATCCCGCCATCTCCAAAGCACCTTGATGGTGAACGGTCATCATCTGAGCGAACGTGACATCCGCCTCGTTGTGCTCATCGGTCACCGCAGGGGCGGATCCGTCGACGGGCTGTGTGTCGGTGGCTGCTGGTGCGGACGCGCTGGCGCCCGGGGCATCTGTGGTGGCCTTCGACTGCGCGGTGGTGTCGTTCCCACAGGCGGCGAGACCAACAACCAACACCAAGCTGCTGACGGCGGAGATGAGACGACGGGGTGACACGTTCACGGGAATCCTTTGGATGGAGTGGGCTTGCAACTCGTAAAGCTTGCCCGGAGTCCGCTACTTCCCGGTTCAGGAATGATGAAGGTTCGATGAAGAAGACCGGAAACTCCCTCCAACACCCTTCCGTGCCCCTGCTCCACAGGCCTTTGCTCGGCCACAATGAGACGTCGCCGTGTTCAGTATCGTGAAGATTCAGTGAAGAAACACCAGAGGCTCCGGGGCCAATCAAGGCGTGCCCAGACACTGGAACACCTTGTCAGACAGCGTTTTTCCTTGGCCGACCATCGCCGGAGTGCACTTTCATCCGAGGCGGACGGATCGCTGTCGAAGCCGTACCCCCCCACTCGCGCTCCTAGACTGACGCACGCCGTCGCCACGGCAGTTCCGGTCCGATTCTTCTTGGAATCGGACCGGAGAATCGATCCAGTACGACAGGTACTGAGTCCGGACATCTGGACTGGTACCTGATGCTGCGGAATGGGAGTTTCCAGATGGCCAACACGCCCGGGATGAGCCGACGAGACGTCCTGCGTCAACAACAGGAGAAGGAGGGGGATCGGGCGAAGCGAAACCGCCGGATTCTTTTCGCGTCACTCGCAGCGGTGGCACTGGTGGTCGTCGCAATCGTTGTGATGGTCATCGTGCAGGCGCTCGGGGACAAGCAGGCGAGCAGCGCCAATCAGCAGACGCCACCCAACGCCACCGACCGGGGTGGTTTCATGATGAAGTCCCAGGGTGCTGCACCTGCCGGCGATGTACCGCACCTGGTGGTCTACGAGGACTACCAATGTCCTGCCTGCGCCAGCCGCGAAGAGGCCTTCGGGGCCGCCACCCTGGAACTGATCGACAACGGTGACATCACGGTCGAGATCCGCACCGCGTACTTCCTGGACAACATGCTGCAGAACGACTCCTCCAAACGCGCAGCCATGGCTGCCGCTGCCGCTGATGTCGTGGGCAAGTACCGCGAGTATCACGCTGTGATCTACAAGAACCAGCCCTCCCAGGAGGGCGTCGGCTACACCGACCAGCAACTGCGTGTGGACTTCCCCACTCAGGCCGGAATCGCCGGAGGCGACCTGACCAAGTTCCAGGAGCTTTACGACTTCAAGGCGTTCGAGGACTTCGTGAAGATCGGCGACAAAACCTTCCGAGATGAGGGCATCACCGGCACCCCCACGTACATGGTGGGTGCCACCAAGCTGGAGTTCGGGACCCCACAGGGCGAGGTCCTCATCCAGCCGACGGCAAAGGACCTGCTGCGAGCCATCACTGAGGCCAACAAGTAGTCCACCTCCCCCTTGCCTGAAGACGGGCCTCCACTACGGAGGGCCGTCTTCTTTCTTTTCCTTGTCGCAGTCGGCCTTGAACAGATCTTGAGGAAGGACAGGGCAGGACCCTGAGGATGGTGGCGGAGGATGGATTCATCAACACAAGGAACCAAAGAAGAAGGAGTTCGCGATGATGGGTTATGGATGGGGAATGGGTGTGGGCGGTTGGATCGCCATGGGGATCTTCTGGGTGGCCCTGCTGGTCCTGATTGTCTGGTTGGTGACGCGGGCCTTCAGCCCGGGAATCACCCGAGGGTCTCGCGGGGAACACGGACCGCAGGAGAGCGCGGATCAGGTGTTGGACCGGAGGTTCGCGGCCGGCGAGATTGACGAGCCCACCTACCACCGCATGCGCGAAGCCCTGCGCTCAGGACGTTCGCAGCACAACATGGAGCTCTGAGGGCCGCCATGCCAACGTCACAGACAACTCCTCGTCGGTCTCGTGGGTGGTGGGTGCCGGTTGTCGCGCTGGTGGTGCTGCTGGCCTCGGGAACGTGGCTGTTCACCCAGCAGTCACCCTCTGGCTGGGGTACGCCCAACTGGGACGAAAACAGGGTGGTGGGCAGCGCCGGCTACGGTTCGATGATGGGCGGCTACGGCTGGTCGGAAGGGGCTTCCGGCCCGGTCAAGGACCTCGTACAGGCGAGGGAGCGTGCCGCAGGCTATGCGGAGGCCTTGCAACCCGGGCTGGTGGTGGGCGAGGTGATGAGGTTCGAGAAGAACTACTACGCCGTCCTGCAAGCACCCGACGGCTCCAAGGCCACTGAAGTGCTCATCGATCCCAGCTCGGGGGCGGTGGGCACAGAGGTGGGCCCTGCCACGATGTGGAACACCCGGTTCGGGATGATGGGCCGCGATGACGGCTCGAAGGCGAACATCAGCGCCACCCAAGCCCAGCAGATCGCCGATGCCTGGCTGGCGGACCGCGGGGAGGGGCTCACCTCCAATGAACCCATTGCGTTCCCCGGCTACTACACGCTGCACACCATGCGCGACGGCAATATCGTTGGGATGCTGTCGGTCAACGCCAACACCGGTCAGGTGTGGTACCACTCCTGGCACGGTAAGTTCGTGGAGATGTCGGAGCACTCGTGAGCAGCTCATCCCTCCCCCAGGGCCACGCACGCCAGGATCCGCCCCCGACAGGGGTGCGGGTTCTGGTCGTCGAAGACGACCTGGCCATCGCCCAGCTGGTCGCGCGCTACCTGGAACAGGAAGGCTTCGTCGTCGATGTCGTGGCGGACGGCGAAACGGGTGTGGAGCTGGCTCGCTCCTGGCGTCCGGACGTTGTGGTGCTCGATCTCATGCTGCCGGGCATGGACGGGATCGAGGTCTGCCGCCAACTCCGCACCTTCTCCGACGCCTACGTTGTCATGCTCACAGCGAGGACCGAGGAGATCGACCGTCTGATTGGGCTGTCGGTCGGCGCGGATGACTACCTCGGCAAGCCGTTCTCCCCGCGAGAGCTCGTGGCCCGGATTCGGGCGATGCTGCGCCGACCCCGCTCCGCGGATCCCGGAGTCGAGCCAACCCGCCGGTTCGGCGCGCTGCAGATCGATCCAGTGGCACGGGAGGTTCACCTCGGAGGAGAATTACTTGAGCTGACCCGCACCGAGTTTGATCTCCTCGACGCCTTGTCCGCCCATCCGCGCAGGGCCTTCGAGCGACGCCAACTACTCGAGAAGGTCTGGGGCGGCGACTGGTTCGGTGACGACCATGTGGTCGAAGTCCACGTGGCCAACCTGCGCCACAAACTCAACGACGACCCACAAGCCCCGCTCTACATCCGCACAGTCCGGGGAGTCGGCTACCGGATGGGAACAGGCTGATGGCTGCGAAGCAACATCGGTCACCAGGCTTCGGGCCCAAGCTACTGATGGCCCAGGGGTTGGTCATACTGGCAGGAAGCACCACCCTGCTGGCAGTCGCGTTGTGGCTGGCACCAGGACTCTTCACCGCCCACATCGACCAAACTGTCGGATCAATTCCCCAGGACCTGTCGAAGCACCTGCAGATGGCGTTCGCCGACGCAACCCTGACCGCACTGCTGATCGGCATCCTGGCAGCCACCCTCACCGGGCTGGCAGTCAGCTGGTACGTCACCCGCAGGGTGGTGGGCCCCCTCACCGCCATGGCACGGGCGGCCTCGGACATCGCCGAGGGCCAGTACAGTGCCCGGGTGGCCGAGTCCGGGCTGGGGGCGGAGTTCGACGCGGTCGGTCACGCGTTCAACACGATGGCCCGCGATCTCGCGGCCGCGGAACGGACCCGCGCGGAGATGCTGCGGGACCTGGCCCACGAGCTCCGGACTCCTCTGACGACAATCCGCGGATACCACGAGGCTCTGGCCGACGGTGTCCTGATTGCCGACCGGGAAACCTACGACGTGGTCGAGAAAGAGCTCAGCCGCGTGGACCGACTGGTCGGCGACATCGCCCGAGTCTCAGCCGTCGAGGAACGCCGCTACAGCCTCCGACTCCAACCAGTCCACGTCAAGGAAGTACTTACCACCGCCGAGGCCTCTGCTGCACGTGCCTTCCAGGAGCACGGCGTAACCCTGACCTGCAACACCCCCCACGATTGCGTCGTCATGGGCGACCCGGACCGGCTACAGGAGGTTCTGGCCAACCTACTCGACAACGCGCTACGGCACACACCGGCCGGCGGTCGGGTCACTCTGGACGCCACATGCGGCGAGAACACCGCGCAGGTGACAGTCACCGACACGGGAGAGGGCATCGCAGCTGGGCACCTGCCGCGAATTTTTGAACGGTTCTACCGCGTCGACTCCGGTCGCTCCAGGTCAGCGGGGGGCAGCGGCATCGGGCTGGCCATCACGCGGGCCCTCGTCGAGGCGCATGGTGGTCGCATCCGTGTGGAGAGTGCCGGGTCTGGTTCCGGATCCACCTTTGCGATCACGCTACCGACTCACCCACCGCACACAACTAGCGCCGACTGAGCCCAACGACACGTCGAGCGCTCAGGCAAACAACCTCGGGCCCCACTTGACGATTTCGATCAGGGCCATGGCCGTCAACCACACCACCAGCGAGATGGTCAGCCAGCCGCCGTGGACGAAGGCCAACGCCCTGAGGTGCTGACGAGGGGAGAGGAACAAGTTGTTCTCCAGAATGTTCCACTGCGTCATCGAGACAAAAACAAACGTGGTGGACACAGTGACCAGCAGACACCACGGGCACAGGGCACCGATGACGAACGTCGACTGGAAGAGCAGCCAGTAGGCAAAGACGACACCCAACAGGTAGACCATGTTCGCGGTGAACATGAACCAGCGAGGGAACCTGACCCCCGCCAAGGACGCCACCGCGACGGTCATGACCACCGGCTCGGAGATCAGCCCCAGGAAGGCGTTGGGGAAACCGAAGATGTTGGCCTGCCAGGTGGAGCCCACCTTCACACAATCCAGAATTGGGTTGATCGAGCAACTCAGGACAACATCAGGATTCTTGGCGATAAGGATCGCATCCCACGACAGGACAAAAGAAGCGACAAGACTGAGCGTCGCAAAAATCAGCATCTCGCCGAACAACCACCGCCGCGTGCGATGGGAGGGAGTCGAGGCTGGTTCGATGATCTCTTCTTCCACCGTGGTCGTACCGCTGTCCAGCATGGGTTCCTCCCGAAAAATGTGACTTGCACAGACGCACGGACACTACCTCCCATGCAAGACAGGCTGATCCTCGGGATCAACCCCAGCGGGAACACGTCGTTCGGAAGATCGTGCAGGACCTCCACCATAGTTCGGGTGAAGCCCCCACTCTGCGCCTTCGAGGGTATCAAGACCGCCAGGCCGGGATGGCGACACTTCGTGAAGTTTCAGCGAAGAAGCGCTGACTCACGGCGCTACTCCTGGTGGGGGTGGTCATTGCGTGTGCTTTTGTTCAGCGGATGGAAATCGATGGCCAGTCGCATCGCTGGTGGTGGGTGCTACACAGTGACGTAGAGTTCCGGGTCGCTGTCGAAGCATCGCCCGCAGGAGCCGCAGCACATCCAGTACCGCTGGCCCTGGTAGTCGCGATAGAAGCCCGCTTCCTCGGCCTCGGACTTGATCACCGGGGTGCCGACCATCACGGGGCACTCGGTGACATCCTCAGCTCGCCTGCTTGTCAGATCCGCTGCCGTGGACGTGCCCCCGCAACAACCTCCCGCAGTACTCATGCTCAGGTCGTTGTAGTTGTCATTTGTGGTCATGGGATGTTCCTTCCTGTGTCTTGACGACGGTAGTCATACTTTGATCGGCTCACGGGCAGTCCGTGGGCTCGTTGGTGTCGGCCAGGTTTCGTCGGCGCGGGACGTCAAGGTCCGCAGTCGCAGACCGTTACTGATCACGAAGACGCTGGACAAAGGCCATCGCGGCTGCTTCGTACCCGGCCTTCTCGACTACGGCCATCACCGCCCTCTCCTCGACCGCCGACTGGACGGTCACGGCCAGCAGACCCGTCGCCGCTGACCTGAACTTGAGTGAAGCCGGGAACCCGGGGCATCTCAGCGCGGATCGCGCTTTCGCAGTGCCCGTTGGTCATTCCGGTCACCGCAAACTCCGCCCTGCCCATGTCTTGTTCTCCGTCCGAAACCCTTTTCACTGACACTCCAGGCGGGGTGCGGGGTGCGGGGTCCGCGTCCCCCATGGCGCCTCGGACAGTGCCGTCAGATCCATGCCGTCAGATCCATCCTGATGCCCCTGAGGGCAAGACTGCCCTTCTGATGTGATGCAGCCGCGTGCGTTTGATCAAGATTCGCTGAAGACTTGGTCATCAAGTCCGTTGTGCCGTCAGCACGATTGCGGGAAACGGCATGCCGAAACCCGGAGGATGGGTTGGTAGTAGATCGGCCCGATGGCGACTGGAGTCACACGCGACGGGAGCTGCTGCCGTCCCTTCTTCAAAGAACATGCATCGAACCTTCATCGTCCCTGAGGGATGACCCCAGTAATCTCTGCTGAGCATCGAGGTCGAATGCGGCTGGTGGTGCAGTTGAATTCCACATGGGCCCGTGCACCTCCACCCGAGGCCCAGATTGTGGCGGACTCGGCCGAGTCGCGGAGCACGAAAACCCTCAGACGGAGAACCACATGAACGAGTCGACCAACACCCTTGGCGGACCAACTCCGTCGGACAGCGCACGGGAGGCCCGCACCGCCACAGATCGATCCCATGGGCTTCGAAATGGCCTTGTCAGTGCCCGCCGCACCGTGGGCGCTGTCTTCGGGGCGCTCCTGGGACTCGCACCACACGTGCTGCATCACATCGGGTTGATCGCCGGGGCCGCATTCGTCGTCGGTGCCGGCGGGAATGCGCTGTTCTTCCTGGTCGGGCTCCTCTTCTCAGTTCCACTACTGAGGAGCCTGCACAGACGTTTCTCCACTTGGCGAGCACCAGCCGTCGCAATCGCCGTGTTCACCGGCTTGTTCTCGTTGTCGGCCTTTGTCGTCGGTCCGGCGATCACGGGAAGCGGCGCCCCGGACGGCTCGCCACAGCCCCCAGCACCGACTCACGCCGGACATCACGACGGGTGAGAACCTCACTTCTGGGGCCGTGACTACCCGTCCGACGGTGAGCCCCACCTGACACGGCAAGTTGGAGACGTGGCACCAGCACCGCGTCCTCGAACCACCTGTCAGCGCACCTGGTGCTGAGAAATCTCCCAACTCAGCGTTGACCTTTCATGCCTCAGCTGCGCACCAGGCGGGCAATGGCGTCCGATGCCTCTTTCAGCTTGGTTTCCTCCTGGGCTCCGCCTGCGCGAGCGGCGTCAACGAGGCATTGGCTCATGTGATCGTCCAGGAGCGCGAGGGCCACACATTGCAAGGCTCGGGAGGCCGCGGAGACTTGGGTGAGTACGTCGATGCAGTAGGTGTCTTGTTCAATCATGCGTGCTATTCCTCGGACCTGGCCCTCGATCCGGCGGAGCCTGACGAGTATGTCCTTCTGTTGGGTCTGGGTCCTGGTCACGTCGTTCTCTTTTCTGGGCCCGTGACCACCGTCCGGGTGGCGGTGGTCACGGTACTCGGCAGCGTCACGGCCTCACTGAGGTGGTGTATTTCGTCGGCTCGGCTCGGAAGCTGCTGGCGCAGTGCTCCGAGCAGAAATGATACGTATGTCCGTCGTGGGGAACGGATTCGGCTGAGGAAGACGGATCAATCGTCATCCCACAGACGGGATCCACCGCTTCGTCCGGGGTCGGTGAGGCAGCGGTTCCCGTGTCAATGTCGTCAGTGCTTGGCTCGCCGCCGACCTCCACCACCGGATTGGTGTTGGGTACCTGCACTGTCTCGGGCAGGACGCGAGGCTGGAAACCGCGGAGGCGGTTGGCGTTGGCCACCACGGACAGCGAGGACAATGCCATGGCACCGGCTGCGATCATCGGGCTGAGCGTCAATCCCAGTGCCGGGTAGAGCACGCCTGCCGCGATCGGAATACCCAAACCGTTGTAAAGGAACGCGAACGCCAGGTTCTGGTGGATGTTGCGCATGGTGGCTCGGGACAGGTCCACCGCCGTGACAAGCCCTCCCAGTGCACCGGAGATGAGGGTGATGTCAGAGGACTCAATGGCGACATCTGTTCCCGTGCCGATGGCCAAGCCGACGTTCGCCTGCGCCAGAGCTGGGGCGTCGTTGATGCCATCACCGACCATGCCCACAACCCGGCCCTCGGACTGCAGTCGTTTCACCTCAGCCGCCTTGTGCTCAGGCATGACCTCCGCCAGCACTCGGGTGATCCCGACCTGACGGGCGATCGCTGCCCCTGTATCGCGGTTGTCACCGGTCATCATGACCACTTCGATCCCGCGTTCCTTCAGCGCGGCGATAGCAGAGGCTGATCCGTCCTTGACGGTGTCGGCCACACCGATCACACCGGCGAATGCACCGTCGACGGCGGCGAGCATCGGCGTCTTGCCGTCAGAAGCGAGCTTCTCGACAGGACCCACGTCAGGCGTGATGCCCGCTGCCGTCAAAAGCCGTCGATTGCCCACCAGCACCTCACGGCCGTTCACGATGGCGCGCACGCCTTGCCCGGTGATCGAGTCGAAAGCTGTGGCTTCCGGCAACTCGAGTCCACGCTCCTTGGCACCGGCGACGATGGCGGAAGCCAGCGGGTGCTCAGAGGAGCGCTCCACCGCCGCGACGAGGACCAACAGTTCCTCCTCACTGAAACCATCGACCGGAAGGACGTCTGTCAGGGCAGGGGTCCCCTTCGTGATGGTCCCGGTCTTGTCGACCACCACCGTGTCGATCTTGTGCGCCGTTTCCAGCGCCTCAGCCGAGCGGATCAGAATTCCTGCTGTGGCCCCCTTGCCGGTGCCGACTGTGATGGACATGGGTGTCGCCAGGCCGAGGGCGCAGGGGCAGGCGATGATCAGCACGGAGACCGCAGCGATGAGGCCGAAAACGAAGGCTGGCTCGGGCCCGACCACGGACCACACGACGAAACTCCAGATCGCGACCGTGATGACTGCAGGAACGAAGAAACTCGAGACCTTGTCGACGACGCGCTGAATGGGTGCCTTCGATCCTTGCGCCTCGCGGACAAGCCTGATGATCTGCGCAAGCATGGTGTCCGAGCCGACCCTGGTGGCGGTGTAGCGGAACGTCCCGGTCTGGTTGATCGTGGCCCCGATGACTGAGTCGCCGGAATTCTTGACGACCGGGATCGGCTCACCGGTCACCATCGCCTCGTCAACAGCTGATGAGCCATCAACCACTTCACCGTCCACAGGGAGTTTCTCCCCGGGCCGCACGATCACGACGTCACCGAGTTCAACGTCCTCGATGGGGACCTCGAGTTCCTCGCCGTTCCGCTCGACGCGGGCAGTGCGTGGCTGGAGCCCGATAAGGGCGCGAATGGCCTCCCCCGTGCCAGCCTTCGCCTTTGTTTCCAGCATCCTGCCCAGCAGGATCAACGTGATGATCACGCCAACGGCCTCGTAGTACACAGCCTGTGCCCGCTCGGGAAGCAGTGCCGGCGCGAAGGTTGCCACCAGGCTGTAGCCAAAGGCTGCGATCGTTCCGAGTGTGATCAGGGAGTTCATGTCAGCCGTGCGGTGCGACAGGGCAAGCCATCCGGTTTTGTGGATCGGCCAACCGGAGTACAGGAACACCGGAGTGATCATTGCCAGTTGGAAGAAATGATTCATCAGCAGCGACGGAATCCACGTGGCGCCAAAGAGTTCGACAGCCATCACGGCGAAGACCACCGGGGCTGTGAGGATCGCGCCGAAAAGCACCCGCCGGCCGAGATCAGAGAGCTCTGCGGCACGATCACGCGCCTCTGCGTCGCCATCCGCTTCGGAAAGCAGCCCTTCTTGGACATCCGGGTGGGTTTTGCTTCCGGTGGCGGTATCCGTCATCGCCGAATCCATCACATCGGATGCGACGTCGTCTGCATCCGAGGAATTGTCAGCTGGCACCACGCGGAGGCGCCCCCGGATCATGTTCATCCCGCACGCGAAGCCGTACTCCCCCGCTTCCGTCGGAAGGAAGTTCACGGCAGTGCTCGCGTATGCCGGGAGCGCAGCGTTGACTTTGAAGTCAGGGAAGACAACATGGGAGCTGCAGTCGCCCGCCTCCTGCCGATCGAAAACCAGCCGAACCGGGACACCCTGTTGGACCTCGATGAAATCGGGGCTGTAGCCACCCTTGACGACAACGGTCACTTCCTGCACCCCGTCGCTGAGCCGTGCACGGCTCGACTTCTTGGGGCCGAAGAAGAACCAACCCAGCGCAGCCGTCAATGCCACGGCCGCGATGACAACAATCCAATCCTGCATGCTCATGCTGGCACCTCCATCTCATCGAGCCGTTCATCGGCCCACAACCAAAAACCCGCCTTCCTGAGAACCTCAGGCACCGTCTCAACAGCCAGCGGGACGCGGGTGCGCACGGTCAACGAAGACGTGCCATCCCTTACCAGGTCGACCTCAACCGTCTCCACGCCCGGGACCCAACGAACGCTGTCCATCAACTCCACAAGGCAGGTCGCACAGCTCAGTCCTCGAACCTCGTAACTGGTTTCCATTTCCTTACCTCCTATACCCCCTACGGGTACTGAAAACCAATTATCCACCCGGAACATGAGGTTTGCTCTCTGGAGCCATCAAGATTTGGTGAAGGTGTGATGGGCGGGGTCCCGAGCTCAGCCGAAGACCGAGTTGGCCACGCGCTCGCCGAGCTCTCATGCTTGGCGCGGCAAGATCCGGACCGGCTTCGCTTCAGCGTGGGCGCCCACTATTGTGACGGCGCGGGGTGGGCCGACGGTGACAGGCGCACCATCCAATTCTCACCCGGGCGGAGGGTCCTCATCGTGCCCTCGGCGCAGATCCTGACGGGTTCAGCCGAACAAGGTTGAAGCCGAATCTGCATAATGTGAGGGGTCAGCTCGACGGTGATCGGTTGTCCTCGGTAGCGGAGTTGGAACGAGACGGCGGTCAGTTCGTCAGGCACGACCGGGT
Source organism: Arachnia sp. (assembly GCA_039929445.1). Lineage (GTDB taxonomy): Bacteria > Actinomycetota > Actinomycetes > Propionibacteriales > Propionibacteriaceae > Arachnia. The sequence continues at coordinate 16,972 of JBDSRF010000233.1, read as the reverse complement.
GCAAGTACAAAGCATCTTCACGGGTTTCGACACCTCCATAGCAGCGGATCATCATGTCGGCGGTGCCAGCCATGGCTCCCAGATGGATCCCTTCCCGGGTGGTGCCCCCCTGGGTGTCGGCCAGATCCGCCTCAAGTGCTTGCTCGAACAATGACCATGAGGCGGCACGGTTTGTGCGGGCCAGGACCCAGCCGTGAGTCAACCTGCTCAAGGTCGAGCCATGGCTGGTGCGCTCGAGGTAGTAGCGGACCGTGCGTGGTATCAGCTCTGGGGGAAGGTCGTAGCCCAGGCGGACGAAGATCGCCCGCAGTTCCTCGGCGGAGAAGAGGTAGAACAACATCAGCACGTCAGCCTGTTTGGACAGTTTGTACCGGTTGGGGGTGTCGGTCTCGGCTTGAAGAATGAGGTCAAGTCGCCCAATGTTGGCGTAACGATGGCGGTATGCTCCCCAGTCGAGTTCCTCCAACGCCTCGTAGCCTTCAAATTGGCTGATGATCCCGTCTGCGTGGAAGACAAGTCTCAGCCGTCGACTCAGTCTCTCCCATCGGATGGTTTCTTCCGGTGCCAAGCTCAAGCGCCGCCACAACAAACCACAGTCGCGGTCACCCAGCAGTGACACTGTTTCCAGGGCCCGGCCCAGCACCCAGGCCGCGAGCACATTGGTGTAGGCGTTGTTGGCCACACCCTCTCCAGATGCGTCGGGGTATCCGTCGTGGTACTCATCCGGTCCCATGACGCCCGTGATTTCGAAGCGGTCATCGGACTCGTCAAGCACGGCCATGCTGCTGAAGAGTCGGGCCACCTCGACGATCACCTCCGCCCCATAGTCGATGAGGAACCCAACGTCGCCGGTGCTTTGGTAGTACTGCCACACGCTGTAGGCGACCGCCAAGCCAACGTGGCGCTGCCGGTGTGAGTTGTCCGGCATCCACTCTCCATTACGGACATTGAACAGTTCCGGCGGCGTCTCCTCGCGGCCGTCGCTGCCGGACTGCCACGGAAACATTGCCCCCGCCAACCCGGCACGTCGCGCCGCCATACGCGCCGCAGGCAGGCGCCGGTGACGGTAGAGAAGGAAGGCGCGTGTGAGTTCGGGGCGGCGAAGGGTCAGCATCGGGTACGCGAACAACTCGTCCCAGAAGATGTGCCCGCGGTACCCCTCCCCGTGCAAGCCCCGTGCAGGCAGGCTGGCATCGAGGTCAGCGTCCGCGGCCGCGACCGTCTGGAGAACATGAAAAATGTGCAGGTTCAATGCCACCTGATGGCTGGAACCGGCACGCAGATCAATCCCGAACCGACCCCACAGCTCCGCCCAGGCCGTCTCATGGTCGGACAGGAGATCGGTGAATGAGGGGGCAGACCCGATCCGACGTTGTGCATCCAGTGCTGCCGTGGAGACTGCACGATCCCGAGACGTGACTGCAGCCGCGACCTTCTCAACCGTCACCGACCCACCAGCCTCCAGAGCGACAGTGATCTCATGGCCGGGGCCGATTCCACCACGGTCAATTCGACGTGACATGACGGCGCTGGGAGGAATCACTCGAGTCCGGACAGCCGTGGCGATTCTGATCTGGGACTGACTTGTGACTGCCTCGTGAAGGACCGTCTCCGGGTCGATCTCCACGGCAGCGACCGTTGTCAGATGCTCGCTCGCCAACAACTGGTCAGCAACCACATTGCGGTTGGCCACGTCCCCGTTCACGACCGATCGAACGATCAGTTCGCCAGACCAGTCTTCAGGGACGATGGTGACTTCGAGCGTTGCCAAGTGAGGATCAGCCATCGACTGCAGTTGGCGGCAGGTCACTCGAGTCGTACGCCCGACCGCGTCGCGATAGCGGTTGGTGCGTGTCAGCACTCCGCGGCGCAGATCCAGAACCTGATGATGACTGATCATCTCTGGGGCCCCGGGACGGAAGACGGAACCATCCAGGTGGCCGATGGTGAGCCATGTCCAGTCGGGGGCATTGACCAGATGTTCGGTCTCGATGGTGCGCCCCCCCAAGTCGCTGTCGAGACGGTTGAAGACTCCAGCCATATAGGTCCCTGGATAGTGAATGCCATCAGCAGCGCTCCCGGGGACGGCGCCTCGAGTGGCCCAGTACCCGTTACCCAACGTGCACAGCACTTCTCGGGTGCCTTCCTGGGCGGGATCGAATTGGTCATACACCAGACGCCAGCCCTCCGATGCGGCATCAACCGCCCCACCGCACCACGACGTCTCGCACCCGCCTGTTGCGGCGGTGTCCGGGTACAACTTCAAGGACAAAGCGGCCAAGTCATCGACCACGACGTGAGCACCCGCTCCTTTCAGCTTCGCCGCGTCCACTCCTCGGTCCACACCCACCACCAGCCCAAACCGGCACTCGACAGCGGCCCGAACCCCCTCGGCACTACTCGCCACCACGACAGCCTGCGAGGGATCCACACCCAGACGCCGGGCAGCCTCCAGAAGCAGGACTTGATGCGGTTCCTCATCCCGGGCAATCTCCTCCGCACCGCTGTCGTCAATACAGAGCGCAAACAAGTCAGTTACCCCGGCTGCATCGAGCACAGCAGCAGCGCTCCGGGCAGGGCTTACCAATGCCGTGAGCACGCCGCGCGCCCGCAGACTGCGCAACAGCACCACCGCGTCAGGGAACGCACTCACCTCGCCTTGGGCCAGTTCAACGAGGAAGAAGTCCTCTTGACGTCCCGCCAGACCGTGGACACTCCACGTTCCCCGCGGGTCGTTGGGTAAACCCTCCGGCAACTCGATACCGCGGGCACCCAGAAAGGCCCGAATGCCGTCCTCGCTGGTGTGTCCGTGCATGAACGTCCCCCAGTCCTGCACCGGGTCGAAGCGTGGTCGAGAACCGCTGGACAACTTGGGTAGGACAGCGTCGAAGAGCCCTTGCCATGCACGGGCCCGGAGACGCGTGGTGTCCACGATGACGCCCTCCAGGCTGAACACGACCGCCAAAAAGGACGCCGCCGAGCCGGGAACACCAGGTGTGTGGCGCGAGAACCTACCTTCGACGGACCACTCAGTCGGGAACATTGCGCCTGCTGGAGTCGGCGCTCCATGGCAGACCCACCAGCGGTAGGACCCAGTGGTCAAGACCGAAGTCCCCGGTCACCCGCCACGCCGCGATCATGCCCCCAGCCGTTCTTCCCTCGATCACAGCAGGATGGGCCACGGCCATGTCTCCACCAAATGCAGGGATGTCGTCCGCCCATTCCGCTTCTTCGATGTCACGCCATTTCCTTTCACCTTGAATCTTGCAGCGCGACGATCGCCGCACCCGTCCCAAGGCATCGGCGCCAAGAATCATCGACGGCAATGTAGTTCTCTTCCATTGTGCACCCGACGCCGACTCAACGGAACGACGACAAGAGATGCGAGCGCTTCTTCAAAGAATCTGCGTCAAACCTTCATCGTGCCTGCTGGAGGACCACCGCAGTCCTTGCATACATCTAGGTTGAAGAAGTCTGATGACGGGTGGTATCCAAGTGCACCGGGGCTACCCAGCAACCCGGGGTGGACTTCATGGCTACCAAGTGGTTGGGGTGGACCGCGGCATCGACGGCGACCAGCAGGTGGTGATGTCCGTGACGAGTGAGGCGCCCTGTGCGTGCAGTCGACGGTTGCGGGAGGCGATCATCGACGCTGTGGCCGGTCAAGTACGCGCCGTCGCGCGGGTCACGCCAGTTTGCGGTGGCGTGGCCGACGGTGCAGCAGATGATCGACAAGGTCGCGACTCGGATTCAGGAGCCCCACCCCCCACGCGAACAATCTGACACCTTCGGTCATTCGATGTCGTCCACGGCCGCAACAGCGCCGCCGTCGCCCCGTGCCTCGCTGCCAACCGGGCTGGTGACGCCGCAGGTTCGAGGTGGCAACGATCGCCCCCTGAACCCCATCCATGCTGTGCTCAGGTACCGGCTTCGCCATCGAGTCTCAAACAGTCCCGGGATGGTGAAGAGACGATTCTTCTATGAGCGCCGCGCCATAGTTGCTCGTGCACGACAGAAGATTTCCCTGTAAAACCACGACCCAGTACACCAGAGCGTAGTGGTAAGAATCGCGCCTCCCATAACAACTATTCCTCCAAAGATGAACCCCAACACCCATAGTCCGTAGTAGAAGGACAGAGCTGAACCCGCCAACAAGACAGTAGAAAGTAGGTACGAAAACTGTCTCGGGATTGGCGTGGATGGTAGCGGTGGACCATGAAATATATGGCGAACACCGAAGTTGTAAACCAGATCAATAAGCATTCCGTTCGGCAGGAGTGCCCCGCTCAGGGCAACGAGTGCCATTGACCCCAACCAGATGGGCGACTGCAAAGCCAGTCCGATCACAATCAAACTGGAGCCCACTGCGGGAGTGAACCGTAGTGGCGACGCGTAGCAGGCTTTGGTTTCATCATCGAGTTCTCCAAACCCCTGCTTATTTAGGTTCTTCTTCACAGCAGGATTGAGTGGTCTTGCCATTTCAGTCTCCTCTTCGATCCAAAATCAAGCAGAAGAACGGTACAGAATCATCCCAGGACCTTTTGAGGACCGCACTCTCACGCCCCCAAAGCCCGCTGCACAGAGACCTGTCGTCGACCAACCCGATCGCCTCAACCGACTCAGCCACGATGATCGCCGGTGGCGAATCAACGAAGATTTGCCACAGGCCTTGGCAGTCAGGCTGATAACTCATCCTCGCCAGTGACACTGCAAGCCCCAACCAACCTCCCAATTCTACGTCCACCGGCCAAAGTGGTCGTCAGGTCAGCCCCCACGAGTACCACAGAAGCGGACATCCAGGCCCGCAGAGATCCACAGCATCCGCAGCGGCGACTCCGTGCCTGGGCATCCCTGCGGGCTATCGATGCTCTCATCGTCCACTGTGCGCTGGGACGTGGCCGTGGCAGGCACGGTCCGCGTGAAACACGACCTTGGACGGGTGGTGGACACGGGAACGACGGGTTGGCGTAGGGCTCCCTCCAGCAGGTCGGTCCACTGGTGGTCGGCGACGGCGCGGCCCAGAACGCCGCTGGTGTGGCCGTGACGGACCACGCACAGGTATGCCTCGTCTTGTCCTGTCTGGGGCGTATGCCAACGCCAGTCGTCGTGTTCAGGCCAGCAGTTGCCGCATCGGTCACAATGGGGGCATGACCACTGAACCAGCGCCTCACGGACGGGTACTCATCGTTGAGGATGAGCCGATACTTGCAGGCACCGTGCGCAATTACCTCGACCGATCCGGTTTCGAGACTCGCTGTGAGGCAGACGGCCTCAAGGCTGTCGAAGCGGCGCGCGAGTGGACGCCCGACCTCGTCATACTCGACCTGGGCTTGCCGAGCATCGACGGGGTGGAGGTGTGCCGTCGTCTGCGCACCTTCAGCGACTGTTACATCATCATGCTGACGGCCCGGGCCGACGAGGTGGACACTCTGGTGGGGCTGTCGGTGGGCGCCGACGACTACATAACGAAACCGTTCAGCCCGAGGGAACTCGTGGCACGCGTACAAGCATGCTTGCGGCGACCACGAGTCACGGACGGGCCCGAGCGAGTACCGGAGGAGGCCAAGAGGATATTCGGCATCCTTGTCGTGGACCCTGCAGCACGCCAGGTGGTCCTCGACGGCACGCCAGTTGACGTCACCCCGACCGAGTTCGATGTCCTGGACGTACTATCCGCGCAGCCGAGGGTGGCGTTTTCGCGCCGTCAACTCATTGATGTGATCTGGGGACTGCATTGGAGCGGCGATGAACACATGGTGGATGTCCACGTTGCGAACGTGCGCCGCAAACTGGGCGACAACCCCACCAATCCCCGCTTCATCGCAACAGTCCGAGGACACGGCTACCGCATGGGATCGGGGCATTGACGCTCCCGATCTGTCCGCCACGCCTGCGACACGCCGATGCAGTAAATGCACCGCCTCAGCCGTGACTTTCGCTGGGATGGTCCTGAGGCCCGTCGAAGACAACCGCGTCCACAACCACATCGCGCTCGAGTGGCACTTCGACATCACTGAGGGCGCGCCCCCTCGACCAAACCCACAAGATGACGCCGATCAGCACCATGGGCGCCGACAGCAATTGCCCCATGCTGAGCCCCATCGACAGGAATCCGAGGTAGGCATCCGGTTCCCGCCAGAATTCGACGATGAAGCGAAACACCCCATAGCCGACCAGGAAAGCGGCTGCCACCTGCCCGCGGTAGCGAGGACGGCGCGCGTAGAGCCAGAGCACGACGAACAACAGGAGTCCCTCCAGAAGCGCTTGGTACAGCTGCGACGGGTGCCGGGGCACATCCCCGCCGGTGGGAAAGATCATCGCCCACGGCAGGTCCGGAGAGGCGACTCGCCCCCACAACTCACCATTGATGAAGTTCCCGATGCGACCAGCGGCAAGCCCGATCGGGACGGCAGGAGCCATGAAGTCAGCCACCTGAAGGACGGGCCGGCCTCGACGCCACGCGAAGACCGCAAGACCGACGATCACTCCCAGAGCCCCGCCATGGAAGCTCATGCCTCCGTCCCACAACTTGAAGACGTCAAGGGGATGCAGAAGATAGAATCCCGGCTTGTAGAACACCACATAGCCCAACCGGCCTCCGGCGATGACGCCGGCAACGGCGTAGAGCAGTAGATCCTCCACATCCAAGGGGGCCCAGGGCTTGGGTGCAGAGATGGACGCGTAGGGCTCGTGATGGAGCCGTCGACGCATCAGCAGGTAACCAAGCGCGAATCCCAGCAGATACATGACCGCATACCAGTGCATTTTCAATCCAAAGATATTCACAGCGATCGGATTGAAATCTGGGAACTTCAAGAGTAACAATGTCATGTGACTATCATGCCACCTCAACAAGAGTTCCGAAAGAAGAAACGACCTGCCGCGGCGATGCCTTACCGGACGCTTATTCTTGGCAGTTTCTTCATCGTTTATCGGGGTTAATCATGACATTACTGATAAAGCATTCATGTCTCAGTATCGATGCAGACCTGTTCATACTCCATGGAGAAAGTGGCGGCACGGAGTGTGTGCATGGGCCACGAGTCACCCATAGCGAGTAGGCATTAGGGCACCGGGCCCAAGGGGTCTAGTCCATCACTGTCACGTCCCCGCGCCATTCTCGAACTCTCCCAGATGGCCTGCGCAGGGCCGAAGCGCCGCTGCGCGCGCCCGTTCTCCCGCAGCTGAGGTCAACTCCCACTTCCACCACCAGTGCTCCATAAAGTGACTGATGTCATCGCAACTGAAAGGGACTGCCGTGGATGTTCTTGTCATCGGATTGGGCGTCGTCCTCATCCTCATCGTGCTGCGGGACATGTTCCACACACTGGGCCACCCCTTGGGGCAGGGCAGCCTCAGTGGAATCGTGATGAGAACGTTGTGGCACCTGTCGCACCGCGCAGAGGGACACGGCCCACTCACCAAGCTTGTGGGACCCTTCGGCCTGCTCACAGTGATGACCACATGGGGTGCGCTGGTTGTCAGCGGGTGGGCCCTGGTTTACTGGCCATTCATTCCAACTGGCTTCGTGTTCTCGGCGGGCCCGCCGGCGGGAACTGCGGGACGTGCACTCGACGCCCTCTACCTGTCCCTGGTCACGATCTCTACCCTTGGATTCGGTGACGTCGTTCCTGACTTGGCTTGGTTGCGTGTGATCGTCCCTTTGGAAGCACTCTTCGGCCTTGCACTGTTGACCGTTGCCGTGTCGTGGACACTACAGATTTATCCAGCGCTGACTCGCCGGAGGGCCTTGGCGATTCAGCTGGCGCTACTTCGCCGCTCTGACGCCTCGACCACCCTTCAGGCAACTGAAGCGGGCGCAACCGCTGCGCTACTGCGCAGCGTGACTGACAGCATCATTGCGGTACGAGTCGATCTCACTCAGTATTCCGAGACCTACTACTTCCGCGATGAACCAGACCTATCTCTCGCAGCCACCGTGGGCTTCGCCGTTGAACTCGCACGAATCGGGACCATGTCCGCGCGAGCCGACGTCCGTTTCACAGCGACCACACTTGACCTGGCCTTGACCGACATCGCTGGGATCCTGGACGCGAAATTCCTTCACATTGGGGGCAGCACGATCGAGGTTTTCGAGGCGTATGCAGCCGACCACGGGCAGTCAACCAGATGATTGGGGCGCAATCATCACGGCGAAACTCAGCCGACCCCGCCATCACACCATCGAGGATCAACCGTCTTGGCGGTCAAACCGGGGGCAGTACTGACCTGATTTCACTGGTCATCTGTACAGGCGTCCACATGCACCACCTCACCGTCACTTCCTGATGCCAGGAACCGTACTTACCAGCGTCCAGACCGTCGTCGTGGCGATCGTCCTCCCGACAACGCTGGACGCGAGCAGGGTCGCCGCCCTGGGCGCCGCGGCATCGTCCGGAGGCCCCCCCGGCATGTCGGCCGGGTCTGCCTGTCAGGGGAAGGCAAGTTGCGTGACGACGACGAGGGCGCCACCGAGGACAGCAAACGTCAGGGCGGTCATCGCCATCTTGGCGCGCATGCCGGGTTGGGCCGGTGGTGGTCCTGCGGGCACGGTGCCCATCGTCTCGCGTCCGCTCACCGAGACGACAGGCTCCTTGCGGACCGTGAGCATTCCATGCTTCATGTGGTGAACGACGAGCCACCAGTTGATGGGGTAGGCGAATGCGAAGCCCACGACCAGCGCCATCGACATGATGAACCAGAACGCCGGTCGAGTGGGGTCGTCGCCCCCCGCGACTGCTCTCATCGAGAACCGCGACGTGAGCTGCATCCCGGTCATCAGCAGGTTCATCGACAACAGTTCGGGCAGGAACGTCATCCGAAGCGACTTGGCGTACGACCCGCCCGCCATGTAGCGCATGGCGAAAGCTTGGAAGTACACCCATCCGAACCCGAACCCCAACACGTACTCAAGGAGGAAGTCGGGCCAGAAGGGCAGGGCCAGCCCTGCACCGATGGCCGCGCCGACAATGATTCCGATCCCGTCCCCCGCGGCGCAATGCATCGTCGATCCCAGCACCTGGCGCCACCGAACCGAGACGTACTCCTCGTGGGTACCGCGGAGCGGCTCCCGACAGCCAAGCACATAGAAAAATGCCCCGATCGGGCCGGTGAAAGCGGTGAGGATGACGAAGGCCCACTTCAGGACGGTCGCCGCCGGTGTGCGCCAGACATCGATGGCAACGAACGCCAGCGATGGCACCGTGAGGATCCACCACAAGAGCATCACACCGTCGAACATAGCCACAGGCTACTGCGCTCGCAGGCTACTCCACAGCGATATAGCTCATGTTAATATTTGTTGTTCCGTTGCTGACCGCTCAGGCGTAAAGTGGTCGGTCTCAGTCGGTTGCTGACGGAGCAGGGGGTCTATCAAAGTCACAAGTGCCTCCCGATGACTGGACTAAGGGCGTCGTGAGAATGTTGAGATTCCGTGATGTGAAGCCTCGAGCAAGCGGACGCATGAAGCACGCCGAGTTCGCACTGCGTTGCAAAATCGCCGCAGCAATCGTGATGACCACGGTATTGACGCTGGTCGCGGCTCCGGCGTGGGCACATGGTGGTCAATCCCCAAAGGAGGGATACGTCATGGTGCAGCAGGCCATCAGCTTCCTTGCCAACGAGCCAGACGCCAAGGGGACGTCTGAAGCGCTGGTGCGAGTGGACGACGCTTTGAACGCCGAAGATCAGGACGGCGTCGACATCCCCGTGTTGGAACAGGCCAAGGCAGCCCTGAACGCAGGCAACGCAGATGGTGCGCGACCTCTTCTTCAGAGCTCCATCAAAGCGGCGGTCGCCAGCTTGAAGCCCGCCACAGGTGATGAGACCGGGACAACCATTGTGGTTCCCCCGCTGCGGAGGAATGGTTCGCTTTCGGGTTCGGATTGGGTCCTGCTGATCCTGTCCTTGTTCGTGGCGGTGGGTGGTGCCGTGTTTTCCTACCGGCTCCGCCCTCCGGAGAACTTGGGCGCACTGGGCAACGACATTCGCGCCGTCCGTGCTCTGATCCCGAACCAGTCCAGCACGCCATCGCGTGGAGGAGATGACAATGTCCACTGAAGTCAACGTCGATCCACCGTCCGACGCTGCCCCCGATGGAGCACAGCCCGGTTGGGCGCGGCGAGCGTGGGCGGTGGTCGATGACCGGATGGGGGTTTCGGCTCTGGCGTACCCGGTCCCGGAGCACGCAAACCGGTTTGCCTGGACGTTGGGCGGAATCACGGCGGTCAGTTTCATGGTGCTCGTCGCCTCGGGCATCATCTTGGCCCAGTTCTATGAACCCGCCCCGGAACTGGCGAACTCTTCGCTTCGCAGGATTGAAACCAACGTCTGGGGAGGGAGTTTCATCCGCGGTATCCACTTCTGGGCAGCGCAGGCGATGTACGTGGGCGCGCTGTTGCACCTGATTCGGGTTTTCCTGACCGGCTCGTACAAGAAGCCACGAGAAGGGAACTGGCTCGTGGGCGTAACGATGTTCGGACTCCTCACATTGGCAATCTTTACCGGCACAGTTCTCAAGTGGGACCAGGAAGGATTCGAAGCACTCGGCCACAACGTCGAGCTCGCACAACTCCTTGGCGGTCTCGGCTTCTGGTTCTCTCCGACCTTCTCCGTCCAACTCCCGATAATCCTGCGGCTCTACAACGCCCACGTTGTGATCATCCCCGGGATCATCCTCGTGCTCGTTCTCCTCCATTTCCTCTTGGTGAAACGCCACCATATGTCACCCCATCCGAGGCTGCCCGTCGGAGAACTGAGTGAACAAGCTCCCGTCGCCGAACCCACACAACCCTTCACGCGACACCTCCGCCGCCTCGCCGCCTTCGGCATCACCCTCGTTGGCATACTGGGTGTCCTTTCCGTCCTCTTTCCTGCAGCGATCGGATCCTCGCCCGTGGCAGGGATTGAGATTTCGAGGCCGCCGTGGATGTTCTGGTGGCCATTCACCCTCGAGAACTGGTTCGGGTTACCGGCGATCGCCTGGGGAGAGGGGACGTTCTTCCTGATCCTCGCCATTCTCCCCTTCGTTGACCGCAACCCAGAACGATGGTGGCGGAAACGGCCTGTCGCGATGGCCATCGCTCTACTGGTCCTACTTGCCTTGATCACGTTGACCATCCTCATGATCGTCACCCCTGCCAAGAATCACCTGGGGGCATGACCGTGAAGACTCGGACTCGGCCGCGCTTTGGACGAGCGATCTGGGCATTGTGGATCCTGATTGGGGTCATGATCATCTCGCTGGGCGCCCTTTCGACCACGGTCGCGGCAGCTCCCAGCCCACTGGTGGGCATCAGCTTTGCCGCCAGCGCCCTCGTCTTCACGGCTTCGCTCATCCTTGCAGGCAGGATCACCATCGCCCTCGAGGCGGCCCGTCGAGCCGCGCGCCCATCGTTAGCGGCAAGTGGCTCTTTCAACATTGTGAGCAGACTCTTTCGGCGGAAGGCTCGCGCAGATCAACAGCCCCACCCCAAACAAACGTGAACTAAAGATTCTTGGATTTGCAGTTGCCCCTACTCATGGGAACCGAAAGTCCGCGTGATCCACAGCGCCGGTATTTGGCAGGGCCGAAAATTCCTCTGACCGTAAGGGAAAACTGCAACCGCCTACACAGCCGAGCTCCCAGCCGACTCAAGCTGGCTCTTGAAGTATGCGAGCTCCTTGTAGGTGTGCTCGTAGACAGCCTTCTGCCCCTCCAGGCGCCCGGTGAAGAGTCGATACAAGAGCTTCCCGAGAGGCGTCTGCGGGAAGTCCATGTACACGTCGTGCGAAATACGAACACCATCGTCGACGTCGACCACTCGGATCACCCCGCCCTCCGGGATGCGCGCATTGAGAACCCCCTTCAACAGTGGATATCTTGCCACGCCAGCCCAGACGAGCATCTTCGGGCGTTCCACAACCAGGAAGTGGCCGGTCATATCAGCGTAGGCCCCGGCAACGCTTTCCCGCTGGCGGAAGGTCGCACCAGCCGCCGGCCGGTTATCGGCGGTGTGGAACTCCAGCCCAAAGTGCTCTTCAGGATTCGAGGCGGTCCAGTGCTCGGGGTCCCACGCGTAGTCCCACAGTTCCTCAGCCGACGTGCGAATTGAAATCGATGTCTCCGCGATCACCAACATGCGTCCTCGCCCCCAGATATCCACCCATAATACTCCCCATATCACAGGCCATCAATGCCCTGCTCGGGACACCGTGGCCCTTGCTACTGAACCGGCAGTCGATGGAGGATACGCACAGGACGACGGCCGGGGAACAAAGTGTTCACTCAAGTCCGCGCAATCGTACGCCCTGGCCCCGACGTGATTGGGCTCAGCCATCCGTTCCCAGTTTGTCGAGTTCCGCAGCCAGCATGTCGTTCCTCAGGCCCATCTCGACGTCGTCGTAGACGAAGCGAACGATCCCCTCTTTGTCAATGACCAGATACGTGTGACCAGGCATGTCGCCCCGATGCATCGACGACGGAACGTTCATAGCGTCGTACTGCAACGACACAGACTTGTCGGAATCCAAGAGCAATGTTCCCTTACCGAGTTCGGGCATGTAGGCGACGGCCTCCTGCCAACCTTCCTTGGGGTCCGGGACGATACTGAGGGTCACAGTATCCTCGTTGTCGAACCGTGGGTCGTCACCGAACGCAGCGACCTGGTTCCAGCAGGCGGGGTAGCACATCAGGCCTTCGTTGAAGAAGAGAACGACATTCTTCCCCTTCAGGTCACTCAGGCGGTATGTCTGTCCGTCATAGGAGGGTAGTGTGAAATCTGGAGCCGGCTGGCCAACCATTTCATCGAATACCACCTTGCCTCCCGTTGCTTGGGGAGAATCGGCGGCGCCCAGGCGCACTACAATCACCAGGACGATGACAAACGCGACTGCAATTGCCAGGATTGCTTTGAATTTCACGAAATTTTTTCCTTTTCTGTGTGAGCGCTCTTCCGCGCCTGCCGATAGGCCACGAGGCCGAAGATGACGAACAACGCGATGAATGAAACTGCCCAGAGAAACTCTGGGACCACGCCGAGAAGATCGCTGACGACACCGGTAACCTTGGCGGTCGCGACGTTGATCCGGATCTGGTAGGCGGATACGCCCTCTGGGCTGGTTCGCTCGAAGATGACGACGAACAGCCCGACGGCGATGAACAGCAACCCGGACACCAAGTGGGACAGGTGGACGCTAATGGTGCGTCCGAACAAACGATACGAAATCTTTCGTCGAAGCCCTTTGAAGCGCTCAATGAGGCCGGTTCGGTCAATGAAGAAGGCCATGATGAACAACGGCAACGCCATGCCGGTGACGAATACCAGGGCGTATATGGGACCCAGCACCAGAGAGCCCGGCATCATCGACAGCGCCAGCACCCCCGCCAGAACTGGCGCGCAGCAACTGGTCGCGATTCCCGAGAAGACACCGAGGACGTAGAGGGAGCCAAAGTTGTTGCCTTGCAGGGTCGGCTTGACCTTCATCGGCAGCATGAATGACTTCCCGATCACCAAGGACACCCCCAGAACGAAAAGGAAGATCCCTCCGACCGTGAACAGTATCTCGTGGTACTCACTGAACACCGTACTGAGCCAGGCCATCCCGAGCCCGAGCGGCACGAAAACAGTCAGCAACCCAAGGTAATAAACGAAGGTCATCAGGAAGATTTTTGTTCGGGTGCGAAAAACGGATGCCAGGTACGTTGGCAATAGCACGCCGATGCAACAGGGTGCGAACAACGCAGCCACGCCGGCCAAGAAAGCCGTGATGAATGAAGCGGTTGCAACTAATTCCATTCTCTACCTTGTCTTCTCGCAGCACTCCATGACGACTTTCGCCAACGGTTGTGTCCCCGGATCCTCGCGCGATGCGAAGATGAACCAACTACCTACCCATACAGCCGTGAGGAGGCCAAACGTCCACATGATGTAATCCTCCGTGATCAGGATGTAGGCAATGGCCGTGAGTGTCAGGAAGAACGGCAAAGTGAAGATTCGCAACACTTTCGGCAGTCTGTCCTTGAGCATGTAGAAAATTCCGGTCACGCTCTGACCCATGAGCAAGGCAAGCAGGACTGTATTTTCAAACATCCCCAATTCATGGAGTCCCAGCAACCCAATCCACGTCAGCGAAACGCTCAGACAAAGAGCACAGAGATCGCGTTTGGCAAAGCGTCTTGCACCGAGAACGAGGGCAAAGATCACGACAACAGCGGCGAATACGAGGAGCACTGTCACGACTTGCCAATGCCTTTCGGAGAATTCGAGATCGTGCGCACAGTCTTGGAATGCATGAAGGGCTTGACGATCATCATCAGTGGGCAGGACAGCAGGATGCCCAGGAGGACGGCTTCACCCAGGGGCTTCCCCACCGCGAGGAGTGCGATGAGGACGACAACTGCCAGCCCCGACATCCAGATCGCGTGCAACATAGCCGAATGGAGAAACACGGAGGATCTCCCGCGGGCCGTGTGCATCATCGTCAATCCCCTCGTTGTTCGTCCGATCCAGTCGGAAGAGTCTCCATTCATGACCGGCGACGAGCGTGGTGCCTTGTGTCGTCGGGAACAGTGTGGGTGGGGTACCCGACCCCTACGTTGTAGGAACGATGAAGGAATGATGAACATCGCTGGATCTGAGACCGCGCAGGTGGAGTTCAACGTTCAGATGCGGTGGGGTGCGCACAGCCGATGGAATACCCACGCGGCGGCTGCAGTGATGGCCGCAAGCCAGCCGAGCGCGAGCAGAAGTCCTGAGGTCTCGTCGAATCCCGGAGTGAATGCACCGTCGATCAGAATGCGGACGGCCCCGTGGGCAGGCAGCCACACGCCCCATGACGGCGGCGAAGCGTGGAACATGACATTCTGGCCAATCCCGGCATCGAGGAAGGGCAGGAGGAACATCAGGTACAGACCGCCGAGCCGACCGACGACAGACCCGACAACCACGCCGATCATGGCGTAGGTCAGCGCAACCATGACGGTTGCGGCCGCGAAGGTGAGCCAAACTTCTGGCCTGAAGCTCATGGCCGTCACACCCAGGGTGACTCCGCTGACCAACACGGCTGCCAGCGCAATCACCACGAGCCGGGAAGCCAGCACCTCAAACGGTTTGAAACCGGCTATCACCAAGCGTCGATCGGCCTCGACGGAGCCGAGCACGACGAACAGTCCCGTCAGTCCGGCCAGGAATGCCACCGTGATCGGCACCATGATGGCACCGTGAAGGTCGACCATCGACAACGTGGTGATCTTGTGCACCCCGTTCTCCACCAACTCAACCGGGACCGGCTGGTCCGGGGTGATGATGACCGAGAGGGTGATGAAGAAGAACGGGACACCCACCAGTAGGACCCACAGGGCAACGTTGCGCCGATACTCTCGCCAGACGTGGCGGGAACCGACGCGCAAACGGGACCAGACCGATCCCACGGGGGCGCTGCTTCCGCGACCGTGCGCCGTCTGTGAACGCATCGGGCCGGTCGTGAGCAACAGCGTGACGAACGCCAGGGTCAGGCCCCCGATGGTCCAGACCAGGGACGCGCCAACATCACCCAGTGAACCAGCATGGGTGGTGCTCGCATCGAGCATGACGAGCGTGGGGAAATGGGTCGGGAACAGCCGGGTGACAAATACATCGCTCTCGCCCATGGCCGGCCCCAGGAACACGTCGAACATCCAGATGAACACGATCACGAGGGAGCCGTTGACCTCCGAGCGCACCAACGCCCCGACGCTGGCTCCGATGCCCAGGTAGATGATGGCGAACATCCCTGTCGCCCCCACCGCCCGCGGGACGTCGGCGATGTCCGTGCGCAGTGCGAGTGCCAGCAGCGCACCAGCAGTGGCCACGACCGCGAGCAGCAGCGACGATCCCAGCCGAGCGATGACCACTTGCCAACTCGATCCACGGGCAGAGGCCAGCCTTCGGTCCGCCGCCCGCGAGCCGTTCACGTGGAAGAACGCCGCCACCCCCGCGAGAAATGCGGCGGCCCACCCCGCCGTCGTGACCTCGAGTTGACCGGTGCTTGCCTTGCCGCCGAGGATCTTCGCAAAGTCGGCGATCACCCCTGAGGTGAGCGATACGAACACCACGGGAACCACGGCCAGCAGGATCAGGTTCAGGGGGCGACGGGCGTACTCCACGAGATTGCGCCACACGAGCACGGTGGTCATCGTTGCACTGTCCTGCCCTCAACGAGGTCATAGATTCGATCGAACCGCTCCTCGTCAGTGATGAAGTGGCTGATGATCAACAGGCTGCGCCCGGCATCTCGCCGGTCGCGGGTCAGCCGCCAGAACCGCTGGTAGGTGTCCCAGTCGAATCCGGCGTACGGCTCATCGAGCAGCAGCAACTCCGGGTCCGGCAACAGCGCCAGACCGAGATTGAGTTTGGCCCGAGTCCCTCCCGAGAGCTGTTCGACCAGGGCACCGCGCCACTCGTTGAATCCAAACATTTCGTACAGGTCATTGCGTGAGTCCTCGATCTCGGGTGCCGTCATCCCGTAGGCGCGGCCGAACAGGTCGAAGTGCTCATCGCAGGTCAGCCGCTCGTAGAGGACCGGTTCCTGTGGGCAGAACCCGATGACGCCAGCGTGCTCCATCGTGCCGCCGTCTGCTCGCAGCGCCCCCACCAAGATCTTCAGCAACGTGGACTTGCCGGACCCGTTCTCGCCCACCAGTGCGACGATCTCCCCCTGCCACAGGTCGACGTCGGCGCCCCGCAAGACGTGCTTGCTGCGGCGTCTGGGCCACCAACCGGTCCTGTATGCCTTGGTGACATCTCGCGCTGTCAGAATGGCAACGCTGGCATCCACGGACGCAGAATCACTCGCGTGACGCGGCGGGCCAGGATCGCCCCCGGAGGTGGGCCCCGGATCTGATTCCATTGCCCGCTCCTGTTCCAGCGAAAAAGTCATGTGTCGCGTCGCGCAGGGTACGGATACCCCACGGCAACTCATCGCCAATACGTTTGAGGTAGTCGCGGGAGGCGGG
>JBDSRF010000232.1:0-14211 GCA_039929445.1 Arachnia sp. | reverse complement strand
CCCTGCTCGGCTGCGGCGCGCTGCACGTGATGTGGGAGGATCTCGCTGAGGTGCGCACCCTTGCGGTGTCGAAAGCATGGCTAAACCGCGGGGTCAGCGGGTCACGGTGATGTCAGCCGGTTCAGGCTGCTCACCGCGCAGGATCGCCTCGGCGCCGGGCTCCAACTCCTCCGCGGCGGCGGCGGGGTCGGAGGCCTTCAACCGGTTGATGTAGCGCTGGTACCAGAGCACGGCCAGGCCGAGGAAAACCACGACGCCACCGACGTTGTAGACCAGGGTCAGCCACAGCGGCTGGTCGATGGGGAACGTGCCCGCGATGAACACGAACGCGAAGATCACCAGCAGTAAGGTGGCCACCCCCAGGCCGAACATGCGCGGGCCCATCTTGAAGTCGCGCTTGACGTGGTCGTACCGGCGGCGCAGCACGAAGTAGGCCAGCAGGATCAGCAGCGGTGGCAGCAGGGCCGTGGCGGCCGTCATGTTGATGACGATGCCCAACAGGTTGTCGATGTTGCCGGAACCCAGCGCCGGGATGATGAGGATGGGCACCACGATGATGAACTGGAGCCATGCGGCGCGGAAGGGGATGCCCTCGCTGTTCAGCTCGATGAGCTTGGACCCGAAGATGCCCTTGGGGATCTCGGAGAAGAAGATCTTGACCGGCGTGGACGTCCACATCATGAGTGAGCCGAGCGTGGCGGCCAGCAGGATGAGTCCCACGGCCCGGTTGGTGATGTCAATGGGAAGGCCGAAGTGGCCTGCCACCGCGCCCATCGCGTCGAACAACCCCGTGGAGAAGCTCAGCGAGCCGGCCGGCATGAACACGTTCAGCACGAGCGAGGCCAGCGCGTACAGCAGGCCGATGACGATGCCCGCGATGACGATGGTGCGCACGAACGCCTTGACGCCGCCCCGGAGGTCGTTGAGGAACACGCCGACGGACTCCGCGCCGCCCACGCCCTGGATGATCCAGGCGAGCGTCCCCAGGAACGCCCACGTGGTGGCGAACGTGCTGAGGTTGGGGGACATCGTCTCGATGTTGATGGGCGTTGCCGGAACGACCCCACCCATCAGGGATGCCGTCGAGAAGATGATGAAGGCAGCGGTGAGGGCCAGGACGAGCGTGGCCCCGATGGAGGTGATGGAGCCGATCAGCTTGGCGCCGCGTGTGGAGATCCACGTGGCGCCCGCGAAGATCAGGATCGAGAGGCCCGTGATCCACACCTGGGAGAGGGTGCGGTCCGAGCCGTAGAACAGGTATGACGCGAAGACCAGGATCAGTGGCAGCAGCGACGCGAAGTAGAAGAGGTTCACGAACCAGTACGTGAACGCCGTCAGGAAGGCCCAGCGGCCACCCATCGACGTCTTGACCCACTGGTAGACGCCGGATTCGGACGTCTTGTTCATGGCGACGAACTCGGCGATCACCAGGGTGAACGGGATGAAGTAGATGATCGTGGCGATGAAGAACGCGGGGGCCGACGCCAGGCCGATGGCCACGTTGTTGTTGATGACGTTGCGGATGTTGAACACCGCCGCCACCGTCATGGTGAGGAGAGCGAACGCGCCGATCCGGCCACGGTTCACAGATACTGCGGACATGGGGTCACCTGCTTTCATTACTTGTTGTGGAACGTGGCACCCTCGACCGAGACGTGCAGCTGGACTGCTGCCACCTCGGCGTCGGGCAGGATGCGGGCAGCCTCGTCGATGTCGACGATGCAGATGCCACCCTCGGGGATGCTGACGACCTCGCCGGACCCGCTGAACAGCTGCCGGTCCGTCGTGTTGTCGTAGCCGGATGCCTCCTCGAGGTCACCCTTGCGGGCAACCTCCAGGCGCACGGTGCCGCGGGTACTGGCCACCACGAGGTGGTAGCGACGGCGTCCCACCAGCGATTCCGTGGCCAACGCGGAGACGTCGTCGGCCACGTAGGTGAGGGAGTCGCCGATGGAGTAGGCCACCCCCTCCTGCAACGTGGAAGCCTCGTCGAGCGCCTCCCCCGTGCGGGACCATTTCTTGGTCCCGCCGAGGATGTTGTCGAACTCTGCACGGGTGTCGAAGAGCCGCATGTCAGTTCTCCTTCGTGATGCTGGCAGCGGTGGCGGTGAGGTTGCCCGCAGCCAGGGGCCGCAGGGAGACGGCGAAGTCGAACGCCTCGAAGCGCAGGCGGTAGGCGTCGAGCACCTCGGAACCCCACGAGTTCGAGCCGAGGCCGAGCACGGCATCGTTGATGTTGACGGTCACGGTGTCGCGGACCACGAGGTCGGTTCTGTGGCGGGCGGCATCGATGTCGGCGGCCGTGTACGGCCACGCGGAGAAGGCGAACGGCGCGCCGTCCGCGTCATCCGGCCGGGTCACGAGGAGGCCGTCGCCGTGCGGGGAGGTCAGCGCCACCCACCGCACGTCGCCCCGGTTGGCGCAGTCCTGCGGGACCACATAGGGCGTGAACATGGCGTCGACGTCGCTGGCCCACCGTCCGACGGTGTTGGCGGCCGCGGAGTCCGGGTAGTTCTCACCCGGTCCGCGCCCGTACCATTCGACGGCGCGCGTGGTGCCGGGGACCTCGAACGTCAGCCCGATCCTCGGGATGATGTCGTCGTAGCTGCCGTACGGTGTGCCGGCGACGCGGACATCCGCCCTGCCGTCGGGGCTGAACCGCCACGTGAGCGTGGCGTGCATGCCGAAGTCGAGCACGGGCGGGGCGATCCGCTGCGTGACCTCCACCACGACGTCGCCGTCGTCCTCACGCCAGGTGACCGAGCGCGTGGAGGTCTGCATAATTTCGATGTGGTTGGGGGTCCACAGGTCGTCGCACTCCTGCTGGTGGTTGTCCACCAGCGGCTTCCAGAACCCGAGCCGTGGCGGGGTCACCAGCACCGTACGGCCACCGGCGACCCAGGACGTGATGCCGCCGGACAGGAGGTTGAAGACCAGTTCGCTCCCGGCCGTGGTGATGCGCAGGGTGGTGTCGTCGGCCACAACCTCCAGCGGCTGCGTGGTGGTGGCGGCCATCGACCTCCTCGGGGAGGAGTGGACGGTGAAGCCGTAGCGTCCCAGCTCCCGCATGGGGGCCGTCCAGCTCGCGGCGTGCGTCGAGATCACCCGTGCCGTGCAGAGCGTCTCCCCCACGGGGGCCAGGTGGAGCTCCACGGGGGTGGTCCACGACTCACCGGGGGCGACCGGACCGGGCGTGAAGACCTCGACGTCGGCCACGACGCCGTCGTGCAGTGTCTCCAGCGTCACCGACACGTCCTCCAGCGTGGTGAACCAGCGCCGGTTGGTGACGGTCAGGACGCCGTCCGCGTACTCCACCAGCACGGGGGAGATGACCTGCTTGTACTCGGTCAGCCCGGGGCTGGGCTCCTGCCAGGGGAACACCATGCCGTCGATGCAGAAGTTGCTGTTGTTGGGGTAGTCGCCGAAGTCGCCGCCGTACTTGTGGAACTCCCTGCCGTCGTCGGTGGTGGCGGCCAGGCCGTGGTCGCACCACTCCCAGATGAAGTGCCCCTGGATGGAATCATGGCGGTTGAACACCGCCTGGTACTCGCTGAGGCCGCCGGGGCCGTTGCCCATGGAGTGGCCGTACTCGCAGATGATGCGGGGTTTCGGGTGCGGATGCTCGCCGAAGTCGTTCATCTGCGAGACGCGGGAGTACATGGTGGAGATGACGTCCACGTGCTCGGCGTTGCGGTCCTCCTCGTAGTGGACGGGTCGCGTTGGATCCAGCTGCTTCGCCCGGGCGTACATGGCGGGAACGTTGCAGCCGTAGCCGGACTCGTTGCCGAGCGACCACATGACGATGGAGGCGTGGTTGCGCTGGGCCAGGACGTGGCGTTCGATGCGGTCGACGTAGGCGGTCTCCCACCCGGGGTCGTCGGTGATGCGGGAGATGTCCCCGACGTTGGCGAAGCCGTGGCTCTCCAGGTCGGTTTCGGCCACCACCATGAGGCCGATCTCGTCGCACATCTCGTAGAAGCGCGGATCGTTGGGGTAGTGGGACGTCCGGACGGCGTTGATGTTGTGGAGCTTCATGAGATCAAGGTCGCGTCGCACGCGGGCCATGCCCACGGCGCGACCGGTGTGATCGTCGTGGTCGTGGCGGTTGACGCCGTGCATGTTGAAGTAGCTGCCGTTGAGGTGCAGCAGGCCGTCGACGGTGGTGACCTCGGCCAGGCCAAGGCGGTGGGGCACGTGGTCGACCGCGCTGTCTCCGTCGCCGGCGACGGTGATGAGCATGTCGTGGAGGTGGGGGTCCTCCGGATTCCAGAAGTGCGCGTCCGGCAGGGTGATGGTGGCGCTGCCACCCGGCTCCAGCGTGGCTGAGGCAAGCTCGGCACCGGAGTCGGAGATGCTCCACTCGATGCGGTCGGAACCCTCGGCCCACGCGGTGAGGGTGACCTCGGCCGCGCCGTCGTCGGTGCGGTGCGTGCGGACGAAGAAGTCGAGGAGTCGCGCGGCAGGCCGTGTGACGAGGTACACGTCGCGGAAGATGCCGGAGGCCCACCACATGTCCTGGTCCTCGATGTAGGTGGCGTCGGAGAACTGCAGCACCTTGATGGAGAACATGTTCTCCCCGCTCACGATGTGCTCGGTGACGTCGAACTCGGCAGCGAGCCGGGAGCCCTTGGTCATGCCGACGGCTGCGCCGTTGCAGAAGATCTCGGCGTAGCTCTCGACGCCGTCGAACCGGAGGACGACCCTCTCCCCCTCCGCCGGGGCGGTCAGGGTGATGGTCCGCTGGTAGGCGCCCGTGGGGTTGTCGGCAGGGACGTGCGGCTGCTCGATGGGGAAGGGGTAGCCCTCGTCGGTGTACTGGAGGTGTCCGTAGCCGTCCATCTGCCACAGGTGCGGCACCTGGACGACGTCCCAGCCGCTCTGGCGGGTGGTGGCGAAGTCGACGGGCAGGCGCCGGGGGTGGTCGAACAGGCGGAACTGCCATGGTCCGCTGAGGTCGACGAAACCGCGCGAGAGCGTGCGGCTGTGGGTGCTGGCGAGCTCCGGGGTGGTGTACCCGAAGAAGTACGCGCGTGCAGCCAGGCGGTTGCGGCCGGTGAGCCGTGGGTTCTCCCAGTCGTGTGTGTCCGTCATGGACGTCATCACTCCTTCACGAGGTAATCCGGTGACCGTCGTGGTCGAATGTAACCGGTTTCATGCGACTGTAGTACATTCATCCCCGTTCCGAGAAAGAAGCACTCAACCACACTGCTCGACCGGGGGTGAACACGTTGGACACCAGCACGCCGAGGACCCCTCGCGCCGCGAAGCGGGGATCCGTCACCATCACCGACGTGGCCAGCGTCGCCGGGGTGTCCCGCGCCACCGCGTCCCGCGCCCTGAACGACTCCCCCGCGGTCACGGCCGAGACCAAGGCCAGGGTGGCCGCCGCGGTTCTCGAGACGGGCTTCGTCATGAACGCGCAGGGACGGGCGCTCGCCATGGGCCGCGCCCAGTCCATCGCGGTACTCGTGGCCGAGCCGTTCGATGAGTTGTTCCTCGACCCCACCTACAGCGTCCTACTGCGGGGCATCAGCGAAAGACTTTCCAGCACACCCGTGCTGCCCATGCTCCTGCAGGCCTCCACCGAGGTGGAGCACGAGCGCGCCATCCGTCACTTCCAGCACCGCTCCGTCGACGCGGTCATCGACATCACCCCCTACGTCGGGGGCGTCATGCTGGAGGCCCTCAGCAAACAGACACTGCCCGTCGTGCTCTGCGGTCAGATCGAGGGCCAGCCCTACGAGGGCGTCTTCTCCATCGTCTTCGCCGACGACGTGGAGGGCGCCTCGGTGGCAGCCGACGCGATGCTGCGGCGCGGACGCCACGACGTGATCGCCATCATGGGCCCGGAGGACAACCCCGCCTCGACAGACCGGCTGGAGGGCTACCGCAGCGTGTTCGGCGACCGCCTTGACGACTCACGGGTGGTATTCACGGGATGGGACGAGACGTCCGGCTTCACCGCGGCCCGACGCCTCCTGGAGACCCACCCCACCGCCGACGGGGTGCTGGCAGCGTCCGACCGGATAGCCGTCGGCGCGATGACGGCCCTGGCCACGGCCGGACGCTCCATCCCCCATGACGTGTCCGTGATCGGCTTCGACGACCACGCGGTGGCCGCACACGCCGTCCCCCCGCTGACGACGGTGCGTCAGCCCCTGCTGGAGCAGGGCAGGTTGGCGGCGGAGCTGGCGCTCGGCATGATCGACGGCGATGCGCCACGCACCATCGTGCTGCACACCGAACTGGTCATTCGCGAGTCCCTCTGACCCGGGACGGGCCGCGCGCACGAGGAAACATTGCAGTGCCACTTGTTGAGTGAGCACTCACTCACTACACTTGCCCGGTGACCAGAGCCGCACCCATGAAACCCGAACAGCGTCGAGCTGCCATCGTCGACGCAGCGCTTGACCTCCTCGAGGACAACGGCCCCGAACTGACCACCCGCATGGTGGCGGAGGCGGCCGGCGTCGCGGAGGGCACCCTCTTCCGCGTCTTCCCCACTCTTCCTGACCTGCTGGGCGCGACGTACTCGGAGTTCCTCTCGAAGGAACGACTGATGGCCCGCCTGGACACCGTCGACCTCGGCGACACCCTGGAATCCACGACGTTGGGCTGCGTCCGCGGCATCGTCGACTACTTCTCCCACATCCACGCCGTGCTCCCACCCCCCAGGCACGACTCTGTCACCTCCCCACACGTGGCCTGCGTCCGCGAAACCCACATGCAGCGGTTCGCCGACCTGCGCGAGTGGGTGGTGTCCAACATGGCCCCGTATGCCGAACAGCTGACCGTCACCCCCCAGAACTACGCGCACTTCCTCAAAGCTCTTGCCATGGGATTGGCCATGGCCAGGCCCGGCGGGCTGACCCCCGAAGACATCACCGCATTCGCCCTCGACGGCGCACGACGGAAGGACCTCCCGTGATACGCAAGTTGACCCGGCTGATCAACCGCTTCATCGCCCAGTACTGGGGGCTGCTGGTCCTCGTACTGGCGCTGCAGGTGACGGCCACCATCATGTCGCTGTACCTACCCACCCTCAACGCCCGCATCATCGACCAGGGCGTGGTCAAGGGTGACACCAACTACATCTGGAGCACCGGCGGCGTGATGCTGATGCTCGCCGTGGTGCAGGGCCTGGCCCAGATCGGCTCCGTGTTCTTCGGGG
Source organism: Arachnia sp. (assembly GCA_039929445.1). Classification (GTDB taxonomy): domain Bacteria; phylum Actinomycetota; class Actinomycetes; order Propionibacteriales; family Propionibacteriaceae; genus Arachnia. The sequence continues at coordinate 7,040 of JBDSRF010000232.1, read as the reverse complement.
CCCGTGCCGCCATGCTGTTCGGGCGCGACGTCCGCGCTGCGCTCTTCGACCGCACGTTGGCCTTCTCCAGCCGCGAGATGAATCACTTCGGCGCCCCCTCGCTCATCACCCGCACGACCAACGATGTCCAGCAGGTCCAGATGCTGGTACTGATGACCATGATCATGCTGGTGGGCGCCCCCATCACCATGGTGGGGGGCGTCATCATGGCGCTCCGCGAGGACGCCGGCCTGAGCTGGACCATCCTGGCTGCGGTGGTGGCGCTGGGCGCCGGCATCGCGGTGCTGATCTCCAAAATGGGCCCGCTCTACGCCGTCATGCAGACGCGCATCGACACCCTCAACCGCGTGCTGCGTGAACAGATCACCGGCATCCGCGTGGTCCGCGCCTTCGTGCGCGAGGACCAGGAGTCCCGTCGATTCCGCACAGCAAACACGGAGCTCGTGGGCACGGCCACCTCCGTCGGCCGCCTCATGGCCGTCCTGTTCCCCTTCGTCATGGTGATCCTGAACCTGTCCACCGTGGGTGTCATGTGGTTCGGCGCCCAGCGCGTCAACTCAGGCGACATCCAGATCGGCCAGCTCACGGCCTTCCTCGCCTACCTCATGCAGATCCTGATGTCGGTGATGATGACCACCATGCTGCTGATCATGGCCCCGCGTGCCGCGGTCTGCGCCGGCCGCATCCTGGAGGTGCTGGACACCGAGTCGTCGGTGAAGCCACCCAGGAAGGCGCTGGCCCCGCACGACGACGAGCGCGGCGTGGTCCTCTTCGACGACATCAGCTTCTCCTACCCCGGCGCCGAGGAGCCCGTGCTCAAGCACGTCAGCTTTGAGTTGCACCCCGGCCGCACCACCGGGCTCATCGGCTCCACGGGCTCCGGCAAGACCACCCTGGTCAGCCTGCTGCCCCGGCTCTTCGACGTCACCGAGGGACGCGTGTTGCTGGACGGCGTCGACGTCCGCGACATGGATCCGGAACGGCTCTGGGCTTGCGTGGCCATCGTGCCGCAGAAGCCCTACCTCTTCTCCGGAACGGTCGCCAGCAACCTGCGCTACGGCAACCCCGACGCGACTGACGAACAGATGTGGGAGACACTTCGCATCGCCCAGGCCGAAGGGTTCGTGCGTGACCGCGACGGCGAACTGGAGTCCGCCATCTCCCAGGGCGGTACCAACGTCTCCGGTGGACAACGGCAACGCCTCGCCATTGCCAGGGCGCTCGCCAAGGACGCGGAGGTCTTCATCTTCGACGACTCCTTCTCGGCCCTGGACGTCACAACGGACGCCCGGCTCCGCGCCGAGCTGATACCGCGGGTGGCCGACAAGGCTGTCCTCCTGGTGGCGCAGCGCGTCACCACCATCCGCAACGCCGACGAGATCCTCGTGCTGGAGCACGGCGAGATCGTGGGTCGCGGTACCCATGACGAACTGCTCGTCACATGCGAGACCTACCAGGAAATCGTCGAGTCCCAGCTGAGCGCAGAGGAAGCAGCAGCATGAGCCAGAAGGAACAGGCCCCCATCAAGGCCAACAAGCGCCCCGACGGACCGCGGCCCACCCGCGGCCCCGGCCATGGCCCCATGACCGCCCCGGGCGAGAAGGCTGTCAGCTTCCGGGTCTCGCTGAAACGGCTGCTCCACGAGCTGCGACCGCAGCGGGTCCGCATCATCATCGCCATCTGCTTCGGCGTCGCCGGCGTGGGGATGTCGGTGGTGGGCCCGAAGATCCTCGGGCAGGCCACCACCCTCCTGCTGGCCGGGCTCATCGGAGGCAAAATGCCTCCCGGCCTCACCAAGCAACAAGCCATTGACGCAGCCATCCAGCAGGGCAACGGCGACCTCGCCGACCTGCTTCGCGGCCTCGACTTCGTGCCCGGCCAGGGGGTCGACTTCAACGCTGTCGGCATGATCCTGCTCACGGTGCTGGCGCTGTACCTGATCTCGGGTGTGGCGTCCTTCATCCAGGCCTACGTCCTGAACGACGCCGTCCAGCAGAGCATCCTCAAGTTGCGCCAGAAGGTGTCCGCCAAGGTGGACCTGCTGCCGCTGTCCTACTTCGACAACCAACCACGCGGGGAGCTGCTGAGCCGCGTCACCAACGACATCGACAACGTGTCCCAGACGCTGCAGCAGACCCTGTCGCAGCTGCTCAACGCCCTGCTGATGGTGGTGGGTGTTCTGGCCATGATGTTCTGGATCTCCCCCACCCTGGCCCTCATCGCGCTGGTCAGCGTCCCCGTGGCGCTGCTACTGGTCTCCGTCATCGGCAAGCGCTCCCAGGTGCTGTTCAAGGCCAACTGGAAGTCCACGGGCGAACTGAACGCCCACATCGAGGAGGCCTACACGGGCCACTCGCTGGTGAAGGTGTTCGGCCGCCAGAAGGAGGTGGCCGAGGAGTTCCGGGTGCGCAACCAGCAGCTGTACGAGGCCGCCTTCGGGTCGCAGTTCATCTCCGGCCTGATGATGCCCATCATGATGCTGGTCGGCAACCTCAACTACGTGCTCATCGCCGTCATCGGTGGTCTTCGGGTGGCCACGGGCACCATGTCCATCGGTGACGTGCAGGCGTTCATCCAGTACTCACGCCAGTTCACGCAGCCACTCACCCAGGTGGCCTCCATGGCCAACCTCATGCAGTCCGGCGTGGCCTCGGCCGAGCGGGTCTTCGAGGTGCTGGACGCCGAGGAGATGACACCTGAGCCCAACGGCGAGCTGCACACCGTGGACGGGCACGTCATGTTCCGCGACGTCGACTTCCGCTACTCGCCGGAAACCAGGCTCATCGACGACCTGAGCCTGGAAGCGAAGCCCGGCCAGACCATCGCCATCGTGGGACCCACGGGTGCCGGCAAGACAACGCTCGTCAACTTGCTGATGCGGTTCTACGACCTCGAGGGCGGGTCGATCATCATGGACGGCGTCGACATCGCGACCGTTCCCCGCTCCCACGTCCGACGCAACATCGGCATGGTGCTGCAGGACACGTGGCTGTTCGGCGGCACCATCCGCGACAACATCGCCTACGGCCGCCCCGGCGCGTCGGAGGAGGACATCGTCGCGGCCGCCACGGCCACCTTCGTCGACCGGTTCGTCCACTCCCTCCCCGAGGGCTACGACACCATCATCGACGAGGAGGGCTCCAACATCTCGGCCGGTGAGAAGCAGCTCATCACCATCGCCCGGGCGTTCCTGGCGGACCCCGCCCTGCTGATCCTCGACGAGGCCACCAGTTCGGTTGACACGCGCACGGAGCTGCTCGTGCAGCAGGCCATGTCGGCGCTGCGCCACGGACGGACGTCGTTCGTCATCGCGCACCGCCTGTCCACCATCCGCGACGCCGACCTGATCCTGGTCATGGAGCAGGGCGCCATCGTGGAGCAGGGCACTCACGACGAGCTGCTGGCGGCCGGGGGCGCCTACCACGACCTCTACCAGTCGCAGTTCAGTGCTGCCGTGACGACATAATGGGCCGTATGACTCCCCTCCCCGTGCGCCTGGCCCCGGCCGTCGTGCACGGGGCGGTGGCGTCGCTGCCGCCCCCCGGCTGCTGGCGGGTGTTGCACCCGTGAGCCTCGAGCAGCTGAACCTGTTGGTCCTCAGCGCATGTGGCGTGCTGCTGGCCGGTGTCGCGGCCGTCCGCATCTCCTCGCGCAGCGGAATGCCGGGTCTGCTGCTCTACCTCGGCATCGGGCTGCTTCTCGGCGAGGCCGGCGTCGGGATCCGGTTCGACGACGGCCAGATGGCCTACAACCTGGCCACGGTCATGCTGGCCATCCTGCTCATCGACGGCGGGTTCACCACCAACTGGTCCGACCTCAAACCGGTGGCGCTGCGCTCCGGCCTGATGGCGACGGTGGGTGTGCTTTTGTCGGTCACCATCACGTCAACCCTGGCGATACTGCTGCTGGGCATCGACCTGCGCACCGCCATCCTGCTCTCAGCCATGGTGTCCTCCACCGACGCGGCCGCCGTGTTCGCGGTCCTGCGAAGCCTTCCCATCAATGCCCGGGTGCGCACCACCCTGGAGGGCGAGTCCGGCTTCAACGACCCGCCCGCCATCATCCTCGTCACCGTCGTCGTCTCCGACGCTTGGGGGCAGGGGTCCATCATGGCCATGCTCGGCACGGGGCTCTACCAACTCGTGGGTGGCGCACTCATAGGCCTCGTGATCGCCCGCATCGGTCAGGTGATCCTGCAGCGGGTGTCCCTCCCATCGGCCGGCCTGTACCCGCTGGCGACGCTGGCCATCGCCATGGTCGCGTTCGCGGTGGGGGGTATCGCCGGCACCTCCGGCCTTCTCGCCGCCTACGCGGCGGGGCTGTTCCTCGGGAACCAGGTCCTGCCGCACCACAAGGCGACGGAGGGCTTCACCGAGGCGCTCGGCTGGCTTGCGCAGATCGGGCTGTTCGTGATGCTGGGGCTGCTGGCGTCGCCGTCGCTGCTGCCGGCGGCCATCATCCCGGCACTGGTGATCGGCTCGGCGCTGACGTTCGTGGCGCGGCCCCTGTCGGTGTTCTTATGCATGACGCCGTTCAAGGTGCCCTGGCGAGAGCAGGTGTTCACGTCCTGGGCCGGTTTGCGCGGAGCGGTGCCCATCATGCTGGCCACCATCCCGTTGACCCAGAACCTCCCCGGTGCCAAACAGATGTTCCACATCATCTTCGTGCTGGTGGTGACCTTCACCCTGCTCCAGGGCCCAACCCTGAAGCGGGCGGCGAAGCTGGCGGGTGTGACGGAGGAACTCTCGCCCACAGCCGTGCGCTTCGATTCCTCACCCATGGAGGGCCTCAATGCCTCGATGCTGCAGTTCGAGGTGCCGGAGAAGACGAAGCTGGTCGGTATGTACGTCTCCGACCTCCGGCTTCCCCGCGGCGCCGTGCTGTCCATGCTGATCCGTGGCAAGGAGATCCTGGTGGCCGAGGACCGGATGCGGCTGAAGTCGGGCGACCACATGGTGCTGGCCGTGCCCAACGGCTTGCTGGAGCGCACCCGGAACCGCCTTGAGTTGCTGGCGGAACACGGCGGCCTGGCCCGCTGGGTGGCGTCGGGCCGCAACCGTCGGGCACTGATCGGCGAGACCCGGCCGTCGCCGTCGGACGACGCCTGAGCCCCCGAACGACTCCCCGGCCCGGGACGCTGCCGTCAGGAGTTGGCGATCTCCCGGAGCGCCCCGAGGTGGCGCTCGAAGGCTGAACGACCGCTCGGCGTCAGTGAGAGCCAGGTCCTCGGGCGTTTGCCGACGTAGCCCTTCTTGACCTTGACGTAGCCAGCGGACTCCAGCGTGCTGACCTGCTTGGACAGCACCGAATCGGAGACCTCGATGGTGTCGCGGACAAAGCTGAACTCGGCGTTGTCGGCCCCGGCGAGTGTGGCCACGATGCTGAACCGGACCGGCGCATGCATCACCTCGTCCAGTCGGTGCCGGGGATGGGAGTCCGGCCGGGTTGTCATTTCCGCATCATCCGTGCGGCGGCCACGAGCCCGGGCACGGCCACGAGCACGCAGTACGGCGCGAAGATGCTCCATCCCGGGAACGCGAACGCCCCCCAGAAGATGCCGACAGAGTAGAGCACCATCGACAGGCCGAAGCCCCACAGGTACAGGCGGCGCCAGTTCCTGTCGTAGATGCGGAACTTGCTGAACTGCCACCACATCAACAGCGAGAGCGCCACCACGTAGACGCCCATGCTGACGATGAGTCCGACGGCGCTGCCGCGCCAGAAAGTGACCGCAGTCAGCGTGACGGCGAGCAGGACGCCCAGTCCGCCGGTGACGGCCGCCCCGATCGCCGCATCGCTGCGGGACACCGCGGCCCGATCAGTTGCTTCCAGGAGTTGCTGGCGAGCCTCTTCGGGGCTGATTGAATTCATCATCTTTCCTCCAGTGTTGGGTTCTCCATCAGCTTAAACAAGTACTTTCCACTATGTCAAGTATTTTCTGACATGCCGCTCGTGGGCTGATGGAATCTCGCTGGAGTGTGGACCCCCACAGCGCCTGTTTCGTCACGTCGTGGCAGCATGTCCTTCGCACCCTGATTCAGCGACCGAGAGGAACGACATGACCCACCGGTACGGACGCAGCATCGGCGTGCTGATCGTGAGCAACCTCCTCGGCGGTGTGGGGGTCGCGTCCGGATTCGCCGTCGGTGGACTCCTGGCGCAGAGCCTGGGCGGGACGTCGATGGCCGGGTTCGCACAGGCCTGCAGCACGCTGGGCGCAGCGGTCGCGGCCGTACCGCTGGCAGGTGTCGCCGCGCGCCGCGGCCGACGGGTCTCGCTCAGTCGCGGCTACGCTCTGGCCACCGTGGGTGCTCTGTTGATCGTCGCCGCTGCCCTGAGCAGCCAGATCATCGTGCTGCTGCTGGGGATGAGCCTCTTCGGCGTCGCCCAGGCCGCCAACCTCCAGAGCCGCTACGCGGGCGCCGAGAACGTGTCGCCCGCCGCCCGGGCGCGTGCCATGTCCATTGTGTTGTGGGCCACCACCATCGGGGCTGTGACCGGCCCCAACCTTGCGGCGCCGGGCAACAGGTTCGGCGCGGGCCTGGGACTGGCACCCTACGCCGGCCCCTTCCTGTTCTCGGTGCTGGCTTTCGCGTCGGCCGCGACCGTGCTGGCCCTGTTCTTCCGCCCCGCAGCCCCGCAACCGGACGCCGAGAGCGAGAGCGGGGACACCGACGCGCTGCCGCCCGTGGGGGCAGCCGCGGCGGTGCGGTGGGCCGCCGGGCATCCGGCCGCCCTGTTCGCCGTGGTGCTGATCGCCGTCGCGCACGCCGTGATGGTGATGGTGATGGTCATGACGCCGGTGCACATGGGCAATCACGGCGACTCGCTCGAGCTCGTTGGACTCACCATCAGCGTGCACATCCTGGGCATGTACGCGCTGAGCCCCGTCTTCGGATGGGCCGTCGACCGGGTCGGTGCCGTCCCCGTGTCGGTGGTGGCGCTTGTGCTGCTGGCCGGCGCCGTGACCACCGGCTACGCGGCGGCGTCGGCGGGCGCGGGGCTCACCATGGTCGCGCTGGGACTGTTGGGTCTCGGAT